>SXNL01000279.1 GCA_005777185.1 Myxococcales bacterium
GGCAGACCGAGACAGGCTGCATCATGCTGACCACCCTGCCCGGGGCCTGCTACTCCAAGCCGGGGAGCACGGGGCTGCCGCTGTTCGGCGTGGACATCGCTGTGGTGAAGGACAGGGGCGAGGAGTGCTCGGCGAACGAGGGCGGGAAGCTCGTGATCCGTCGGCCCTGGCCCTCGATGGCGCGCACGCTCTTCGGGGACGACGCGCGTTACCGCGAGTCGTACTGGAGCCAGATCCCGGGCGTGTACTTCACCGGCGACGGCGCCCGCAAGGACGAGGACGGGTACTTCTGGGTGATCGGCCGCATCGACGACGTGCTCAACGTAGCTGGCCACCGCATCGGCACCGCGGAGATCGAGAGCGCCCTCGTCAGCCACCCCCTCGTGGCGGAGGCTGCGGCCGTCGGGAAGCCCGACGATCTCAAGGGCCAGGCGCTGGTCGTCTTCGTCACGCTGAAGAGCGGCGTCACGGCCGACAAGGGCACCAGGGAGCGACTCGCCGAGCACATCGACAAGGAGATCGGGAAGTTCGCCCGACCGGACCAGATCCGCTTCGCCGACGCGCTCCCCAAGACGAGGAGCGGCAAGATCATGCGGCGCCTCCTCAAGGAGGTCGCGAGCGGCGTCGTCGAGACCAAGGGGGACACTTCGACGCTGGAGGATCTGGGCGTCCTCGCGAAGCTCCGCGCCGACGAGGAGTGACGGAGCGATCTCGGGGATGTGCTCTTGCGTGCTGGCTCGGCGGTCTTCGGCCTGATGGCCGTCACGCGGGCGTTCCTCCCGAAGATGCGGGAGAACGGCGGCGATCGCGTCGTCAACGTCGGGAGCATCGGCGGGCTCATGACTTCCCCATGATGGGCGCCTACCACGCGACGAAGTACGCGCTCGAGGCGATCTCGGACGCGCTCCGCAACGAGCTCGCGCCCTTCGGGATCCCCGTGTCGCTCGTGGAGCCCGGCGCGATCCACGCCGAGTTCAACGACGTCGCCATGGACGGCCTCCGGCGTTCCGCGTGAAGGCGTCACCGTACGCCGCCGTCCTCGACCGGGCCGACGCCGTCCGGAAGAACGTGGAGCGCACCGGCGCAGGCCCCGAGGCCACGACCCGGGTGATCACCCACTCCGCCCTCGCGCGCCGGCCGCACGCCCGCTACGTGGCGCCGTTCAGCGCACGGTTCGCGATCGCGTTCTTCGCGCTCATGCCCCTCGTTCGTCACCGACTGGGCGCTCCGCGCGATCATGGGGCTCCGGTGGAAAAGCCGGCCCCGGATCGGCGCGACGCCGGCGCTCGAAGGCGTTGGCTGACGGGCGGACAGCACAAGCGCATGATTTCATTGTCTCTTCAATCGTCGCGAGCGGGGGAGAAACCCCGCCTGGACCCGTAGGAAGATCCGGTGCCCGATCCCCAGAAAGCGAGCTCCCTGGTCGGCGTCGACGTGGGGGGAAAGTACCGCATCGTCCGCGTCATGGGGACGGGCGGCATGGGCATCGTGTGCGAGGCGCGCCACCTCGACCTCTCCAAGCGCGTCGCGATCAAGCTCGTCGACAAGGAGCTCGCTCGGAACCACGAGCTCGCCGCACGGTTCCGCCGGGAGGCGCGCGCCACCGCGGCGATCGAGAGCGAGCACGTCGTCGACGTCTTCGACGTGGGCGAGGATCCCGCGCTCGGCGTGTACATGGTGATGGAGTACCTCGTCGGCGAGGATCTCGCGGCGAGGCTCGCGCGCGAGGGGCGCGTCGGCCTCGACACGGGCCTCCGGCTGGCGCACCAGCTGGCGCGCGGGATGGCGAAGGCCCACCGCGCGCGAATCGTCCACCGGGACCTCAAGCCGGGCAACGTGTTCCTCACGTCGCACGAGGACGGCTCGCTCCTCGTGAAGGTGCTCGACTTCGGGATCTCGAAGCAGATGGACGCGGTGTCCGACGCGTCGTCGGATGGCGTGTCGCCCGACGCGGAGGATCCGCTCGGCACCCCGCTCTACATGTCGCCAGAGCAGATCGAGGGGCTCCCCGATCTGGACCAGCGCGCGGACATCTGGGCCCTGGGCGCCGTGCTCTTCGAGGCCCTCGCAGGGAGGCCGCCCTTCGAGGAGCGAGAGGCCTACCACCTCACGCTCCTCGCGATCCTGAAGGACGATCCTCCAAGGCTCGCGTCGGTGGCGCCGTGGGTCCCAGCCGGGGTCGCGCGCGTGGTCGACGACATGCTGGTGCGCGATCGTGACAGGCGCATCCGTGATTGCCAGGAGCTGATCCATCGCCTGACGGACGCAGCGCCCGAGCTCCGGCACGGCCACAAGACGATCATCCTCACGCGCGGGCACGACTCGGATGCGGACGACCACACCGACAGTTCGGCCCGCCTCGCGCGCGTCCCGGAGGAGCTGCCGAGCGATCCCACGCTCGTCGGGATGCCGCGCCTCGACCCGCTCGCACCGGGACCGCGAGAAGCGAGACCCCAGCGGACCACACGACGGCCCTACCTCTCGGTCCCGCTGCAGCCGCGCCCCACCACACCTCCGGCGGCGACCTCGTCCGCCGCGCACGTGATGTCGACGGCGCCGGTGGTGTCGGGCGGGTCGGAGGGCCCCGCGGCGGCTCGCGCGCCGGCGGGCACCGCCTCTCGCTCCGTCGCGATCACGGCAGGCATGTTGCTCATCGCGGCGGCGACCGGCTCGATGACGTTCGCCACCGCCAGGCACCACGCGGCGGCGCGCGCCGTGCCCTCCGCGGTGGCGGTACCGGCGCGTCCCGCCGCGTCCACGAGCGCGTCGGCGGAGTTCCCTCTCCCTGCAAGGAGCGAGCGACGGTGAGGGTGACGTCGGTCAGGCCGCCCGGCACTCGGCGCACTTCACGTCGCGCTGCGCCTTGCCGACGCGACCGACGGGCTTCTTGCATCCTACACAGAAGCCGACCGTCGGCGCACAGGCGTCACAGTAGTAGATGCCCCACTGCTCGAACGCGGTGACGCGCGCGTCACCGTCGCAGTGACCAGGATAGTGGCCAGGCGTGTGGCAGGGGCGCGGGCCCTTCGCGCCGCACCCCGCGCACACGCAGAGTGGGTGCTGCTGCACGAGCTTGGTGAGCTCGTCGGTGACGCCGCTCGAGGGGAGCAGCCCGCTGCCGCGGCACAGCGGACACGCCGTCGTGAGGCGTGACTGCACGGCGGCGCGGATGAACTCGCTCTTGTTCGGCATCGCATCGAGGACGGCGGCGAGCTCGGGCTCGACCTTGAAGGCGACGATCTGCTTCGTGGGACGGATCTTGCGGGGCACGCCGCGATCCTAGCGCGAGACGCGCTCACTCGCTGCGAGGATCCTTCTTTCGTGGGGGGGCGACCTCCTCGGTCAGCGCGGCGCGCTCGCGCTGCGAGGACGGCGCGGACGGGCTCACGCCACGGACGACGGGCAGCGGAGGGACGACGATCTCCGCGCGACGCCGGATGACGGACGAATGCCGCGAGTCGTGCGGTGGATGGCTCTCGCGCCCGAGGTGGCTCTCGGGGGGCGGTCCGCTCTCCCTGCCCTCCTCGAGGTCCCTCGTGCTGTCACGCTCGGGGGGCGGGTACTCGGGGGGCGGCGGGATCGTAGGCAGCTCGCGCTTCTCCAGCGGAGCGAGCTGCTGGGGGGTCTTCTTGCTGTGAACGTCCTCGCCGGTGGCGAGGCACGGGTTTGAGGTCGGCGCCATCTCTCGATCGTGATTCTGCCGCAAAACGCCTCGCGTGCCAGCAGCGGCGTGCGCCCCGGCGCGAAAAGAAGGGCGCCGATGTGATGACACCGCTCACACGAGGAGCCGGCGAAGTCTTGGCGTGAGGGCCGAGCCGGCGTCCCCCCCCAGGAGTGGCTTCAGCGGTCGGCTGCTGAGCGTGTTCCAGAAGAGGACGCGCTCCGCGCCATCGCGCTCCTCCATGCGGGCGAGCGTCGCCGCGAACGCCTTGCCCGTGTAGGTCGTGTCGAGGACGAGCCCCGCGTCCTCCGCGCGTGCGATCGCCTCCGCGGCCGCCAGGGTCGAGCGCCCATACCCCGGCCCGACCCAGCGGGCGTCCACCGTGAGGCGCGACAGCGCGGCGTCTCGCTCGACGCCGCGCGCGTCTGCGACCTGGCGCACGAGCCGGTGGGCCATCAGGCGAAGCGCGACCACGGGCTTCCCGACCGCCACGCCGACCACCCTCGTCTCGAGCCCTGCCTCCGCGAGCCCGACCGCGAGCCCGGCCGCCGTCCCGCCCGAACCGAGCGCGACGACCACGACGTGCGGAGCGGGCAGCTCGGCGCGCGCGATCTGCCCGGCGAGCTCGAGACCCGCGTCCACGTAGCCCAGCGAGCCCACGAGGTTCGAGCCACCGACCGTGATGAAGTACACGTCGTCGTCCATCGCGAGCCACGCCCGGAGCGGCAACGAGAGCATCGACGTGGGGATGGGGGTCAACCCCTGCGCGAGACCGGCGCGGAGGTTCGCCTCGCCGTGGGCCGTCCCAGGCTGGGACACCAGCAGGGCGCCGACCTCGAAGCCATGCCGGCGACCGTGTACCGTGGTCGCGAGGACGTGGTGCGAACCCGCGGCGCCGACGGTGAGTATCTTCCCCTTGCCTCGCCGTCTGGCGTCCGCCAGGAGGTACTCGAGCTTGCGGACTTTGTTGCCCCCGTAAGGCTCGGCCGACAGGTCGTCCCGCTTCACCCAGAGCTCGCAGCCACGCCGCTCCAGCGCACGGAGGCGCTCGACGGGCGTCGGGAACGTGCCCAGCGGGATCGGAGCCAGCTTGGCCGGCACGACGTCAACCATTCGAATTGATTACAGTTTGCCGCCTTTTGCGGTGCGCCGAGCACCGAAATCGGCGGCCGACCGCTGATTTTTCCTGCACGTCGAAACGTCAGCGAAACCATCGGCGGGCCACGCTGCGGTCGGCCCGGCCGGGACCACGTGGAACCCCCATTGCGCCCGGCCGCCAGCTGGGGTTTCATGCGGCCCGCGGCTCGGAGATAGGACCCCAGGCGCCTCGCGCGCGGAACCGATGAAGAAGATCGAAGCCATCATCAAGCC
>SXNL01000280.1 GCA_005777185.1 Myxococcales bacterium
CACCCTAGTCTCGCTCCCGCGCGGCGGCGGGCTCGAGGGCGGGCATCCCGGCCGCGGCCGCGAGGGACCCCCCTGCCGCCCGCGCGCGGAGGGCCTCCTTCTGCGCCTCGTCGAAGCGTCGGGCGGCCGCACGTCGCTCGTCGGCGGCGGTCTTCACGGCGGCCTGGGCGCGTGCGCGCGCGGCCACGCGGGCGGCGTCCCGGAGGAGGCGGTCCGCGAGATCGTCGGCGGCAGAGATGGCGCGTTCGGCGCGGGCGGCGTAGCTGGATCCCTTCTCGATGAGATCCTGCACGGCGAGGTCGCGCTCGAGCCGGAGCTTGAAGAGCACCGTCTCGTCGGGGAGGTCGCCCGCCGCGAGCGCCTCGGCGAGCTGCGCGTCCGCGGCGGCGACCGCCTCCTCGGCGCGGACGAGGGCCGCGTCGAGGGCGCGTGTCCGCTCGTCCTGCGCGCGGATCTTCTCCTCGTGGATCCGCACCGTGTCGAGGGGGACGAACGCCATGCGCGGCATGTCCTCAGGCGCGCACGCGAGGCCGAGGGAGACGATCGCGTCCGCGCACGCGCACCGCTCGGCCGCGGCGGCGACCCGGGCCTCCTCGAGCGCGAGATCGATCCCCCCTTCGCCCTCGATGTCGTCGAGCGCGAGCGAGAGCGCCCGCACGGCGTCCACCTCGTCCGCCGTGACCTCGGGCAGCCGCGTGAGCTCGGCCCGCGCGCGCACGAGCTCTCGCTCGTCGTGCGCGAGCGTACCGAGATCGCCCGCGAGCCCCCCGATCCGCTCGACCGCGCCGGCTATCGCCGGCGAGAACACGGCAGCCTCCTCCATGCGCGCGTGGGCGGCGATGTCGAGCTCGAGGCCCGCGATCCGCGCGCTCGCGCGGCGCGCGTTGTCCTCCGCGGCCACGCGCTCCTGGGCCGCCTCGTGGGGCAGGAGGACCACGTCCCCGAGCGCCCTTTCCCGCTCGAGCCATCGCGTGCGTTCGGCGAGGAGCGGCAGGACCTGCGCCACGCGCTTCTTCCGGGCCAGCTCGGCCTCGAGGCTGGTCCGCTCCGCATCGAGGGCGGCGATCTTCGCCTGCGCGTCGATCACGCCGCGCTCCTGGTCCTGGTATGCGTCCGTCGTCAGGATCGCCTGGCGCACCGCCTGCTGCTGCTTCTTGACCTGTGCGATCGCCACGTTGAGGCGGCGCTTGACCGCGCGCGGCGCGTAGATCTCCTCGTGCGCGGCGCGAAGCGCCTTGCCGAGCTCCGTCACGTGGACGAGGCCGGACCCCGCCTCGAAGAGGGTCTCGCCGATGTCGCCCTCGCCACGCAGGATGGCCTCGCCGCCCACCCTGAGGCTGTCGTGGTCGAGGCCGAACATGATCTCGAACGTGGCGCGGTCGATCGTCCCGACGAAGGGCGCCAGCACGCCTTCCGGGCACGGCGCGCCGCCGGGGTAGACGAGCGTGTTCTTTCGTCCCTTGCGCCGCGTCACGGTCACGGACGGCACACCGTCCGCCGAGAGCGTCCCGGTCGCGCTCAGCTCCTCGGGTGCCGGCGAGTACGTGTCGGAGGCGATGCCATAGAGCAGGTCGCCGATCGCGCGGCGCGTGGTGCTCTTGCCGGCCTCGTTCTGCCCGTAGATCACGTGCAGCACGCCCGGTCGGGAGAGGTCGAGCGACAGCGCATCGAACGCCCCGTAGCGCGCGAGCTCCAGGCGTTCGAGCCTCACCGGCCCTCCAGGAGGCGCGCGCGCAGGAGGGCCTCGGCTCGCGCGATGACGTCGGCGCGACCCGCGTCGCTCGCCCAGTCGAGCTGGTCGGCCAGCTCGGGAGGGAGCTTCTTCGCGAGATCGTCCAGCTCGCGCAGGATCGCGTCGAGATCGTCGGCGGCGAGCGGGTCTTCGAAGAGGGGGACTGCGAGGGGTGACGTCGCGGGTTGCACCGAGACCTTCTCGACGAAGACCTCGTCTCCGTGGTGGTCGAGCGCGAGCTGGCGGACCCGCGCCACGACCGCCGCGGGGTCCCGCGAGATCTCGGCGGAGAACGGGGACCTTCCGCCGAGCTCCACCCGCGCAGCGAGGAGGCGGCCGTCGGCCTCCAGCACGGCGTCGCGGAGCGCGTCGCCGACCGCGTCGAGGGCGTCGTCGAGACCCCGCGCCGCGGAGACGTCAACCTCGAGGCGCGCCCAGCGGACGACGTCGAGCGTCTCGTGCACGACCGATCGCACCACGAGATCCTCGACCGTGATGACGGAGGCGCCCTTGGGCCCCAGCTCCCGCGCGTGGCGGCCCTGCAGGTTGCCCGGGAACACGATCCAGGGATCGCGCGAGAGCACCTCGCGCTCGTGGACGTGCCCGAGCGCCCAGTAGTCGTAGCCCTTGGCGCGCAGCACGTCGAGGCTCGTGGGCGCGTAGCGGGCGTGGGGCGGCCGCCCGTCGACGCTCGTGTGGAGGAGGCCGACGTTGAGGAGGCCCTCCTGCCGCGTCGGGTACGCCCCCCCGAGGTCGACGTCCACGTGGCGCGACGGGAAGCTCTGGCCGTGCACCACGACGCCGAGGTCCTCGAGGACGAGGGAGGACGGCGCGCTCGAAGGGAACACGTGGACGTGGCGTGGCATCGGCAGGGTGCGCATCACGCTGTGCTCGAAGTCGTGATTGCCCCGGACGAGCGCCACCCTGGCGCCGGACTCGCGAAGCCTCGCGAGCTGGGCCGTGAAGAAGAGCCCCACGCTGAAGTCGCGCCACTGTGTGTCGAAGACGTCGCCCGCGAGGAGGAGCAGGCTGGCTTCCTCCGCGAGGACGAGATCGACGAGCCGCGTGAACGCCTCTCGCGTCGCGCCGCGCAGCCGGTCGAGCGGGGCCCCCTCGTAGCGGGCCAGGCCGCGGAGCGGGCTGTCGATGTGGAGGTCGGCGGCGTGGACGATCTTCACGGCGGCGGATGTCCGTTCGGGGGGAGGCCGCCCTCGGAGACCGGGTTCGTGAGCCCGCGGGTGCCCGCGACGAACGCATTTAGGAGATCTCGCCGCTCCAGTGTCCGCGTCGGCACGCGAGGAGCGTAGGGCACTTCGCGCGAGGAGAGAAGGGGGGCCTACCTCGTCACCTTTATGCACGCGGCTGCCGCTGCAGAGGCAACCCTGCGCATGGCCGCCCGCGTGACACGAACCGGCCGGTCCCGCCCGGCCACGTCGCTCAGTACGCGACGGTGACGACGTGGGGTTGCGCGGTGCACAGCGTGTTCTTCTGCTCGTGATGCGCGGCGTGCCAGTCGTCGTCCGTCCACTCCTCGCGGACGACCAGAGAGGGCCCGCCGCATACCGCGCACGCCCGGCGTTCGAGCGTCTCGAACGGCTCGCCGCCGCGCAGCGCCGTGTCGGCGAGCTCGAGCCAACGCTGCAGCTGCAGGTGGCGGGGCTCGCCGACGAGTCGTCGGCTGAACCGCTCCACGACCTCGAGGAAGCCGTCGCCGGTGACCTCGTGGGGGCGCGACGCGGGCATCAGGGCGAGCTCGAACCGGGCGGGGAGGTCGTGCATCTCGCGGACCCCGGCCTGGCGCGGGGTCGCCGAGAACTCGACCTCCAGCGGGGGTACCTTCAGGGAGATCGCCGAGGTGCCCGCGATCGCCGCGCGCTCTAGCTTCACTCCACGCGCCTCGATGAGGTCGAGGGTCTCCTCGAGCGCGGGGATCGCGTCGCGAACCCGCCGCTCGAGCTCGACCTCTTCCCGACCGCACACCTCCGCGTCCTCGTCGTAGGCGCGGAGCTTCGAGCGCCCGCCCTCCCACGTGGCAACCTGATGCCTCAGCGTGCACCGGCTCGGAGCGAACGTGAGCCTCTGCGTTCGAGCCACGACGCGACGATGACGCTGTTCGGGCTCGGGAAGTCGAGCGCCGACTGGAGGGGGATCCCGAGGTGCGCTCCTGCGCTGTCGTCCGTCGCGTCGCCGCGCTCGATCGGGTCGGATGCGTCGGGCACACCGGGGTCAGGGACATCGGGGAGGGGCTCTGCTCCGCCGTCTGTGCGCGCATCGGCCGTGTCGGGCGAGGCCATGACCCAGCCGCACCGAGGTGGGGGCCCGGTGCGGTAATTCCGCTCGCTGGGATCTGTCCGGCCCGCGCGTGGCTCACTCCACGTCCGCGGCCGACCTCGCGGTCATGGCGCGGAGGAGCCATCGCTGGAGCGTCGCCGGATCCTCGCACGTGGCGATTTTCGCGTGGAGCTCCGCCCCGCACGCGATGCCCCGCGCCTCGAGCCCCGTGACAATGGCTCCCTGCATGGCGCGCACCGCCGCGCCCGCTCTGGTCTCTGCCTGCTGGGCCTTGGTCTCTGCCTGCTGGGCCTTGGTCTCTGCCTCGTCGGCCTTCGCGGTCAGAGACTGCACCATCTCGTTGAGACGGCCGACGAGGTCGTCGGTCCCGAAGAGCTCTGCCATCCCCTGGAAGAAGCGCAGCGTTCCCCCCTGGATGGCGAGGTCGAGCCCGAGCACGACGGAGTGGTGCCGCCCCGCCTGCGGCACGATCCGCTCGTATCGTCCGGGGTTGGGGTCTGGCAGCCGGTACCCGTGGATGTGCTGGCGCGCGCGATCGTAGACGAAGTACTCCGGGATGCCGAGGCGGGCGTAGCGCGCGACGTTCTCGACGAGATCCTTGTCGCGATCGCCGCGATGGAGGACCTCGAACGCGAGGTCGATCCCCCTCTTCTCGTCCGCGACGACCCAGGCCATGCGCTCGTCGTCCTCCGGCTGCTCGACGTCGACGACGGCGAGCACATCCGGTGCGAACGCGGGCTCGCCCGGGTAGACCACGCCCATCTCCTCGGCCACGTAGACGACGCGGCCCATCGCGCGGAAATGCAATCCGAGGAGGTCGACGACCCGGGTCTTCGCCTTCTTGTGAGGGCGCCCCTCGGACATGAGATCGCGTGGATCGGAGAGCGAGTCGTTCACGCGGACGAGGAAGCGTTCACGTTCGTCCGCCGACATGCCCGCCCACTCCGCCTCGGTCGGGCCGACCGGAATTTCCGGTCCACGACGGGGGGCGTCGAGAAGCGTCGCCATCGCCTGAAGGGTAGCACACGGCGCCAATCCTCGTCCTAGTCCTCGTCCTCGTCCTCCTGCGTGTGCGCGTGCGCGAAGAGAGGCGACAGATCGCATCCACGGTCGACAGGCGCCTCATGCCCGACCCGCCGCCGCAGCGACTCGACCACGAGAACCTGGACGCCTACCCGTGCGCCATGGAGTTCCTGGCTCGCGCTGCGGGTCGCGAGCACCTTGCCGCGAGGCGAAGGCGAGTTGCGAAGCCAGCTCAAGACCGCCGCCACGTCCGTTCCCCTGAGCCCGCTGGTCTCGGCCTTGCACGCGTGACTCACGCCGTCGCACCCCTTGCAGCGGAGCGTCCGGGTGTCGCGCTCCGTGGAGCCCTCGCCGCACGCCGGGTCGATCTTTTCGTAGTCGATATCGCGCGGGCTGCACGTGAGCCCGACGTTGTGAAAGTCGAGCCTCGAGACCGCTCCGGTCGCGGCGCAGCCGAACTGCGATACGGCTGCTCGCGCGCTGTCGTCGATGCGCGGGTCCTGGACGTCGACGTTGAGCACAGCTCCGCCCGTGCGTCGAGAACGCCCCCGGCGGGGCGCGCACGGTGGTCGTAGCGCGCCGTCCGGTCCCATGAGATATCGAGCACCACGAGCGATCGCGCCCTCACGCGCGACGCCCCCCCTCCAGCGCCGCCACGAGGTGCGCGGCGACCCACCGCAGGGGCTCCGTCGAGCGCCGCGCGCGGCAGAGGATCATGGCGCCCTCCAGGGCGGAGAGGATCACGGCGGCCTGCCTGCGGGCGTCACGACGGCCCACGCCATCCTGCTCCAGCCGCGCGGCGAGGAGCCCCTCCCACTCGGCGAAGACGGCGGCGCACACCTCCCGCAGCGGCTCCGACTTCGTCGACGCCTCGAGCGCGACCGTCGCGATCGGACATCCGTGGTGGAAACCCGACTCCTCCATCTGCCGCGCGTAGGACTCCACGAAGCGGCGGATGGCGGTCGGCGCGCTCCGGTGCGAGAGCGCCTCCCGGATGTTCGCGGTCATGGTCGCGCCTGCCGCCCGCAGCGCGACCACGGCGAGCTCCTCCTTGCCGCCGGGGAAGTGGAAGTACAGCGATCCACGCTTCACGCCGCTCTCGTCCAGGATCTGGGCGAGGCCCGTCGCGCGCAGGCCCTGCCGCCAGAGGAGCGCCGCGGTGACTTCGACGAGGTGCGTGCGGGAGTCCATGTCCCACGACTCTACTGTACCGAACGGTACAGTTCCACTTGACCGATCAGTCTACCCCGTGCCAGGCTCGGTCATGTCCACGAGCGAGGCCCCCGGCGGGCGTCCGCCCCACCTCCTGCACTTCCGCATCTCGCACTACAAATGGGCCGGATGGGCGTCTGCGCGGGGACCGCGGCGCTTGTGCTCGCGATGGCGGGGTGCGCCGCCGTCCTCGGCATCGAGGACATACCGCGGCCCGCCCGAGGGGACGCGTCGGCGGCGACCGGGGATGCCGGCGATGCGGGCGAGGATGCGCCGGACGCTCCTCCGACGTTCGACGCCGGACCTCCCTCCCTCCGAGCGCCCCACCTGACGGTCACGGGCGTCGACGGTGCTGGATCCATCAACGCCACGCTCCACCTCGGCAAGTCCTGGTACGTCGGGGGCAAGTTCACGCGGATCTCCCCCTTCTCGGCGTCGAACCTGATCGCGCTCGACCCGACGGGCACCCCCACGGCCTGCCCCCTCTCGACCCCCGCCGTCGGCGGCCTGAACGGCCCCGTCTACGCGATCGCGCAGACCGCCACCGCGATCTACGTCGGGGGCCAGTTCGTGAACTACCAGGGCGAGACGGCCACCTTCCTCGCCAAGATGGATCCTGTGACCTGCGCGATCGACAAGAAGTTCACCGCACCCTCTGCGTTCGACGGTCACGTGCGCGCCCTCGCCGTCCACTCGACGGGCCTGTTTGTCGGCGGGCAGTTCACGAAGTACAGGGGAGTCGCGGGCGCCGCCAACTACATCGCGAAGCTCGACCTCGCGACGGGTGAGCTCGACACGAAGTTCAACCCTCCGGCGACCAACGGCTTCAACGACAAGGTGGACGCCCTCGTCGTCGCAGGGGGCTCGGTGTACGTCGCGGGTCACTTCGATCGCTACAGGGGAGGGTTCACCAACCGGATCGCGAAGATCGACCTCATGACCGGGGTGCTGGACACGACGTTCCATCCTGTCGCGAGCACCGGCTTCAACGGCCCCTCCTACGCCCTCGCAGCGAACGCGACCCACCTCTTCGTCGGAGGTGCCTTCACCACCTACCGTGACGCTCCCGCGAACCACATCGCGAAGCTGGATCTCGGGACCGGGGCGCTCGACGCGACGTTCTCCCCGGCGACGGGGAACGGCTTCGACGGGAACGTGCACGCGCTCGCGCTCGACGGCACGCACGTCTACGCCGGCGGCGCGTTCACCGCCTACAGGGGCACTGCGTCCGCGGCGAGGATCGCCAAGCTCGGCCTCGGGAACGGCAACATCGACACGACCTTCAGTCCCGCCGGCGCCACACCGAATGGCTTCGATGGCGCCGTGGACGCGATCGCGCTCACGGCGACCGACGTCTATGCTGGCGGCAGCTTCACCGGTTACCGGGGTGTTCCCGATTCGGCGCACCGCCTGGCCAAGCTGGACCTGAAGACGGGCGCCCTCGACTCCAGCTTCAAACCAGCGGGTTCCACTGCGAACGGCGTCGGCGGATTCATGGGAGGGGCGGGCGCGAACTCCGTTTTCGTCACCGCGTTGGTCTGGTCGGGCAAGACCTTGTGGCTCGGGGGCTCCTTCACGGCCTACGGCGGCAGCCCGGTGACGAACGTCGCGAAGCTGGACGACACGACGTTCCAGGTCGACACGACCTTCAGTCCGCCCGACAAGAACGGCTTCGACGACGGTGCGTCCGGTGTCCGCGCGCTCGCGGGGGCTGGGTCGACGCTCTACGTCGGGGGCTCCTTCACGACCTACAGGGGCGTCCCGGGATCCGCGAGCCGCATCGCCAAGCTCGACGCGAACACGGGCGCCCTCGACACGACGTTCAGCCCGCCGGGCGCCCTCGCGAACGGCTTCGATGGCATCGTGACCTGCCTCGCGCCCGAGGGAAACAGGCTCTTCGTGGGTGGCTTCTTCAACGCGTACAGGAACGTCCCGAGCTCCGCCCGCCTGCTCGCGAAGCTCGACGCCACGACGGGCGCCATCGACACGACGTTCGGCCCCGCCGGCGCGAGCGCGAACGGCTTCGAGTGGGGGGGGGCAATCGCGAGCGTATACGGGCTCGCCGCCACGGGCTCCGACGTATACGTGGGTGGGTACTTCACCGCGTACAGGGGGGCGCCTCTCTCCGCGAACCACATCGCCAAGCTCGACGCGAACACGGGCGTCCTCGACACGACGTTCAGCCCGTCGGGGGCCACCGCGAACGGCTTCGACACGGGCGTCAATGCGCTCGCGATCGACGCGACCCACCTCTTCGTGGGCGGCGAGTTCACGGCCTACCGGGGCGTGGCGAGCTCGGCCAACCGGATCGCGAAGCTCGATCTGAAGACCGGCACGCTCGACACGACGTTCACTCCGGAGGGAGCGCTCACGAACGGCTTCGACGGTCCTGTAGCCGGCCTGGCCGTGTCGGGGAGCAGCGTGTACGCCGTCGGATCGTTCACGGCCTACAAGGGCACCGCGGGCTCGGCCAACCGGATCGCGAAGCTCGATAGGAAGGCGGGCGCACTCGACACGATGTTCAACCCGCTCTCAAGCCCGAGCCCGAACGGCTTCACGGGATACCAGACGAGCGTCTCCACGATCGCCGTGGGGAAGGCGTCGTGCGCCGGGTGCGGACCGGTCGTGATGGTGGGGGGATACAGGCTCAACACGTACCGCGGCTCCCTCGTGGGCAACCTCGCCGCGCTCGACCCTGCCTCGGGGGTACTGCGATGAGGCCGGTTCTCCAGCGTGCGCGGAACGTTCTCGCGGGGCCGCTGGTCTGTCTCGCGGTTGCCGGATGCGCCGCCGTCCTCGGCATCGAAGACATACCGCGGCCCGCCCAAGGGGGACGCCGGAGTCGTCGGGAGCGCAGACGCCGGGGACGGCGGTGAGGACGCCGTCGCGCCCAAAGACGGTGGCGCGGACGCCACAATCGCGTTCGTCAACCCGAGGCTCGCGATCGGGAAGCGAGATGGCCCCGGGACCCTTCACGCCGCGCTGCACCTCGGCACTTCCTGGTTCATCGGGGGGCGAGTTCAGCATGGTGGGCGTCGTCGCCCGGAGCGCTGCACGCATGGACAAGAGCATCGAGCAGGTAGGGCAGGACCTGCATGCATCCCCGAGGGCGTCTGCGGCCTCGCCATCGACCGGGGACGCCTCTTGCTTCCGCGACGGGACGATCCGCCCAGGGACGGCCTGCGAAGAACCTCGGCGCGGGTCGTTTCGGCGGCGGAGTGCGTCATGCCGGGGACGGCGAAGGCCTGGCAGGAACGACCTTCCACGGAGACCGCATGCCAGGTAGAGCCAGAATCAAGACCAGGAGGAGGCTGCGATGAACAGAGCTTGGGTCAGGGGAATGAGGATGTGGGCGTCGATCGCCGTGGTGTTCGGGACCGTCGTGTCGTGCGCGAGTTCGGACAGCGCGCCGAAGGCGGGGGACTCGTGCACCGGAGGGGGAACGTGCCAAGACGCCAAAGTCCAGCTCCTGTGCATCGGCGGGAAGCTCGTGGCCGGCGCGTGCAAGGGGCCGAAGGGGTGCACGACTGCGGGCGACACCTCGACGTGCGACCTCACGATCGCGGACGCCGGTGACGTGTGCACGAGCAGCGGCGAGGGGAAGGGTGGCTGCTCCACCGACAAGAAGTCTCTCCTGCTGTGCAAGGCAGGCAAGATGGTCGTGGAGCGGGGGTGCTCGGGGACGCCGTGCGACTCGTCGGGCACCGAGATCGCGTGCGGGAGCGCGCTCGGCGACGCGTGCAACGGTGATGGCTTCCGGTGCGCGCCCGACAAGAAGGCGCTCCTGAAGTGTGCGGCGGGGAAGTACGTCGTGGACTCGTTGTGCAAGGGCCCGGCCGGCTGCGCCCCCAAGGACGGCAAGGCGAACTGCGACACCACCATCGCGGAGGTCGGCGACCCCTGCCCGGCCAGCGACAAGGATTTCGGGGCGTGCTCCGCCGACGGAAGCAAGTACGTCAAGTGCGACGGCACGAAGTACGTCGAGATCGCAGTGTGCCAGGCGCCGCTGAAGTGCGACCTCCCGTCGCTCTCCTGCAAGTGACCCGGCGCACCCACGCCAGCGGTACAAGGCGGTAGTCTCGGGCCGGAGGCGCGGGTAGGTCGGGGCCGAAGGCGCGCCGTTCGCGGAGCGGTCGGTCACCGAGATCTACGACGGTATCCTCGACGCCGCCGGTCCGCTTTGCGCTGCGCGCGCCCCACAGAGTCGGCGAGTTCGTCGAGCTTCAAGATGGCGATCGTTGCCCGGCGGGGCCGTCAGGCTCGCCGCGTTCTTCACGGCGGCGAGGCCTCGTCGAGCCTGTGGGTGGCGCGTCGCGCGACACTCTCCCGAGGGAGATCCGCCTCCACGGCGGGAAGACCGGTGGCCGCGCACGGGGTCCGGCGTGGCCGACGGCCCCGGTGTCGCCTCACCCGCCAGGGCGCTTCGTAGCCTTGCCTGCGCTGCACCGGGAGAGGTCGTCGCGCGAGACCGCGAGCGAGCTTCCGACGAGGTTCACGCCCTCGAGCTTGTTCACGCGGAGCCGGGCGAGGGCGCGCGTGCCCCCGGCGGTCGCGAAGCGAGTCCCCGGCCGGATGGCGCCGACCGCGCCTGGGCGAGGCACTCGTCGCGGAAGCGGCCGTTGAAGGACTCGACGTGGGCGTTCTGCGTCGGCTTGCCGGGCTGAATGAAGTCGAGCTTCACGGCGTGCTGAGCCGACCACGCTCCACACCGGGCCGTCGCCCTTTCCGGGGACCCTACGCGGAGACGATCACCGCGACCCCGCGGCCAAGATCCCGTCCGCGCACCGGGAGATCAGCTGCAAGCCGCGCGATCGAAACGCTGCGCTCTTGGAAGGTCGCTTCCATCGAGCGGTGCGGCGAGCTCCGCGGCGCGGCGCGCAAGGGCCCGAAGGGCGTCCCGGCACCGAACCGCAAGGCGGACCTCGCCGCGCTGGCGGCGCTCGACGGCGTCGGCGTCTCGAAGGAGACGCTCCGCGCGCTCGGCGAGCAGGTCGCCGTCGCGCGGACGGTCGAGGCGGCGCCCGGCGAGATCGCGCCGGAGTCCGCCCAGGATCCCCGCATCGACACGCTGCGGCAGATCCACGCGTGGTACGTCGCGTGGACCGACGTGGCGCGGAGCGCGATCACGAGCCGGACGCACCTGGTCCAGCTCGGGCAAGCGAAGCGCCGCACGCGGAAGGCGAAGCCCGCGCCTGCCGTGCCCCCGATCGACACCGTCGAGGCGAACGGCCCGGACAGCCGCTCGGCCTGACCGCCGCACGTCCACGTGAGCCCGCGGCGTGAGCGCGGGCGGGAGCCGCCGGTCCCTCGCGAGAGGGCCGGCGGCTTGCCTTTGTTCCGGCGGTCGGGCGCGAGCGCGGCCGGCCGCGAGGGGACCCGCCTACTCGACCCCCGCCGCGTGCCTCGGCGGATCGAGCTCGATCCCCTCGTAGATCGCATCCAGATGGAGGCCGATGTCGAGGCTCGCCAGCCTCATCGTGTCGCCGGCCGAGTAGATCGCGAGCTCCCACGTCGTCGCCCGGCGCGTGTAGACCTCCACCCGGCGGGCGGTCGTCGCGACGAGGACGTAGTCGGTGATCGACGGGATCGAGCGGTAGTGCGCGAACTTGTCACCCCTGTCGTAAGCCTCCGTACCCTCCGAGAGGACCTCGACGACCACGCGCGGGTTCAAGAGGGTGGTCCGCGTCTCGTCTTCGAACCGGCGGTCGCATGCCACGTAGGCGTCCGCGTACGTGTACACACCGGTCTCGAGGCTCTTGAGGCGCATGTTCGACCCACCCGCGCGACACGGGCGCCCGCGCAGGGCGGCGTGCAGCTGCACGCCCATGGCGACGGACAGGTCGTCGTGCGCGGCGGTGCCCCCGCTCATGGCGTAGATCTCGCCGTCGAGGAACTCGTGTCGCTCGGACGCCGTCTCCTCGAGCGCGAGGTACTCCTCGACCGTCATGCGGCGGCGTGCAGCTTGCGCCATGGCAAGGATGGTAGCGCGCCACACCGCTTCCGCCCAGAAGCAAGGGCGTGTCCGCGCGCTCTCGTCCGCCTCCACGGGCGGAAAGGCCAAGGGACGCCCATCTTCCGGGGCAGGGTTCGCGCGGAGTAGCGAACCACGACGTCCCCGAGTCCGGCGCCGCCACCCGCGAGGGTGGGTGCTCGACGCGGACATCCGTCGAGTCGCAGATTCGTCGCAGCTGGCGCCGCTCGACGCCGGCGGCGTGCATCGGACCGACCGAGGACTTGAAGCGCCAAGTTCTCCGGCGGCCTCGGATCCGAGCGGAGAACCGCGCATCGAGCTTCGCGTCCAGCCGCGTAGCGGGCTGATGTGGTGGCACCTCGACGCGACGGCTGCCGCGAATTTCTCCGCGATCCGCGATTGGCAAGACATTTGCTCATCGAGTGATTGAACCACTAGAGGAGGCGCAGCGGGGAAGACATGGAGAGCATCGAACCAGACCTGCTCGGGATCCTCGAGGCCGCTTACGCGCTGGCGGCCTCGGATGAGGCATGGCTCGCCGGGGTCCTCGAGGCGGTGTCGCCTGTGCTCGACGGCGGGCTCGGCGTCGGCGTACCGGTTGCGCGCGCATCGAGGCTCTCGCGTCGTGAGGCCCTGGCGTGGACCAGGATCGGCGCGCACATCGCCGCCGGCCTGCGTGCTCGACGTCGAGCCCCGCGAGCATCGCCCCGTCAGCCCGAGGCCCCGCCGCGCATGACGCACCACCCGCAGACCGCAGGCGACGCCTGGCGCGCGCTCGTCGAGGGACGGTTGTCCCTGCTTGATCACTTCGATCACCGGGCGAAGCGCTATCTCGTCGCCCGCGGCAGCGCACGAGCCGCTCGTCACGCGCCGCTCTTCACGAGGAGAGAGGAGGAGATCCTGGCGCTCGCGGCGACGGGTCTGGCCAACAAGCTGATCGCGTCCGAGCTCGGTGTCTCCGTGTCGACCGTGGTGAAGCACATGGGGGACGTCAGGGCGAAGCTCGGGGTCACGGGTCGCATCGCGCTGATACACGCGTACCGCGCCGCGGCGGCGCCGCGCGGCGGGGTCGACACCCCGCCGGGCCTTCGCGTTGCCTTCGGCGGGGGGGGGGTCGTCCTCTTCCTCCTCGACATCGCGCCCGACGACCGCGTCGCGCGGCTCAGCCACGGGGAGCGCGCGGTGGCGCTCCTTGCCCGCGAAGGACGCGCGAACGGGGAGATCGCCGCGATGCGGGGCACCGCGGTGCGCACCGTGGCGAACCAGGTCGCCAGCCTGATGGGCAAGCTCGGCGTCGCGTCACGCGCGGAGCTCGTCGAGCGCTTCCTGGTGCTCCGATGACTCTGGCCGAAATGACCATGGAACGACGGCGGCGTGGTGCATACCGTCGAGCACATCGAGAACATCGTCTCCGGAGGGGGCCATGAAGACGAGCTGTGGGCCCCGCGGGAGGAGTTCCGGTCGAGCGTGCCGTCACGAGAGGAGGTCCCGATGAAGCAGCGTGTCTTCTCCGTAGTCCTGACGTGCCTCACCTTGTCTGCATGTAGCGGTGAGGGCGTGGGTGGGCCAGTCCGCGATGGTGGCTCCGGCGACGCGGGCGACGGCGCCGCCGAGGGCGGCGCGCGCGTGGACAGCGCGCTTCCCGTGGTCGAGTGCGGCGGCGTGCCGTGCACCGGCAATCAGGTGTGCCTTTATCGCTGCAGCGCGACTCGGACCCCTGACGGCACCGCCTGCCACCTCGGGGGCCCGCCGACCGGCCCCGTCGAACAGTGCGTGGACCTGCCCGGCGGCTGTTCCCCAGCCAACGCGTGTGGATGTCTCCGCCTCGACCTCTTGTGCCCGACGACGGGTGCGAAGGTCTTCCGCGAGTGCGAGTCCCAGGGCCCGCGAAACCACAAGTGCCTGTGCGGATGCAGCTTCTGATCACTCAGGGTCGCGCACGAGGGGAGGAAGCAGGCGCTGATCGATCGTGATGCGAGCGTGTTCTTCACGATCCCCCACTTCGACGGCCACGCGGCGATCCTCATCCGGCTCGAGGAGATCGGGCGCGCGGAGCTGAAGCGCCTGATCGTGGAGGCGTGGGCCCTCCGCGCTCCGGCGAGGGTTCGTGTGAAGACCCCGGCGAGGCCAGCGAACAAGATGTCTCCGACGAGAACGTCCGGCGGAACGGGAACCCGGAACCGGAACCGGAGGCGGTAACCGGACTTCTCGCGGGAGTCGCATTTCGACGCCGTCGGCGACCACGCCTGGTCGATACCATCCGAACCGGAAGGAGCGTTCGGTGTTCGGCGTTCGGTGTTCGGTGTTCGGCACTCGGTGTTCGGTGTTCGGCGTTCGGCGTCCGGGCTCGGCGTTCGGGCTCGGGTCCGGGCTCCAGGCAACCGTCGGCGGCCTCGGCCAACGCCTCGGACGCCGCGCCGGTCGAGAGCAGCGGGACGCGCCTCACGCGGTGCTGGGCACCGGTCCCGCCGCCCGTCTCGCACCAGTAGACGTGGGTGGCGTCCACGGCCAGCGAGAAGACACCGCGCGAGAACGGCGGCGTCACGTCCTTCAGTGTTCCGCTTCCGTCGGCGGCCTTGCGCACGAGGCGCCCCGAGGATCCCGAGGCCGTATCGTTGAGCGCCGCGTAGACCTCGCCGCCCGTGACGACGATCGCGACCGGCACCATCCCGGTGCCGAGCTCCGCCGCCGTGATGAGCGGGGTGACCGCCCCTTGCAGGGTCTTCGGCGTGCGATCCACGCCGCGGTTCGAGATGCTGCCGTGGTTCAGGTAGAGGTGGGTCGCGTCCGTCGCCAGCGAGCTGACCTCGTTCGCCGAGATCGATCCTCCGGGACCGACGATCGTCCCGGTCGTCGCGCTGTAGAGGCTGTAGAAGAGGCTCGTCCCGTCGTGCGCGATCCCGTA
>SXNL01000281.1 GCA_005777185.1 Myxococcales bacterium
ATCGCACCTCGATGGTCCTTCCTGAGACCGATCCCTGCCAGCGCTCCTCCCTCTCCCTTCAGGGAGAGGGAGGCCGGGAGGGTGAGGTCTGCGCGGGGCTCGCGCGCTCCTCCCTCTCCCTTCAGGGAGAGGGAGGCCGGGAGGGTGAGGTCTGCGCGGGGCTCGCGCGAGGGTGAGGTCTGCGCGGTCATCCCGGACCTCTTCGTCTCCCCCTGAAGAGCTGTCCAAATTGCGCGCGCCCTCTCCCGTCAACGAAGGGCAGCCCCGGGCAATTGTTGGACAGCTCTTGAGCGCGCGTAGCGCGCGATTTGGGGGAGACCGACGCGCGCAGCGCGGCGAGTGGGGGCACCCCTTCTCTTGCGCTGGAGCGCGCCTAACCGATCGGCATTGCGCCTAGAAGCGGGCCTGCAGCGCGAGCCCGGTGCCGACGCGGGTCGGGCTCTGGAAGACGCGGAGCGAGGCGGTGCCCTCCACTGGATCGCGCACCACGAGCGTGCCGTTGTTGTCGCGGACGACCTGCACCCACAGGTTCGCCGCGACGACTTCCGAGATGTCCCAGCGCAGGTTGAAGCGCCCCTGCACGATCGCCGAGCGGGCCTTGTTGAGGGGGAGGATCGACTCGTCGCCCTGCGCCCGCACCACGATGGTGCGTGAAGACGGGAGGCCGCCGATCGTGAAGTCGCTACGGAACGTGGCCGGGAGCTGGAGGCCGCCGCCGAGCTGCGGCGTGAGGTGCGCGGCCGCGATGTGGTAGTCGGCCGCGAGCGCGCCGAAGAGCTCGGGATCGGTGTTCGCGTCCTTCGGCAGGGTCTCGAAGGGGATGAAGCCCGGGACGTTGCGCACCACGAAGGGGAGGTTGCGGTAGATGCCCGTCGCGCTCACCCGGAGGTAGCCCGCCTTGACGATGCCCTGGACCGCGCCGGCGACCGACGACTGATCCTTCAGCGAGCCGTCGACGTCGAAGTCCTTGAGGTGCTGCCGGAGGAGCGCGCCCTCGACGCCGACGCTGAAGGCAAGCTGGTCGGGATCGTACTTCTCCGGGCGGAACATGATCATCGGTGCGGCAGGATCGTTCCGGTAGAGCTGGAAGTCGACGGACTGCGGGACGGGCATGTTCTGGTGAAGGAGCGCGCGGGCGGATCCACCCCACGTGTAGATGGACCTGCCGCGGACGTCCGACAGATCGGCCTTGCCCTGCTGGAAGTAGCCGCCGCCGAGGTCGAACCGGACGTTGTCGGTCGGGTCCACGCCGAGGCCGCCGAGGGCGCCGAAGTTCGTCTCGCCCACGCGCACGACCTCGACGTCGTTCTGCCCGCTGGCCGTGAGCACCTGCTCCGGCTGGACGATGGTGGCCGTCTTCATGCCGCCGAACACGTAGAACTTCTTGTGGTCGTACTGGACCTTGAAGCCAGGTGACGATCCCTGGATGCGAGGAAAGATCGACTGGTTGATCGAGGCGGCGGTGCCGCCCCACGAGATGTCGTACAGGTACCCGAGGCGGAACCGATCGGTGTCGAGCGGGAAGAACACGGCCGACAGGCCCACCTTCTCGGCGCCCGTCTTGTAGAAAAGGCGGAGGTACGACCCCGAGTCGTACAGCGCGGAGTTGAGGTTCCCGCTGTTCTGCGACATCTGTCCCAGATCGAAGCGCAGGACGACGGCCGCTTCGGTCGTGAGGTTCTCGACGAAGCCGGGCATCTTCTTGTACATCACGAGGTGCGTGAGGTTCTCGCGGCCCGCGAAGCGCGAGTTGAGGTTGTCGAAGAACAGCCTGTACTGCGGACGGTCGCCGATGCTGAACGTGGGGGAGAGCGGAATGAGCTCTCCCGTGCGGTGGAGGAAGTCGTCGTCGCCGAACGTCCAGGTGAGGCGCGTATCCATGAAATTGCCCGTGTTCATGCCGGGCGGGGCGGTGCCCAAGGCGCGCGCCCCGGCGGTGCCGCCGACGTCGACAGGCGGCGGGTCCTTCTTCTCGGGCGGGGGCGGGTCCACCTTCTCGGGCGGGGGTGGGTCCTTCTTCTCGGGCGTCGGCGCGGTCGGGTCGACGGAGACCGTGCCGGCGGTCCCTCCGCCCACTTGCTGGGCCGCGGCGGGGCTGGACGCGAGGACGAGGAGGATCGCGGGGAGGCCCGTCCGGAGTCTGGGGATCATGCGTTCTCTGGGGGTGAGCATTTGGCCGGTGGATCGGGCCTGTCGGCCGCTATTGCGTTCCTGAGTTGAGATCGATGAGCTGGCGCGGGAAGACGCACGCCCTGTCCATCGGGACGAGGGGCGCCGCGAGATCGATGATGATGTCGTCCTTGCAGCGGGCCTCGAGCGTGAACTGCGCGCCGCCCGAGAAGTAGCGGAGCGTGCCGGTGAAGGCGCGGATCGCCTTGCCGCGGAGATCGAGGGGGAGGAAGCTCGGCGAGGTCGAGCCGTCGGCCTGTATCTTCGCCTTCAGCCCGTTCACCGTGTCGGTCACGACGAGCTGGAAGGCGCTGCGCGCCGCGAAGTTGGAGTACTCGGTGCATTCGAGATCCACCGCGCACGCCGCGGAGCACGACTTCTCGGGCTCCTTGGTGAAGTCGACCCGGCCGTCCTTGTTGAAGTCGCAGTTCGAGGCGTCATCGGTCGCCGCACACTGGTACGAGCCGTCCGCCCTCTTCGTGCAAGGCGTGTCGCCGGGCCCGAAGTGCCGGGTCACGCGCGTCTCCACCTTCTCCAGCGTCTGCACGCGGACGAGGCCCGACAGGTTCTGGAAGAGCAGCGCCTGGCTGCTGAGGTCGTCGGGCCGCAGCACGTACGGCTCGGGCAGGCCGCAGGGCCGCAGGCGCGGATCCCACTCCTCCAGCGTGAACGTCGGGAAGCCGATCTCGGTGAAGCCGAAGAAGTCGATGGCGGTGCCGCGGTAGGTCTTGATGCGATCGCACACGCGCATGCCTGGCGGAGCGTTGAAGGTGAAGGCGAACACCGAGGACGCGCCGCGCGGCTTCTGGCCGTCCGCGCGCTTCTTGTCCTTGTTCTCCTGGTAGCTCGCCGGTGGCGTGAAGCGCTGCTCGATCGCGTCGTCGACATCCGTGACATAGAACCCGTCGGACGCGATGCGTGTGACGATCGTGGTGAAGACGAAGCGCTGGTTCAGCTCGTCGAAGCCGGTGTCGATCTGGATCTGCTGCTTGGGGAAGGATGTCGCGGCGCCGCCCTGGGAGACGCCGCGCACGTCCGCCACGCGGGGGAGGGCGTAGAAGATGGCCTCGCTGGCGCCCGCGGTGTACGTGCCACCCGTCTCGGAGTCGTCGTTCGCGAAGGCGCAGCCCTCGTCCGCGGGGTAGTCGAAGCGGCCGTCGCCGTCGTTGTCCTTTCCGTCGGAGCACGCGGCTGGCGGGTCACGACGAGGATCGGTCGGCACGTAGCCCAGGTCCTCCGCGAGGATGTGGGTCTCGCCGTACGCCCCGAGGATGTTCACGTTCACGGGGGCGGACTCGCCCGCGGTGACGAGCACGTTGCGCCCCTCGACCCCCGGCCCGGAGACCGATTGCACGCTCCCGGGCTTCACGGACAGGCGAAGCTGCCCGGTGAACGCGGCGTCCTGGGTGCCGTCCGCCTTGAGCACGCGCACCTTCACGCCGTACGCGGCCGGGTACTCGATCGCCAGGGGCAGCGGCTGCGCGCGCGTGCCCGTGGCGATCGGCGGCTGGAGCTCGACGGAGATGCGCGCCGTGCTCCCGCGCACCGGGAACGCGCCCGTGCACGCCGTGCCGGCGGCGGCCACGAGGCCGAGGGTGACGACGAGACGCCTCATCGACCGATCATCTCCAGTCGCGCGTCGCTGAAGTTGCCGAGGTTGCGATCCACGCACGAGAGGTACTTGCAGGACTCCCCGCCGAGCACGCATGGAGCGAGCTTCACCTGACAGGCCTGCGCGTCGGGCGATCCGAGGCATCGCTTGATGTGGAACTGCGCCACGCCGTCGCGGCAAGGCGCCGGGACGCAGCGCCCCGAGCGACCCTCGCACGCGCCGTCCGTCTGGCAGGTGAGGTTGTCGCCCGAGCCGATCGTCTTCACGTGGCCCGGGCAGGCGCACACGGTCGCCCCGTCCGTGCCGCACTCCTGGTCCGTCGCGCAGGCCTTGAGCCCGTCGGGGGTTCCGTTCGCCTTGCTGTACCCGCAAGGCTTCCCGGCGCGCATGTAGTCGATGAGGGCGTCGCGCTGCTGCACCTTGGTGTCGAACTGCGTCGTGTTGCGCTGCAGCACGCGGAAGCCCGAGCCGCCGCCCGCGAGGTAGTTGCTCGTCGCGAGCTCGTAGAGGTTCGTCTTGCTGATCGGGGCCAGACAGAGCCCGGCCCCGCCCGCCGCCGCGTGGCTGCGATCGCACTGGCTCGGCAGCTTCTCCGGGCACTCCGCGTCGGACTTGCAGGGCACTCGCGCCCCGTCCTCCCTCTGGAGGTACCCGATGTACACGTTGTCGGCGCACGCCTCGACCTTGCACCGGCCGTTCTCGCACGTTGCTCCGTCGACGCACTCGGCGTCGATGGCGCACGGTTTGTCGAGCCCCGGCTGGCTGCAGGTGGTGCAGTTGAGGCGCACGCGGGCGCCGGCGATCTGCGACTGGGCGGTGCAGCCACGCCGCGAGGAGCGGCGCGCGACGAAGTCGAAGAGCTGCTGCACCTCGAGCCCGGACAGCTGCATCTTCGAGATGGAGTTGTCGAACGGGAAGACGTTGTACATCTGCTCGATGGTGATCGGCCCGGGGTTGATGTCCGCCCGGATGCCCGTCGTGTTCGTGAGCGAGAAGTCGGTCTGGATGCCCAGCCGGAGCCACATCGCCGTCGCGACCATGTTGCCGAGCGGGGAGTCGCCGCCCGACGACGAGATGCGGCGCGCACCGTTCGGGCTGTAGCCCACGAGGATGTCGAGGTCGGCGACCGTGTCGAGGGTCCGACGGTAGGGCTCGAGGAGTTGCTTCACGACCGGGTCCTCGGGGACGCTCTGGTCGATGGGGAAGGCCGCGTAGCGGCTGGTCAGCACCTCGAAGCCGTTCGTCGGATCGTAGTCCTTTGGATCACCGGTCGGGGAAATCTGGGCCGGATCGTTCGAGACCATGAGGTCGAGGCGCCCGACGTACTTCGCGAACGCCCCGGAGTGGGCGATGATCACCTTGCGCGGCTGGCACTGCCGGCGGAACTGCCAGGGGTGGTTCACAGGATCGGGGTGGAGGGCGTCCTTCGGCGGATCCCTGCTCGTGTCGACCGTCAGGTTCGGGTCGACCGACCAGATGAAGCCCGGATTGAGCGGATCGCCCGAGCAATCGACGATCTCCTGGGGCGGGTTGATGACGATGTGGTTGTGACCCCCGAGGACGACGTCGATGCCCGTGGTGCTCCGGACCATCCGCTGGTCGACCTCGAGGCCGAGGTGGGTGAGCATGACCACCAGGTCGACGTAGGGGCGGAGGAGGTCGATGTAGAACTGGGCGACCTCGGCCGTGTTGAGCGGCGTGATGCCCAGGCGGTTGGGCTGATCGAAGATCGACGTCAGGCTCGACAGGTTGGCCATGCCGATGACCGCGACCTTGAGGCCACCCTGGTTGAAGACCTCGAAGGGGCGCGTGATCGTCCCTAGCCGTCCGTAGTTGGGCACGTCGCCGGTGCCGGCCTGCTGGCCCTCGAACTTGTAGTTCGCGGCGAGCAGTCGGTAGCTCGACCACTTCTGCATCTGCGTCACGAGCGAGTTCAGGCCCTTGTCGAACTCGTGGTTCCCGACCACGGCCGCGTCGATGCCCATCGCGGCGAGGGATCTCACCTCCGGCTCCCCCGCGTAGAAGTTGAAGATGGGCGCGCCCTGGAAGCAGTCCCCCGAGTCGAGGTGGAGCACCCGGTCGGCGCGGGCGCGCTCGCGGTTCACGACGTGGGCGACCCTCGCCACGCCACCGACGTTCGACACGAGGCTCAGCTGCCCGAGGCCGAGGTCCGAGTCGATCTGCGTGATGACCTGCTCGAACGGGTACAGCCGGGAGTGGATGTCCGACGTGTGCAGCATGGTCATGCGCACGGTGCACGCCTGTCCCTTGGGGCAGGGGCCCTCCGCGGCGTCGGCCGGGTTCTTCCCCGCACACCCCGGGGAGGCCGTGGCGAAGACGAGCGCGAGGACGAGCAGGACGAGCGCGCGGGTCGCCTTGGTTGGGAGCCGGGGCCAGGATTGCCGCATGAGCGGCGCGCACCCTACCACCATGCGCGCCACCGGCGGCGAAGAAAGAGCGGCGTCAGGCGGGGGAGAGCCGCACGATCTCGGCGCCGATGCGGTACCCGCTCGGATCCGTCCGCAGGACGGGGCCGAGTCCCATCTTGCGCAGCGTCGCCAGCGCCACGTGGACGCGGTGCAGGCCGGACTCCGCGGAGACCTGCTCACCGGGCCACCCCGCGTCGAGGAGCGCGAAGGAGTCGACGGTCGCGCCGGGATCCTCGATGGCCTTCGCCGCCAGGCACTCGAGCAGGCGCCGGAGGAGGGCGCGACGCGAGAGGTCGACGCGCGGGCCGTCCCCCACGTGGAAGAACGCCGCCTCGGGGCCGACGCGGAGCACGGCCCGGAGCGGCGGCCCGGCGAGGTCGCGCAGCCTCTCCGCGAGAAGGGGCTCCGCGAGGCGAAGCGCCAGGCGGACATCGAGGGACGTCTCCCGGATACGGTCCGGTTGACCCGCGCGCTGGCCCGTGCCGCGGGTGATCTCGAGCTCCGCGTTCGCGAGGTGGCGACGCCGCACGTCGTCGTGTGAACGGTCGGCCCGCGCGAGGTGGAGGAGGCCCCGGAGCACGTGCGACGTGGCCACCAGGGAGGGCCGAAGGGCGGCGGCCACGTGTGACTCGGCGCGCGCGAACGTGTCCTCCGCCGCGTCGAGGTCGCCGAGCCTCGCCTCCGCCGCGGCCTTGTGGACGAGGAAGTGCCCGAGCGGGTACTGGTGCCGATCCTCCGCTGCGCCCGCGACCGCCTGGTCGAACCATGCGAGGGCGGCCTTCGCATCGCCGAGGAGGTGGTGGGCGATCCCGAGGTAGCCTCGCGCGCTCCTCAGGAACAACCTGTCCTCCGCGCCCATCAGGCCCGCGTGCGCGCGATCGAGGTGCTGCGTGCCCTGCACGAATCGGCCCTGATCGAGCGCGAGCGACCCCCGCCACAGTTCCAGGATCGCCAGGAATCGCCGGTTCTTCGCGCGCTCGAGCACCACCTCGGCCTCGTCGAAGAGGGTCCGCGCGAGGGCGGCGTCCGCGCATTCCATGCAGGCGTTCCCGTACAGCGCGAGCGCCAGGCCGAGATCGCTCACGTCCCCGCCGCGACGCCGCGCGTCCACCACGTCACGAAGGACCTCGCGGGCCTCGCTCGGCCTCCCTCCCAGGAGGAGCACGAGGCCCCGGGCGAACCCTCCGGCCGCGTCCAGGGGCGCCGCCGTGGCGTCCCCGTGGAGTCGCGCCGCGTCGTCCGGAAAGCCCTGCCAGTAGAGCGCGAGCGCGAGGATGCTGCGCGCCTCCGCCTCGACGGCAGGGAGCCCCGCGCGCGCCGCCGCGTCCGCGCCGCTCGAGAGCGCCGCACGACCCGCGTCGAGCTTGCCGAGCATCACGCGGGCGCGCCCGGCCGCGACGAGCACCTTCGCCAGCGTGCCCTCGTCGACGCCGAGCTCGAGGGCCGCGGCGGCACGAGAGAGGCGACGCTCGTATGGCGCGACGGGGCCGTAGGCATCGACCAGCGGCCGCTCGGCGAGCAGCACGAGGGCGGCCATCCGGGGATCGTGATCGACGTGACTCTCGAACACGGCGTCGAAGATGGGCGCCTCGAGCGCGATCTCGTCGATCGGCGCCTCCCCGGCCTCGCGCCGGCGCTCGAACTCCTCCGCCACCGTCGCCGCGTACGTCGCAAGGCGATCGCGGGCGGCCTCGAGCGCGCCGGGCGGTGCCTGGCGGAGCGCGAACGCGCGCACCGTCTCCCACAAGGAGAAGCGCAGCTCGCCAGGGAGCGTCGCTGGCTCGAACGAGCGCACGAGCGATCGCGCCGCGAGCGCGTCGAGCACGTCGAGCGGTGTGTGCCCACCCCCGAGCTGGAGGACGGCCTCGGCGCCTTCCAGGGTGAAGCTACCCGGGAAGACGGCGGCCTGCGTCAGCGCCTCGCGCTCGGCCGGCGACAGAAGATCGAACGCGACCGCGATCGCTCCCTCGAGGTGCACGCGGCGATCTTCGCCTCCGCGCGCGCGGAGGAGCTCGAACCGCTGGCTCGTGCGCGCCAGGATCTCGCGGGGGCCGAGGACCGCCGCCCGCCCGGCGGCGAGCTCGACGGCGAGCGGGAGCCGGTCGAGCTCGCTGACGAGTCGCTCGACGTCGCCGCGGTTCGCGTCCGTGACCTGGAAGTCCGGCCTGAGGAGGCGGCTGCGGGCCGCGAACAGATCGACCGCCTCGTCGAGTGAGAGGCTGGCGATCTCCACGCACGCCTCGCCAGCGATGCCCGACCGGCGCTGCGACGTCAACACCACCGACAGGCGCGGCGCGCGCGAGACGAGGTCCTCGATCCACGACGCCGCCGCGCCGATCACGCGGTCGACGTCGTCGAGGAGGAGGACGGCCGGGCCCAGCGCGTCGACGGCGCGGGCCACGCCCGTCCCCGGATCGACGCCCAGGGCGGCGTGGACGGCCCCGACCAGCTCGTCCGCGTCGGTGACCGTCGAGGCGTCGCAGGCGACGATCGCCCGACCCTCGAGCCCTGCCAGCGTGTACGAGGCGAAGCGCGACTTCCCCGCGCCGGGTGGTCCCACGACCGTCACGAGCCGGTGCCCGCTCGCCAGTCGCGCGAGGAAGAGCTCACGCTCTCCGGCGCGCCCTACGAAGGTCGACAGACCGCGCGTCACGCCTCGCGCCGTCGCGAGCGAGGCCATCGTGGCGGGCGGGCGATCCGACGACCGCGTCGTCACGCTAGGGTCCCACGGGCAGGATGGCCGAGCCCACCTGCGAGAAGCTGAGCAGGTCGACGAGCCGAGGCGCGAAGGCGTCGTGTACCTCGCGCTGCACCTCCTCGGCGCTCGCGCTCATCAGCGCACGCTCCGCCACGGGCTCGAGCTCCGCCAGCGTGAAGCGGCGGAGGCTCTCCTTGATCTCGGGGATCGCGGTGGCCTCCATGGAGAGCTCGCGGAGCCCGAGGCCCACGAGGAGCAGCGCGGCCAGCGGCTCCGAGGCCATCGCCCCGCAGAGCGCGACGGGGACGTCGTTAGCCCGCGCCGCGCGCGTCACGGAGCGAATCAGCCGGAGGATCGCAGGGCTGAACGCGGACGCGAGCTCGGCGAGCGATTGGCTCGTGCGGTCGATCGCGAGGGCATACTGCACGAGGTCGTTCGTGCCCACGCTGAAGAAGTCGGCCTCTTTCGCGAACAGGTCGGCCATGATGGCGGCCGCGGGGACCTCGACCATCATGCCCAGGGCGATGTGGTCGGCGCACGGGAGACCCCGCGCGCGGACGTCCGCGGTGGCGGCGGCGAGGTGGTCGCGGACCTCTCGCATCTCGCGCAGCGTGGTCACCATCGGGATCATGATCCGCACCTCGCCGTGGGCGCTCGCCCGGACCATCGCGCGGAGGTGGGTGGCGAACACGTCGGGCTGTCGGAGCGCGAGGCGGATGGCCCGGAGCCCGAGCGCCGGGTTCATCTCCGCGGGCAGCTGGAACGTGCTCGCGAACTTGTCACCCCCGATGTCGAACGTGCGCAACGTCACCGGGCGCCCGCCGACGGCGTGTACGACGGCCCGGTAGATCTCGTACTGCTCGTCCTCCGTGGGCAGGCTCGAGCGATCGATGTAGAGGAACTCGGTGCGGTAGAGGCCGATGCCCTCGGCGCCGTGATCGACGGCCAGGGTCGCCTCCGCCGGGAGCTCCACGTTGGCCTTGAGCGCGATCGGGGTGCCGCAGCCAAGCAGGCCCTTCTGGTCCTTGGACTCGAGGAGGCGCCGCGCGAAGGCCAGGTGCGCGGTCGAGCGCTGGTGGGCCTCGACGACCATCGTCATGGTCGGATGGACGGTCACCGTCCCGGTGAGACCGTCGACGACGACCATGTCACCCGTGCGGATGTGCGTGAGCGCGTCCGGCGCGCCGACGACGGCCGGGATCTCGAGCGCGCGCGCCATGATCGACGTGTGGCTCGTCCGCGACCCGACGGCGGTGACGAAGCCGAGAACCGGGCCTCGCACCATCCCGGCGGTGTCCGCCGGGGACAGATCGTGGCTGACGACGATCGACGGGTGGTCGAGCGAGAGGGATACGGGCGCCTCGCCGAGCAGCGAGCGCAGGAGCCGCTCGCAGACGAAGGCGACGTCGTGGCGCCGCTCGACGATGTATGCGTCGCGCTCGCGCGGATCGCCGAAGGCCGCGCCGATCTCGTCCGACGCCTCGGCGACCGCCCACTCGGCGCACTTCTTCTCGACCTTGATCTTGCGCCGCACCACCTCGTGCAGCATCGGATCGCCCAGCATGAGCACGTACGCCTCGAGGATGGGCTGGGCGTCCTTGGCGCCGACGACCTTCGCGCTCACGTCACGCAGCGTCCGCGTCGCGCGCGTGACGGCGTCTTCGAGCCGCGCGAGCTCCGAGGGGATCTGCGCGGTGTGGATGTGCCGCTGCGCGTACTGCGCCCGCATGTCGCCGATGACGAGCGCCGGGCCCACGGCGATCCCGGGTGATCCCGAGATCCCCCGGAGCACGACGGGTTCCGCGGGGAGCCTGATGACGCTCGGCCGGTCGTCCGGCACCATGGGCGCCTCGCTGTTGCGCTCCCCCCCTTCGCCGTCCGTGCTCACGCTTCCTCCCCGAACTTGGACGCGATGAGCTCGCCGATGGCGGCCACGCACTCGTCGGCGCGCTCGCCCGTGGCCCGGACCTCGAGGAGCGTGCCCTTCGCGCTGCAGAGCAGGAGGACCCCCATGACGCTCTTCGCGTTCGCGGCCTGCCCGTCGTGGACGACCTCGACCTCGCACGGGAACTTCGTCGCGAGGAGCACGAGCTTGGTCGCCGCGCGCGCGTGGAGGCCGAGGCGGTTCACGATCATGAACTGGCCCTGCGCCGTCATGGCCGCACCTTGAAGTGCGCGCTGACGGGCTGGGGGAGCGGAGAGAGCTCCGCCGCGAGCTCGCTCTGCGTCGCCTGCTCCGGGGGGGGAACGCTCGGGCTCCGCCTCCGTGGCCCCGCCGGATCGCTCCGGTGCACGTCACGGTGCGCCACGACGACGCCCTCCCCGAGGATGACGCCGAGCTGCTCGGCGACGACCACCGAGCGGTGCCGACCGCCCGTGCAGCCGATGCCGATCGTGAGGTAGCTCTTGCCCTCCCGCTCGTATTTCGGCACCACGTAGCGCAGGAGGTCCGCGGTGCGATCGAGGAACTCGCGCGTATCGGCGAGCGCGAGCACGAAGCGCTCCACGCGCGGATCCGTCCCCGGGAGCGCCTTGAGCTCCGGCACGAAGTACGGGTTCTTCAGGAAGCGGACGTCGAAGACGAGATCCGCGTCCACGGGCGCGCCGTACTTGAAGCCGAACGACACGACGCGCACGCTCATCCCGGCGGTGCGGCCCGAGGCGGGCCCGAAGTGGCCGATGACCATGCGCCTGAGCTCGTGGACCGACAGCGAGGTCGTGTCGATCACGTGGGTCGCCCGGGCGCGGAGGGGGGCCAGACGGGCGCGTTCCATCGCGACACCATCGAGCACGGCCACGGCGCCATCGCGGTCGCTCGTGGAGAGGGCGTGAGGCCGTCGCGTCTCCCCGAAGCGGTGAAGGATCGTCTCGTCCGTCGCGTCGACGAAGAGCACCTCGAGATCTCGCTGTCCGCCCGCCTCGAGCTCGCGCAGCGTGTTGCCCACCTCCCCGAGAAACGCACGCACACGCACGTCGATGCCCAGGGCAACCCGCGTCATGCCGCCGCGCTCGCAGAGCGCCACCGCCTCCGGCGCGAGCACCGTGGGGAGGTTGTCCATGCAGAAGAAGCCGAGATCCTCGAGCGTCCGCAGCGCCGTGGACCGCCCGGCGCCCGAGAGCCCGGTCACGACGACCACCATGGGCCGCGCGCGGCGGCCGGCCGCGGACTCACCGCTCATCGTCGCGCCTCGACTTGGGCGCCACGACCCACGCGGCGCTCTCGTTCGACCGACGCAGGGGCGGGAGCGCCTCGTCGCTATGGGGGGCGGGGGCCATCCGCGGCGACGACACGGGCGGGACCGCGGCCGACTCGTTGTCGACCGCCTCCTTGAACGACTCGGCGCCGGCGATGGCGCGGCTCTCGAGGCGCTCCGCGAACTCCTTCGCCGGGTTCTTGCCAGCGCGCCGCAGGAGCTCGTTCCGGGCGGCCATCTCCACGATGGAGCCCATGTCGCGGCCGGGCCGAACGGGGACGGTGAGCATGCGGATCGGCGTGCCGAGGATGGCGTGGAAGCGATCCTCGATGCCGAGGCGGTCGTAGGTACCCTCGTCCTTCCACTCCTCGAGACGCACGACGACGTCGATGCGCTTGCGCTCGCGCACCGCGGTGACGCCGAACATGTCCTTGATGTTCAGGACGCCGAGCCCGCGGACCTCGATGTGGTGGCGGAGGAGGTCGGGCGGTGCGCCGAACACCATCCCTGGCGGCCGCCAGTCGCATCGCACCACGTCGTCGGCCACCAGCCGGTGGCCCCTGAGAACGAGCTCGATGGCGCACTCGCTCTTGCCGATGCCGCTCTTGCCCATCATCAAGAGGCCCACACCGAACACGTCCACGAGCACCCCGTGGAGCTGCGTGTGCGGAGCGAGCTGGTCGTCGAGGATCGCGTGCAGGGCGTTCACGGTCTTGCTCGAGCGCGTCGCCGACACGAGCACGGGCGTCGACGTGGCTTCCGCGGCCGCCGCGAGGGCCTTCGGGGGCTCGCGATCCCGCGTCAGCACGACACACGACAGCCCGAGGGAGAAGAAGGCGCGGCAAGACTGACTCCGCACGTCGGGCGCGAGCGCCTCGAGGTACGTCATCTCGGTGTCCCCGAGGACCTGCACGCGCGTGGGCACGACCCCCTCGAAATGTCCGGCCAGTGCGAGGCCGCTCTTCTGTATGCGCGGGTGGCGGATCGGCCGCTTGATCCCCGCCGCGCCCGCGGCGAGCCGGATGCGGAGCTGCGACCTCGCCTCGGCCAGGAAAGCCTCCACGGTGACCTCGCCGGGGATCGGCGGGATCGACTGCGGCATCGTGTCGGACGGAGGGATGTCGGAAGGAGGGCCGCCCATCAGACCTTCCTCGCCGCGTCGGGAGAGCTCGGCTTGGGGTCCGCTTCCTCGACCGCGATGAGGGCGAAGGCGGCCTCGCCGCTCGCCGCCCCGACCAGGCGCTCGCGGAACTCCGGATGGCGGAGCAGGCGCGAGACGCGTGCGAGGGTCTTCAGATGCTCGCCCGTGGCGCGCTTCGGCCCGACGACCGCGAAGAGGATGGTCACCTTCTCCTGGTCGATCGACGCGAACTCGACGCCCCCGGGCACGATGAGGAGGGCGGCGCGCTGCAGCTCGAGCGCCTGCAGCGCGCCGTGGGGAATCGCCACGCCCTCTCCGATCCCCGTCGACTGCAGCTCTTCGCGCTCGACCAGCACGCGCTCGACCTCTGCGGCGTCGACCCCCCCACCCGACAGCATGCTCCCGAGGAGTCGGAGCGCCGCGGCCGTGTCGAAGGCGTCGTCCCCGCTCCGCTTGCGGATGGCGACGCGGTCGGCGCTCAGGAGCTCGGTCAGTTTCATCTGCGTTCCCGCTGCCCGTCAGTCCTCGTCCGGCATGTCGGGGAGCAGGTGATCGCTCGCGCGATCTTGCCCCTTCTTCTTCGCGCGGGCGGCGCGGATCTGCGCCTCGACCTTGTCGATGACCTTGTCGATCGAAGCGTACATGTCCTCGCTCGTCTCGTGAGCGTGATAGTGCTCGCCGCCCGCGTGGACGTCGACCTCGGCGACGTGGACGGTCTTCTGGCAGGAGAGAGTGACCTGACCCTTGAGGGGCTGCCTGAGGAACCTCTGCAGCTTGGCCACCTTGTCGGTGGCGTACCCCTTCACGGCGTCGGTCGCGTCCATCTGACGAAACGTGATGGCGATGTTCATGTGCCTCCTGTGGCGCGAGGCGACGAGCGCCCGCGCAGGCTTCGATTCCTAGAACAGCTTCTTTCTCTTGCTGGAAGCAAGAATTCCAAGCATTTCTCTGTATTTGGCCACGGTCCTTCGCGCGATCTGGATGCCATCGTCCTTGGCGAGGATCTCGACGATGGCCTGGTCCGAGAGGGGGTTCGACTTGTCCTCGCCGTCGATGATCTTCTTGATGGCCTGCTTCACGCTCTCGGAGGCGATGTCCTCCTCGGCCACCCGCCGGATCGACGAGTTGAAGAAATACTTGAGCTCGAAGAGGCCCTGCGGAGTGTGCACGTACTTGTTCGTCGTCACGCGGCTGATGGTGGACTCGTGCATGCCCACCGTCTCGGCCACGTCCCGCAGGATCATCGGCTTGAGGTGGGCGACCCCGCGCTCGAAGAACTCGCGCTGCTTGTCGACGATGCACTCCGTCACGCGGATGATGGTCTTCCGGCGCTGCTCGATCGCCCGGATGAGCCACTGGGCGTTGCGGAGCTTCTCCCCGATGAACTCCTTCGCGTTCGGGTCCTTGAGGAGCTGCTTGGTGAGGGTCTCGTTGATGTAGAGGCGCTGGACGCCGCGGTCGTTGTCGGTGACCACGAACTTGTCCTCGTCCTTGACGATGTAGACGTCCGGCGTGATGCCGATGCTCTTCTCGTCGGTCTCGGTGAAGTTCCGGGCCGGGCGACTCTCGAGCTTCTGGATCTCCTTGACGGCCTCGTAGATCTCCTCGACGGGGAGCTTCATGTCGCGCGCGATGGCCTGGTAGTTGTGCTTCTCCAGGTTGTGGAGGTGCTTGTCGATGATCTCGATCTCGAGATCGTCGTAGTGGAACACCTCGGCCTGGACGAGGAGGCACTCGCGGAGATCCCGGGTGCAGACGCCCACCGGGTCCCACTCCTGCATGATGCGCAGGACCTCGGGCGCGTCCTCCGGATCGAGCCCGCACTCCTCGGCGAGCTGCTCGATGGTGATGTCGGGCGTCTTCTCGCCGTTCTCGCGCTCGACGCCCTTGAGGTCGAGCAGACCGTTGTCGTCGAGGTTGCCGAGGACGAGCTCGGCGAAGCGCCGCTCGGCCTCGGTGAAGTCGCTCATGTGGAGCTGCCACCGCAGGTGGTCCACGAGGGAGGTCGCCTTGGTGAGGCTCTGCTCGATGGGGGGGAGCTCCTCGAAGCCCCCGCGCGTCGTGGGCAGGGACTGCTGCTGCGTGCGGTTCTCGAGGAACTGCTCCCAGTCGATCTCACGAACGCTCTTGTCGTCCGTCTTCTGGGTGTCCACCGACTGGGACCGCATGCGGTCCTCCATGCGGTCGATGCGCTCGTCGACCTGGATCTGAGGGATCTCGCCCTCGGCGCCGCCGCTGGCGCCCTTCGCGCGACCGCGCGGATCGATGTCGTCGTCGGCCAGCACCGGGTTCGCGTCGAGCTCCTTCCTGATCTCGTCGATCAGCTCGAGGCGGGAGAGCTGGAGCAGCCGGATGGCTTGCTGCAGCTGCGGAGTCATCACGAGCTGCTGGCTGAGCTTGAGCTGCTGCTTGATTTCCATCGTCGGGGAGATCCTCCGGGGCGCGAGGGTGAAACCCGTCGTCCACGGCCACCGGGGTGTACGCCGGTGGACCGTCCAGGAAAGAGTAACACCTCGAACGCGCGCCTGGCGCGATTTTCATGCCAAGGGGATCACGGTGGAATGGAGCGCGTCCAGGTGCCGAGGTAGCGCCCCCGGACGAGGGGGTGCTCTCGGAAGGCCTCGGGGGTCTCGTCGACCGCTACCTCCCCGTCGAGCAGGAGGAGCGCGCGTGTGCAGACCGCCAGCGCCTCGGCGACATGGTGGTCCGCCAGGACCACGCCGACGCCCTCGATCGCGAGATCCGCGAGAAGCCTGCCGAGCAGCTCCGCGCCGGCGGGATCGACGCCGGCGAACGGCTCGTCGCAGACCAGCACGCGAGGTCTCCGCGTGATCGCGCGCGCGAACTCGAGCCGTCGCCGCTCACCGGCCGAGAGCTCCCGGGCGTGGACGTCGAGGCGCTGCTGCAGGCCCACCTCGACCGCGGCCTGCACGGGATCGCCGGCTGTGCCGTGCACCACGCGCGAGAACGTGACGAGGTTCTCGCGCACCGTGAGGTCCCAGAGCACGCTCGACCCCTGCGGGATGTAGCCGATGCCCGCCCTGGCCCGTCGCCACAAGGGCTCCCTCGTCACGACGGCGCCGGCGAAGCGGACCTCGCCGGCGTCCGGCGGCTCCTCCCCGGTGAGCGCGCGGAACAGCGTCGACTTCCCGGCGCCGGACGGGCCGAGGATGCCGACGACCTCGCCCGCCGCCACGCGCACCGACACGTCGCGCAGGATCGTGCGATCACCGCGCACCACGCGCACGCGGTCCGCCTCCAGGACCCAGCCTGGAGCGCTCAAGGGGACTTCGGGACGGGGACGGAGCCCTTGACCTCGTGCGCCGTCACCTTCGCGGTCGCGAGGTCGATCGTGGCGCGGTTGGCCTCGACCCAACCCTGTCCACGCGTCAGCCGCACGCCGCCGCGGAGCTGGAGGGTCTGCCTCGCCAGATCGACCTCGACCTCGGGTGCCTCGGCGTGGACGCCCCGGATGTCGGCCGCGACGCCGCCCGAGCCCTTGGCCCACGTGACGTGGGGCGTGTTGTCGTAGCGGAGGTCGATGCGGGGACACTTCACGGAGAGGTCGCCCTTGGAGAGGGAGACGGCGCCCGTGAGGATGGCGGTGCCACCCCCCACGTCCACCTCGAGCTTCTCGGCCTGCACGCTGACGTTGCCGGGCCCGACCTCGAGGATGGGATCGGCGAGCGCCGCGCTACGCGCAGCGAGCAGCGCCGCGAGGCCCAGCAGACTGGCGAGGAGGCGCCGACGACCGCTCATGCCCCGAGGATACCTGGATCCTGCGCGGCGTTCCAGCTCAGCCACGGCCGAGAAGGCCCTCGATGGCCACGAGCTCACCCTCCAGCGACGTCATCCCTTCCCGCGCGGGCACCGACCACGAGAGCGTCGCGAGCCGCTCGATGAGGGTGGTGATCGCAGCCCGCGAGAGGGCGGTCGCGTCCTCCGCGCCGGCCAGCCAGAAGCCGCGGACGAGGGCGCGGCACAGCGGCACGAGATCCCGCGCCTCCGCACCCTTCCGCGCCTCCGAACCGCCAGCGGCCATGCGCGCGAGCACGTGGGCCATGGGCTCCGCGAGGCGGTTCGTCGCCCGCTCCGTCCGGTACCGGACGACCACGGGATCCTTGAGGGCCGCCTCCCGATCACGCCCGAAGCTCGTGACCTCGAGATCCTTCGCGAGCACGCCGAGCGCCGGACCGAGCGCGCCGACCAGCACCTGCGCCGACTCCTCGAGCTCCCGGTCGAGCTTGGCCGCGAGCACGCCCGCCTCCTGCGCGGCGGTGCGTGCGGCCACGTGCGCCTCCTCCTCCGCGTGCGCGCGGCCCGAGGCGGCCCGGCGGAGATCCGCGGCCATCTTCACGGCGCGACGCCGGAGCGCGCGCTCCTTCAGATCGTCGCTGCGTCCGATGATCTGGGTGTCCATGAGCGCCTGCACGTCGGCCCAGCGCGATCGCGCGAGGGCGTCCGCGTCCCCCAGCTTTCCCTGCAGCGCGAGCCGCGCGGACAGCGCGACCACGGGGCTCCAGGACCGTATTCCCGCCTCGGCGAGCCCCTCGTCGACCGTCGCGAGGACCCGGGCGAGCTCGGCGTCGTCGAGGCGGTCGGCCTTGTTGACGAGGATCTGCACGGGCACCTTCGCCGCCCGCGCCTCGTCGAGGATCTGCTTCTCCGACTGCTTGAGGGCCTGGCCCGCGTCGAGGAGCCAGATGACGGCGTCGGCCTCGTCGAAGGCGGAGCGTGCGGCCTTGGTGTGGCGGGGGTCGGGCGCGTTGAAGCCAGGCGTGTCGAGGATCTCCACGCGGGTGAGGGACGCGAGCGGTACGAGGAGCTCGACCCGGCTTATCTGGCCCGGATCCAGGGATCTCAACGTGGTGCGGAGCTCGGGGAGGGGGAGGAGGCGATCGTCCTTCCTGGTGCCGTCCGCGTCGGGGAAGAAGAGGATCCTCGCGAGCGGATCCTGCGCATAGCGGAGGTGGTGCAGCGTCGCGGTCGTGGGCAGCACGCCGGTGGGGGCGACGTCCGCACCGATGAGCGCGTTGATGAACGTGCTCTTGCCGGCGTTGAACTCGCCGACGATCGCCACCCGGACCGGCCTCTCGCGCTCCCGCGTCAGCTCCGCGACCCGACCGAGCGTGTCGAGATCGCCGAGCGTGCGTGCGTGCTGATCGAGGCGCCGGAGGAGATCGGGCCACACCGCGAGGAGGGGGGCTTCGGGGATCCAGTAGCGGAGGGCCACGTCGCGCATGTGGGCGGACCACTTGCCGAGGCGCGTCGATGTCACCGACAGCAACGCGTCGAGGTTCCTCTCCGTGTCCTCGGGGATGGCGAGGGACACGACGGAAGGCAGGCGCCGAGCGTCCGCCACGAGGGGATCGCCGTCCGCGCGGAGTGCCCCCAGCGCCACCATCATGGCCGCGGCGTCCTCGTCGTCGACGGCGGCCTCGAAGAGGGGACGCGCCGCGGAGACGTCGCCGGCCATGACGGCATCGCGAAGCGCGAGGCGCGCCTCGTCGGGGCGGCCCTCGGCGCGCGCGAAGGCAGCGCGAAAACGGGCCGACCTGGCCTCACCACGAGACTCGACGACCGCGCGCACGCGGGCGAGCGCGTCCTTCTCGACGGGCAGCACGGAGAGCGCGTGCGAGAGCGCCTCGCTCGACCAGGGGACCTCGAGGACGTACGCGCGCAGCAGGGGGGAGAACGCCTCCTTGTGGCCCAGGGCGCAGGCGATCCGCCCCCGCAAGAGCGCCGTGCGACCGTCGGTCGGGTCCTCCCCCAGGGCATCCGTGTTCTTCGCGGCGCCCGCGGGATCGCGCAGGAGGAGCCGCGCCTCGGCGCGCCGCAGCGCGACCTCGCGATCCTTCGGCCCCACGATTCGCTCGAGCCACAGCTCGGCGCGGGCCCCGTCCCCCTGGGCGAGATCGAGATCGGCGAGGCACAGGAGAGCCTCCCGACGCGCCTCGCTCCCGAGCTCGGCCACAGCGAGGGCGCGCATGAACGCGTCGCGCCCCGCCTCTCCTCCCGACGGGCGATCGGGGGCGGAGGCGCCATCGTCGGCGCCAGCCTCCTGCCGTGCACGCGCGTTGCCGAGGCGCACCCACACGTCGGCGCGGGACGGGGCGCGCTCGCTGAGCTCCTCGAGGGTGAGGAGCAACTCGGCCTCCAGGCCGGCCATCTCGCAGGCGTCCGCGAGCAGCGCAAGCCCGAGCGGGGAACCCGGCACGCGCGCCAGGAGCGCATGCGCCGCGGCGCGTGCTCGCATCGCGTCACGACGCTCGAGCGCCGCCTCGCCGTCCGCGAGGTGACCCTCCGCGCCAGCCAGCGCGACCTCCACCCGACCGACGAGGCGTCCGAGGTTGTCGAGGAGACCCATGGTCGTAACGTCTCACGGATCGGGCCGTCTGAGGCGGGTCGCGGTGGCGCCGAGGCGTGGCTCCCTTCGTACACGCTGTGTCCCGGGGAGGTCATCCCCCGCGGGGAACCCGCGAAAAAAGGCCGCGTTGCGGGCGGTACGGGGCTTGCGATGGCCTGGCCCCATGCGAACGAAGATTCTCCCCATAGCCCTCGCCCTCGTCGCCCTCGGCTGCTCGTCGCCGGGCCCGGACACCGATCCCGTGCACGCGCCCCTCGGCGTCGCGACGGCGATCGAGGCACCCGTCGCCTCCGCCGCTTCGTCGACGGAGAAGGTAGCCCGTCGCGACGTCGCGCTCGTCGTCCACGCGAGCGGGCGCTCGTGGGTCGTGCTCGACGCTGCCCCCGATCCCACGTGGGAGGCGGGCTCCCCCGCGCTTGTCGGCGACGACGTCGAAGGCACGGTCGCCGTCGCGCGAACGGTCGACGCCTCGAAGGTGTCCGCGGTCGCGAAGGAGAGCGTCGGCCGTCGCGTGCGCCTCCTCGGACGCCACGGCGTGGCCTGCGAGGCGACGATCGACGGCCTCGCCATCCTCGGCCGAGTGGCCCCCGATGGTGACGTCTACGCGCGCTGGCGCGGCGAGGCGCGGGACGAGGCCGATCGCCCGCTGCCCGCCCCTCCGAAGAGCGACATCGCGAACGAGGCGTGGGATCTCGCCGAGGGCGCCCGCACGCTCGTCGGCTCGCTCGGCTCCATGTCGGGGCGCTGCGACGAGGCCACGTTCGCCGTCGCGCAGTTGGGCCAGGTCGTGATCCACCCGAGGGAGGCGAGCGACGAGACGCGCCGCGCCGCGCTCCTCGCCTTCCGCGCGCTACCCGAGCACCAGAGCCACGCCCGGGACTACGCCGAGGAGGCGGACGACACCCTCTCCGGCGTCCCGTGGGACTCTCGCGACGAGGCCATGCCGGTCGTGGAGACCCTCGCGCAGGGCGATCAAGAGCTCGTGTGGGTGTCGGCGGGCGCCGGCGGCGGCTGCGGCGACTTCTCCGCGCAGCTCTCCGCCCTCTTCAGGAAGACGCCGCGAGGTCTCGAGGTCGTGCGCGTGCTCGACGGTTGGGCGCTCGAGCTGTCGGCCGTGGTGGTCCACGCGGAGCGCGGGGAGCGACCCGCGACGGACGCCTACGAGCTGATGTTCCCGGAGGCGCGCACGCGGGCGACGGAGGGTGAGGACGTGGAGCGGCTGAACGTCGCCGCGTTCGGGTGCGCGTGCTGAGGAGCCTCCGCGCCGGGAGGTCAGATCGCGCGGACCGCGACGAGCGCTGCTTCGATGGCGGACCAGTCGAACACGGGGAGATAGCGGCCCGTCCACGAACGGCTGACCGCGCCGAGCGCCTCCTTGGGCGACGGACCCCATCCGTCGATCGCGTCGGAGGTGCTGCTCTGGCTGGCGACCATGTGCCAGTCGCCCGGGTCCTCGGGCGTCTGCCGGGGTGAGAGCGACAAGGTCAGCCGCTCGCCCTCGCACTTGAAGTCGTAGACCATCGCCGACCGTCGGCGGAACTGGTTCGTGATGTGGACGGGCGCGGCCGCCTTGGGGCTGGCCATCAGCCGTCGACCCACGGGTCGGGAAGCGGCTGCGGGCCGGGGACGATCCCGGCGACGTCCGGATCCTCGCCGTCGACGGCCACGCGAGGCGACTTGTTCTGCTGCCGCTCGCGCTTCTTCGCCTCCTTCTCCTTCTTCTTCTCTTTCTGATCTCGCTCGCGCTGTCGCTTGTTCATCGTCGGGCTGGCCATCTCTGCTCCTTCTGGCGGAAAATGATCCAGCCGTTCGTCGATCTGCTCCCCAGCGTTTACACCGACCGGCCGCCGTTCCCTAGCCAAACGTGCGCGTGGACGCCAAAAAAGTCGATTTCGCCCCGTGCCAGGCCGCCCGATGCTAGGGCACCGGCGCCATGCTCGCCGCCCCCGCCCCCGCACCGGCCAAGCCCACCCTGCGGGGTGCGTCGCACGCCGTCGCCTTCTTCGCCGCGATCCTCGCGACCCTGCCCCTGCTCGCGGGGGCGTTCGGCGGCCGGTCGGCGGCCGGCCAGCACGCGAGCCTCGTCTTCGGCGCGAGCCTGGCGTTGCTGTTCGGCACGAGCGCGCTCTACCACCGGGTGGACTGGACGCCCGCGGCTCGCAAGCGCATGCGCCGGCTGGATCACGCCGCGATCTTCATCCTCATCGCCGGCGGCTACACGCCGCTGTTCGCGCTGGTGGCGGCACGAGGTGGAGGTCACGGCGCGCTCCTCGCGATCTGGCTCGGCGCCGGCGTCGGCGTGGTGAAATCGCTCCTGTGGCCGGGCGCCCCGAAGTGGATGACCGCGGCGCTCTGCGTCGGGCTCGGATGGGTCGTGACAGGCCAGGTGAGCGCGCGCGCCAGCCAGGTCGGTGGCGTCTGCGTCGCGCTCCTCGTCGTCAGCGGCGTCATCTACAGCGCCGGGGCGCTCGTCTACGCGCTGAAGCGCCCCGACCCCGCCCCCCGCGTGTTCGGTTACCACGAGGTCTTCCACGCGCTCGTCGTGCTCGCGAGCGCGTGCCTCTACGCCCACGTCGCGCTCGTCATGCGCGCGACCGACGCTCCCTGAGCCGCGCTCTACCGGCGCGGTTCCCCGGAGGCCCGGGCGCGACTCCGCGAGCGGCCGCGTCACCGCGCGATCTGCGGGTGCGCGCGGTACCAGCCGGCCGCGATCACGTCCCGCAGGATCGGAATGCGGAGCTGCGGGTTCGGGTGCGACTGCAGGAAGACCACCGGCGAGAGGGGGTTCACGCCCATCGCTTGCTCGAGTCGCGCGAAGAACTCGAGGAGCAGGAGCCCGCCCCGCTCGCTGTAGCGGTACGCGGGTAGACGCGCCGCCCCCGTGTCGAGCGCGTTGATGGCCCCCGAGCTGTCGGCCGCGGCCTCGTTCGGCTGGTTCGTGATCGGGATAAGGGAGTTCAGCAGGTTCCCGATGACGGCGGGGTTCGGCCCCGGTGGTTGCCCGTTCGCGCAGCCGGTGTGGTTGAGATAGTGGTGGGCGAGCTCGTGGCCGAACGTGAACGCCACGATGTCCTGGAACAGCTCGCGCGCCCGCGACCAGCGGCGCGGATCGCCGCCCACGTTCTGCGGGATGATCCCGGCGGGGAGGCCCGGGCTCGCCTTCTCGGAGCGGAGGATCTGCGGGATGACGAGCTTGCAGTACGCGTCGTACGTCTGCGTCCCGAACATCTCGTCGGTGGCCTTCGTCTGGGCGATCGCGTCGGCCGCGAGCAGGAAGCCCTCGGTGCCCGCGAGGAACGGCGCGCCCTTCTCGCAGCCGGCGAAGGCGTTCACCTCGAGTCCCGGATCGAAGACCAGCGGGATCCCCTGCACGCGGGCCTTCTGGCTCGCGCCGAGGTTCTGGACGAGCTCCGCGAGTACCGTGCGGACCTCCTGCTGCATCGCCGCGGACCCGATCAGCGGCGGAAGCAGCGGACGCTGGAACGGGGGAGGCGGCTGCTGCGGCTGCTGCGGCTGCTGCGGCTGCTGCGGCTGTTGCTGCGGCTGTTGCTGCGGCGGAGGGTAGTAGGTGGGTGGCTGCTGGGGGTACGCGTACGGTGCCTGCGGAGGCTGGGCGGGGGGTGGCTGAGGAGGGGGCGTGCCCGGGGAGGGGCACCCCGCGAGCGCGGTCAGCGAGAGGCACGCGACGGTGGCGAGTGTTCGGAGCACACCCGGAGCGTACACCGTCAGCCCTTGGAGCGCTCGCTCGGCACCCCGCTCGCCACCTCGTCCGGCCGCGCGGGCGACAGGGCACGCAGGGTGGCGAGGACCGCGCGCGCGTCGGGGTAGCGCTCCTCCTTGTCGGGCTCGAGCGCGCACTCGATCACCTCGCGCCACTCGGGCGGCACGGGCGTCTGCGCGCGATGAACGCCGCTGTCCGCCTGGGCGCCGAGCTGGAGCGGTGGCTCGTCGACGCGCCACAGCGACGCGGCCGCGAGCGGCGGCGGCTCGCCCATGAAGCACTCGTACAGCACGGCGCCGAAGGCGTAGAGATCGCTGCGGGCGTCGAGCGGGTCCCCCGCCTCCTGCTCCGGCGACATGTACCCGGGCGTCCCGAGCGGCGAGCCCGTGCTCGTGATCCGCATCTCCTCCCACTCCACCTTCGCGATGCCGAAGTCGAGGACCTTCGCGCGGAGCTTGTCCTTCGCGTCCGGGTGGGGGACGAGCATGATGTTGGACGGCTTGATGTCGCGGTGCACGACGCCCGCGGCGTGGATGGCCGAGAGCGCCTCGCACACCTCGATCGCGATCGGCAGCACCTCGTCGGGCGACAGCCGTACGCGCTCCTTGATGTGCGTCGCGAGGGAGTCGCCGCGCAGGAGCTCCATCACGAGGTACGACGTCCCGTCGGCGATGTGCCCGTGGTCGAGCACCTCGACGACGTTGGGGTGCCAGGCGAGGCCGAGCGCCTCCGCCTCACGGCGGAGCCGGTCGGAGGCCACCGTGTCGTGCGCGGCGGCGGCGCGGAGCAGCTTGATCGCCACGGGCGTCCCGTCGCCGATGCGGATCGCCTCGTAGATCACCCCGCTCGCGCCGGACCCCATCCGCTTTCCGAGGCGATAGAGGCCAGCGACGACCGATCCGGACAGGTCGCCCGCCGCCCCCCCCTCGACGGCCTCCTTCAGCTCGAGGCTCCGCTCGAGCGCGCGCACGCGGATATCCTGCGCCCGGGCCACGAGGGCGCGCTGCTCCGAGAGGGTGCGCTGATGACCGAACGCCGCCCCTACCCCGACGCAGGCGGCCGACACGAGGGCCGACACGGCCGGGGGATACACGCCCGAGAGGATCACGACCACCCCGGGCACTCCGCCCGCGAGCGCGTACAGCGCGAGCGTGGCCCGTCCCTGCCGCGGGAGGCGCCACCGCACGCGGAACTCCTGCGCCTCGGGCTTGTCGGCAGGGACGATCTCGACGTCGCCACGCGGGTACCCGAACAGGGTCGGCACCATCGAGAGCTCCGCCGCGCGCGCCTCCTTCATGAGGCCGTCCTCCTCCAGCATCGGATCGTGCGCGATGTACACGCGCCCGGACCACGCCCCCGGTCCCGAGGAGAGGGTCTCCCATCGCGTGGTTCGACCGTACTCGCTCTCGGTGGCGTCAATCCGGCCGAGGAGCTCCTCGGGCACGCGCGCCGTCCGGAGAGAGCGCATCCACACGCCGAGGTTCTCGCGGGCGACGAGTCGCTCGGCCGCCGCTGCGATCGTGCCCGCGCCCCCCTTCTTCACCGCGAGCTTGAGCCCTTCGTGCAGCGTCGACAGCGGGAGCAGGTGCGTCTCGTCCGCGATATCGGACGCGTGGAGGTGGAGCTCGGCCAGGAAGTCCGCGCCCTGGCCGCCGTTCGCCTCGAGGTGGAGGTGGAGCGCCTTCAACTTCGACGCCGCCGCCTGCCCCTTCGGGAAGCTACGCTGGTGCACGCCGGGACTCCACGCGCAGGCTCACGTGGATAGGATACGACGTTCTGGTGCCGGAGACCCGTATGGAATCGTCCTCCCCCATCCTCGGCGTGGTCCAGAAGGCGGGTATCTCGAGCGCGCTCGCGGTGCTCTCGCTCCGGGCGCCCGGCGAGACGTTCCACGCCATGATCTGGCGCTCCCCGCAGGGGCTGCGGGTGTTCCGGGCGTCCGCGGAGGCGAGGAAAGCGTCGTTCCGGGGGCGCCTCCCGCAAGGGCTGCGCCAGGACAGGGCAGCGGAGCGAGCGTGCGAGGGGGCGCGCGTATGCTTCGCGACGCGGCGAGGGCTCTGGCTCGAGACCCCGTCCGGTCCGCGCGAGCTAGGGCTCCATCGCGGCGTGATCACGCTCGAGCCCGTGGAGCCACCGCCGCATCCCGAGCCCCTGGAGGTCGACGAAGCGGGCCTGGCCGCGATCGCCGCGGTATACCTGGATCTGCGGAGCGCGGCGATCGGCCGCGCCCTCGACCGCGCCCTCGACCGGGTCGAGCGGAGGATCGCCTCCGTCTCGCGCGATCTGGAGCGCATGGCCGGCGCGGACGCCATCCTCGCACGGGCGCAGTGGCTCACGCCGCTGGCCGCGCGCGCGCCGCGAGGCGCCACCCGGCTCGCAGGCACGGACTGGTCGACGGGCGAGCCTGTGCCGTTCGAGGTCGAGCTCGATCCGTCGAGATCCGCGCGCGAGAACCTCGACGCGATGTTCAAGCGCGCGCGACGTCTGAAGCTCGGACGGCGCTTCGCGGAGCCGCGTCTCGCCGAGGCGACGCGCGTGGCGAGCGCCCTCCGCGCGGGGCGGGCGCGCCTCGCCGAGGCCACGTGCGCGGAGGATCTGGACGGGGTGGAAGCGGCGGCGCGAGCCGTCGCCCCGCGCGACTTCGCGCTGGAGCAGCGAGGCGCCGGGGAGCCCCGCCCGCGGAGGTCACCCGAGCGCGTGGGCCACCGCGTGTTCCCGATCTCGGAGGGCCGCGTCGCGCGGGTGGGGAAGGGGGGTGTCGACAACGATCGGCTGACGTTCCGCACGGCGCGTCCGCACGACCTGTTCCTCCACGTGAAGGGCCGCGCGGGCGCACACGTGATCGTCCCTCTCGAGCGGGGCGCGTCCCCGCCGCCCGCCGCCCTGGTGGACGCGGCGCACCTCGCCGCCCACTTCTCCGACGCGCGCGGCGAGACGGTGGTGGATGTAGAGTACACGCACAGGAAGTTCCTGCGAAAGCCCAGGGACGGCGCGCCTGGGATGGTCCTCGTCGAGCGGGAGAAGGTCCTGGTGTTGCGCGTCGAGGAGGAGCGTCTCGCCCGCCTCCTGGCGCGCGAGGAGCCGCCGTGACGGACGGCGGGGACGTCAGCTCACGATCCGCAGCGACCGCCCCGACAGCACCTCGTTGTGGCTCCCCCTCCGGTATCCCGCGAGGTCGAGGGTCACGTAGGTGAACCCTGCGCGCTTCCCGGCCGCGGTCAGCTCGTCCCTCACCTCGAACGCCCGACCCATCTCGCCTTGCTCGATCTCGATCCGCGCGAGGCTGCCCTCCACCGTCCCGACCGTGGCGGGCAGGGCGTGCCACCTCACGCGCACCTGGCGGAGGCCGAGGCGCCGGAGCGCCTCCTCCAGCGACGCGATCTGCGCGAGGCGCTCGCGCGTGACGCGCGTGCCGTACGGCAGCCGGCTCGACAGGCACGCGGACGCGGGCTTGTCCCAGATCGTCAGCCCGAGGAGGCTCGCGCACGCGCGCACGTCCTCCTTGCCGAAGGTGCAGGCGACGAGCGGGCTCTCCGCACCCGCCTCCCGCGCGGCGTCGAGGCCGGGCCGGTAGTCGCCCAGATCGTCGGTGTTGGTGCCGTTCACGATGCGGGCGAGCCCCCACTCGACGCGCTTCACGGACGCGATGCGGTACAGCTCGCTCTTGCAGTGGAAGCAGCGATCGGCGTGGTTTCGCGCGTAGCTCTCGTCCTCGATCTCGCTCGACTCGACCAGCTCGTGGCGGGCGCCGATCTCCCGCGCGATGCGGATCGCCTCGTCCTTCTCGAAGGGGGCGAGGCTCGGGCTCACGGCGGTCATCCCGACGGCTCGCTCGCCGAGCACCACGTGCGCGACCGCGAGGACGAAGGCGCTGTCGATGCCACCGGAGTAGCACACGAGGACGGAGCCCATGTCGCGGAGGTGGCCCGCGAGCGCGTCGAGCTTGGGGTGGGAGGGGAGGGTGGGCAAGTCGGGATGGTATAGCACGCGAGGCGCCGGAGGCCCCCGCAGGCGGATCAGGGTCAGGCGTCCCTGTCCGCGCGCCTTGCACGGTGCGCATATACTGATATTATGTTCAGTATGTCAGCCGCTGTCAGCCTCGACGCCCTCCTCCAGTCCGGCGCGCTCGGTCGTGTCCGGAAGGGGATCTTCGCCTCCGATCCCCGCGCCCGCTCCTCCGGCCTCGCCGATCTCGATCGCGTGCTTCCTGACCGGGGTTTTCCTCCGGGGATCACCGAGCTCGCCGCCCCTCACGGGATGGGCGGCGCCTCGACGATCGCGCTCTCGGCCATCCAGGCCGCCCAGGCGCGCGACAAACGCGTGCACTGTGCATGGATCGAGCCACGCCTCTCGGGCACGCTCCACGCGCCGTTCGTCGATCGCATGGGCGTCTCGCGTGACCGGCTCGTCGTGGTGCGCCCCCCTCCCGAAGCGCTCGCCCGCGTCGCGCTCGAGGTGGTCGACTCCGGCGCCTTCGAGGTGGTCGCGATCCGGATCGGACGGGCGCGAGGCCTCGACGCTCGCCACGTTCGCAAGCTCGCGCTCCTCGCCGAGGAGCGGGGAGGTATCGTCCTCATCGCCAGCGACGGGACGAGCTCGGGGTGGCGCGCGTGGCCCGTGACGCTTCGGATCGAGCTCCACCGCGCGCCCTCGTTCATCTCGGTCAAGGTCACGCGCGACCGACGCGGGCGGACCGGCGCGACAGGGCATGTCGTCCCTGGTCACGAGGCGCCCGAGAGGCCCGCTCGCGACGTGGCGCCATGAGATCGGGGAGGCGCGTGCTGGGCGCGGTCTTTCCGGAGCTCCACCTGGAGCTCTCGGGCGGCGTCCGGTCTGGCGAGCCCGTGGCCGTCGTGATCGCCCGCATCGCCGCCAGCGCGAGGAGCGGAGGCCGCCTCGGGCCGAGCGAGCGCGCCGTCACGGGGGGCACGCGCCTCGACGTGGTCTCTCCTGGCGCGCGAGAGGCGGGCATCCACCCGGGCATGACCGTGGCCCAGGCGCGCGCACGCCGCCGCGATCTCGCCGTCCGGGTGGTGGAGGAGGGCGTCGCGCGCGCCGCGCTCGAGCGCCTCGCGGAGCTCGCCTTCTCGCTCGGGACCACGGTCTCTTGCGAGGACGGCGCGATCCTCGTCGATATCACCGGCTGCGCGGGGGCCTTCCAGCCAGCTTCGGATCTCCCCGCGGGAGAGGCGGGCCTCGCCGCGCGCTTCGTCGAGCACGCGCGCACGTGCGGGCACGCCGTGCACGTCGCCATCGCGGACGGCCCGCGGATCGCGCGGGCGCTCGCCGCCGAGGCCGCGGCCCTCGGCCGGACCGATCCATGGATCGTGTCGCCGGGGCAGGGGGCGCGCGCCATGGCGTCCCTCCCCATCTCGCGGCTCCCGCTCGCGCAGGCCGAGATCTCGTGGCTCGCGAAGCTCGGCCTCGCACGCGTCCGCGATCTCGCCGCGCTCCAGGAGAGCGCGCTCGGCCTCCGCCTCACGGCGTCGCGCCGCGAGGTGCTCTCGCTCCTCCGCGGGGAGGACACGGCCCCCCTCGTGCCCTGGACGCCGCCGGCCGTCCTGGTCGAGGCGATCGAGATCGATCACGCCGTGTCGACCCTCGATCCGCTCGTGTTCGTGGCGAAGACCCTGACGGCCCGCCTCGCCGAGCGCCTGCGATCCCGCGGCCTCGCGGTGACCTCCCTCCGGATGACCTTCGGCCTCGACGTGTCCTTCGCGTGCGAGGTCCGCCGCTCCGAGCTCCTCCTCGAGCTCCCCGCGCCCGTGCAGGATCCCGACGCGCTCCTCCGGATCGTGCGCACCAAGCTCGAGGGAGGTGGCCACCTCGGACCCGTCTCGTCGTTCGAGATCGCGACCGTGAAGGTCGTCCCGCACGCGAGCAAGGAGCTCGGCCTCTTCGAGCCCGAGACGGATCGGGAGCGCGCGCTCGCGCGTGTGCTCCTCACGCTCACGGTCGAGCTCGGGGAGTCGGCAGTGGGCAAGCTCGCGCTCGCGGATACGTGGCGCCAGGAGGCGCGCAGCGTGCTCCTCCCGATCCGGGCCGCCTCGACGAAGGAAGCCCTCGGCGTCCCCGACAAGCCCCACCCGGGCGTGATCGAGCCCGCCCTCCTGCTCGAGGAGCCCATCCCCGTCTCACGCCAGAAGCTCACGAACGTGTGCTTCGCACGCCGGCTCGAGGCCAACGCGTGGTGGACCGGCGCGTCGTCCTCGTCGTCCGATCACGTCGTGGCCACGCTCGACGGGCGAGTCGCCTACGTCACACTGGAGCGCCCCTCCTCCGACGCGCCAGCCGGCCCGTCGAAGGCCACCCTCCTCGGCTGGCTCGACTGAGGGCCGGCGAGCTCCGGTCTCAGGGCGTGGGATCGGCGGCCGCCGCGCGGAGCGCCGCGTTGTGCGCCGTCACGTACGTCGAGCCGGCCGAATCGCGAACCTCGAACATGATCCAGCCGTCCGAGCGGAAGTGCGGGAAGATCGCGAACTGACCCGGGTTCATCCGCGTGATGCGCGTCTTCTTGCCCGTGACGAAGTCCGCCATCCAGAGATCCGCAGCGCCCTTGTCCTTGTAGGGCGCGAAGTCCGCGTCCGTCGCGAAGTCGGCGCGCGTCAGGTAGTGGTGCGTGATGAGGAAGCGCTCGTCGAAGGAGATCTGCGCCTTGTTGCCCGGCATGCAGATGCGCCCCGCCTCGGCCGCCGTGAAGTTGTAGCCCGTCGAGCCGGCGGGAGGGTTCGCGTTACGGACGGTGGTCAGCTTGTGGAAGCCGTAGCCGAGCATCTTGCCCTCGCCCGCCACGCGGCTGCCGAGCAGCTTGAGCGACCGGCTCGCCATGGTGTCACCGTGGAACGGAATCGGGACCTCCTTGACCTCCTTGACGGCGTAGCTGCCCTCCGTGCCGCCGGAGACGGCGATGGCGATGCGCGCCTTCGAGTCGGGGCCGGCCGTGAGCTGGAGATCCTGGGCGGACGCGCTCAGGGAGGGGTTGTCGCTGGCGAAGCTGTTGTTGATGACGAAGATGTCCGCGAACGAGTTGTCGCCCTGGGCCTGCGCCACCGTCTGGTACAGCGAGATCTGATCGAGCTTGTTGCACTGCGGCTCGTTGAACGTCACCGTCTGCGTCTGCGCGTTGGTGAGCAGCGACTGCGCGCACACCACGCCGCCGCGGTCCGTCCCCTGGAACATGAACGCTTTGTTGTTCGGGAAGAAGTCGGGATCGTAGTTCGCGCTCAGCGAGATGAGACGCTGCTTCGGACCCGCCGGATCGAGCAACGCCTGGAGGTCCAGCGCGAAGGCCTTTCGCCCGCTGCCACCCGACGCGAAGAAGCGACCGTCGGCGGATGTGCGCGACCAGTAGTAGGTCGGCTGCTGCCCGAGGTCCCTGACCACGCGGACGGTACCCCCGTCGAGCGCCCACGTCTTCCCGTACGTGGTGTCCTTCGCGTTGGGGAACACGTCCTTGCCGCCGAACTTCTGCTCGAAGCACAGGCCCTGGGCGTCGCACGCGAAGTTCGCCACGCGCGCGTCGCGGTTGACCGCTTGCCAGCTCGTCGCCTTCACGCTGATCGCGTGCTCCTTGAGCTTGCGGAAGTCGTCGGTGCAGTCGGTCGGGCGCCCCTGGTCGGTGATCAGCTGCTCGAGCTGAGGCATGCCCTTGTCCATCCACGTCAGGATGGCCTCGCACTGGGTCGCCGTCGCCCGGTCCGAGCGCGACTCGATCGGCATCAGCGTCTCGTTGCGGAATTTCTCGAAGTCGTCCGCCTTGCCCTGGAACAGCTTCGTCAGCGTGTTGCTCAGCGCGAGGAGCTTCGGGTGCTTCGCCGGCCGGATGTACGGCGACCCCGCGAGGTGCGAGCACGCCGTGAGGATGCCGATCTTGCCCGGGTAGAAGCCGGAGGCGGGGTCGCCTGGCGTCCGGTACATGTAGCTGATGCGCTCGTTCGCCGACTTCGAGGCGTCGTTGAGCACCGCCATGGTCGTCTTGTTCGCGTCGTTCCAGTGCTTGTAGGTGGTGCGGTTGTTCGCCGCGTGGCACGCGCCGCAGAGGTTCTGATCGGAGACCTGGCCGTCGATCTTCGCGCCCATCGTCTTGAGGGCGGTCTTGGCGAGCTCCGCGTCTGTGAGGGCTCCGACGTCGACCTCGTCCTCGACGGGCTCCTCCGAGGAGCAGGCGAAGGAAGCCACACCGGAGATGAGAAGGGCGCTCAGGGCAATGAACTTGGCTCGCATGGTAGCTCCACCTTACTGCACGCTGTATGCCATCGTATCCAATGTAGGACGATGTCGCTATCGAGGTTTTTGCGGGGTTTTTGGCGGTCGTCGGCAGGTGCTGCGCGCGGTGACCCCAGCTCCGGCCCCATGTAGCACGCGTCGCCGAGTCGTCCAGGATCCACCAGATCGTGGTCTCCGCGATCCACCCGAAACTACCACGAAAAATAAATCGCCGTTGAAAAAACTTTCAAGATGGGCGATCCTGAAAACGGGAGAGCGCCTTCGCTCGGCGCCGATCAACCGCGCCGATTTCGCGGGTCGACTGACTCTTTTTCGGGGCGCTCCAGAATTACCTACACGGGCACACAGCGTGCTCCCAGAGGCGTCATGATCCGCTCTTCGTTCCACGCGCGCTCCTTCGGCCTCCTCTCGATCGTCGTCGGCGCCGCCGCCGGCCCCCTGCTCGTCAACTGCACGCAGGAGGAGGCCGAGGAGGACACCCTGTCCGAGGATGCCGTCACGGGCATCGACAACCCGCTCGGCCTCGGCCTCCGGTTTGACGAAGCGACGGGCTCCGTGCAGGCCACCCTGAAGGACGGCCTCCGGGACGGCGAGCGCCTCTTCATCCGCCTCCGGGCGGGCAAGATCACGCTCGACTCCCAGTCGCAGCTCAAGTGCACCGACCTCACGCTCGCGAGGCCCATCGGCGGGGGCGGCAACCGCGAGCTCACGGGCGCGGTGGTGTACCAGGGACCCAAGGTCGACCCGGCGGTGTTCGATCTCGTCCACCTGTTCGACGATCCGGGCTGGGCGACGGGCGACGTCTCCGCCGAGAAGAAGGAGCAGGCGAAGAACCCCGATCCCATCGTCGAGGCCTGCATCCTCAAGGGCAGCGTCGTCCGCGCGAAGCTGCAGACGAACCTCGCCTACGCGTGGGACCAGGGCACCGACGCCAAGGAGGCCATCAAGACCGCTTCCCTCGGGCTCGCGGCCCTCGACGCCGGCGTCGACTCCGGGTCGGTGCTGCCGCAGGCGACGAACCGGCGCATCACCGAGAGCAACGTCTCGAGCCAGATCGAGTATGGCCAGCTCTGCGAGAAGCACCTCGGCGAGAACCCGCTCTTCCCGAAGATCTCGGACGGCAAGTACGAGACGTTCGACTGCCGGGACCTCGTCGCCAACGGCCGCGACGGCCGGAGCCCGCACGCCATTCCCGGCGTCGAGGGGGCGCGGATCCCCGTCAAGGTCAATGGCGTCGAGCAGACGAAGTGCTCGCCAGGCCGCGAGCTCGGGCTGAACACGGAGAGCTACGGCTGCATGGACAAGGCCGACCACGGCATGTACCTCGCCCGGGGCGAGACGCAGCCCGGCCCGATGGTCGTGACGGCGAAGAACGCGCAGGGCACGCACTGGTTGCTCCTCTGTCGCAAGGTCGCCGACGACGGGAAGGGCATGATGAAGACGAAGGTCTTCAACGACATGGCCATGCTGGGCCACAACCCGAGGACCGGGCGCACCTGCTTCTTCCAGAACTCGATCGGCTCGGGTCGCGACGGCTCGAAGGTCCCGCATCCGGGCGACAGGGAGAAGTCGAGCGCGGTGTGGTCCGCGTCGGTGCAGAGCTACTGCACGGGCAGCTGCCACGCGGCGGACGCCTTCGTCCACTCCGCCTGGATCGACGGTGCCAAGCGCGCCAACGGCACCAGCATCGTGCCGAAGATGGGCGAGCTGCCCGACTTCCCGATCTCGAACAGCGGCGCGCCCTACAACATCGTGGCCGCCGACAAGCTCGGCTTCGCGCTCCCGAAGATGCTGCTCAGCGACGGCGAGGGCGCGACGGGCGCCGGCGCCTGCCTGAACTGCCACCGCCTCACGCAGGGCAGCGTCATGGGCGACTTCACCAACTGGTCGACCGGCACCGACGAGACGTATTTCTCCCGCATGACCGACCTCGGGAAGAAGTTCGAGGAGTCGCACTGGATGCCGCCGAACCTCGACGGGCTCAACGCGGCGAACTTCGCCGCCTCGAAGTATGGCCAGGCGTTGAAGTTCGTGACGGCGTGCAACTCGAACCCGAGCGATCCGAAGTGCGAGTGGGGCAACATCCCGCGGGGCCGCTACAACAACCCGAAGGTGCGCTAGTCGCAGGGCAACGGTGACCGGTGGATCTTTCGTCCACCAACCTCCCTTGCGTTCGCCCCGCGCGTCGTTCATATCTGGCCGATTCACGCGCCGTTCGCGCGCACCTACATCGGCACACAACATGCTCTGCGGGGTAACATGTCCCTCCTGAACCTGCGCTCTGCTGGTCTTCTCGCGATCCTCGCCGCCGCCGGCGCGGCTCCTCTGCTCGTGAACTGCTCCGCGAGCGAGGAAGCGACCGATGACGATCCCGTGAACGAGGACGCGGTCACCGGCGTCAACAACCCGCTCGGCCTCGCCCTCCGGTACGACGACAAGACGGGCACCGTGCAGGCCACGCTCAAGGACAACCTCGGGAGCGGAGAGCGCCTCTTCGTCCGCCTGCGGGCCGGCAAGATCACCCGGACCTCGCAGAAGGAGCTCAAGTGCAGCGACCTGACGCTCGCGAAGCCCATCGGCGGCGGTGGCAACCGGGAGCTGACCGGCAAGGTCATCTACCAGGGCCCGAAGGTCGAGAAGGCCGTCTTCGATCTCGTGGACCTGTTCAAGGACCCGAACTGGGCCACCGGCAACGTCCCCCCGGCCACGCGCGCGCTCGCGAAGAACCCCGATCCCATCGTCGAGGCCTGCATCCTCCGGGGCAACGTCGTCCGCGCGAAGCTCCAGACCAACCTGGTGTACGCGTGGGATCAGGGCGTGAAGGACGCGGCCAAGGTCAAGACGGCCTCCTTGCACTTCAACGCCGTCGACAGCGGCGTCGACTCGGGCCCCGTGCGCCCGCCGGCGAACAACGTCGAGATCACCGAGGACAACGTCAACAGCCAGATCGAGTACGGACTGCTCTGCGAGAAGGAGCTCGGCGAGAACCCGATCTTCCCGAAGATCGCCGACGGCAAGTACGAGACGTTCAACTGCCGGGACGGCGTCGCCAACGGTGTGGACGACAACTCGCCGCACCCGGTGGCCGGCGTCGAGGGCGCGAACATTCCCGTGAAGGTCGGCGGCGTGGAGCAGACGAAGTGCTCACCGGGCCGCGAGCTCGGCCTCGACACCGAGAGCTACGGGTGCATGGACAAGGCCGACCACGGGATGTACCTCGCCAGCGGCGAGACGCAGCCCGGCCCGCGCGTCATCACCGCGAAGAACGCCCAGGGCACGCACTGGCTGCTGCTCTGCCGCAAGGTCGCGGACGACGGCAAGGGGATGATGAAGACGACGGTCTTCAACGACGTCGCCATGCTCGGCCACAACCCGAAGACCGGCCGCACCTGCTTCTTCCAGAACTCGATCGGCTCCGGCCGCGACGGCGCGCACGTCCCGCACCCCGGCGACCGGGAGAAGTCCACCACGATGTGGTCGAGCTCCGTCCAGAGCTACTGCTCGGGCAGCTGCCACGGCGCCGACCCCTTCGTGCACTCGGCGTGGATCGACGGCGCGAAGCGGTCGAACGGCAAGACCCTCGTGCCGAAGATGGGCGAGCAGCCTGATTTCCCCATCTCCAACAGCGGGGCCCCTTACAACATCGTCGCCGCCAACAAGCTCGGCTTCGCGCTGCCGAAGATGCTCCTCAACGACGGGGAGAGCGAGGCGGGCGCGTGCCTCAACTGCCACCGCCTCACGCAGGGCAGCACCATGGGGGACTTCACCCAGTGGTCGACGGGCACCGGCGACGTCTACTTCGGGCGCATGACCGACTTCGGGAAGAAGTTCGAGGAGTCGCACTGGATGCCGCCGAACCTCGACGGGCTCACACAGGCGAACTTCGACGCGTCGAAGTACGGCGCGGCGCTCAAGTTCATCGCGACCTGCAACGCGAACCCGGCCGATCCCAAGTGCGAGTGGGGCAACGTCCCGCGCGGACAGTACGACAGCCCGCGCGTGCAGTAGTCAGCGCTTCGCCGGCAACAGGAGCGCTCCGCCGGAGCGGGTGGTCTCGATCCCCTTGTGGATGACCACCTCGCGGCCCGCGGCGCGCCCTCTCTCGTAGGTCTCGGTGCGCCGCTCGCCGCCGTAGCGGACGTGCCGGATGTGCGGGTACCGTTTGCGGAGGAACCCGGAGAGATCCGCGTCCTTCACCCAGACGAGGCCCTCCTCCGCGCTCGTCCGTTCCTGTCGCGAGAGCTTGTCGCTGACGCCGGCCATCACGCCCGCGAGGAAGACGAGCCGCTCTCGGCCCGAGCGCCGGGCGTGCGCGCGCCCGTGGTTCTCCCACAGTCGGCTGGCCGTCGCGCGGAGGAAGCCGTGGACGTACTCGGCGATGCGCACGTTCTCCGGCGTGCCGCAGATCTCGAGGACGGAGCCGTGCCTCCCCTCGAGGGGGCGGTACACCGAGACCCAGATGACCTCGACGAAGAAGTAGCGGCCGAGGATCGTGGAGAGGATCCGGTCCGGCTCGTAAATCCGGCCCGAGGGCTCGCCGAGGTGGCGGTGCACGTAGCCCCGTGCCCCGCGGGCGGCGGCGAGGTCGAGGTTGTACCGGAGGAGGAGCCGCTGCGCCGCCATGGTCGCCGCCTCGGCCTCGTGGACGTTCGGGCTGCCCGCGAGCGCGAGGAGCTTCGTGATCCGATCGATCGCCCGCGCCTCCTCCGAGACGCCCCCGCCGTCGACGGAGGGCAGTCCGCTCGCCGCCGCGTCGACGCCCATCGCGGCGCACACCTCGCGAAACCTGGGACCGTGCGCCGTCTCGTCCGTCACGCCGAGCGCCTCGTGGACGTACTGGTGGGCCATCTCGTGCTTGAGGACCTCGATCGCGACGGCCCACGGCCGGCCGAGGACGAGCGGGCGAGAGAGCTCGATGGTGCGTGTATCATGCACCCATCTCCCGAGGAAGCTCGCGTGGGAGACGAGCGCGATCGTCGGGGCGACCATGCGGCTCCGGAAGTGGCTCTGGTTCACGCGCGCCCACTCGCGCGCGATCTCCCGCACGAGGGCGGTCTCGAGCGCAGGGGTCCATCTCGCCGTGGGGGGGCGGGGGCTGCGTGGCACCGGCGCCTAGAACGTGTAGGCGATGTTGACGTTCACGAACGGGATCTGCGACTTGTACGTGCCGGCGGCGGTCGGGCCCTTCGAGATGCCGTCGAGGGTCGGGTGGACGCTCGAGGCCACGTCCACGTTGCGCGTCATGAAGTAGGCGTGGTTGTAGCTGCCCGCGAGCGCGAGGTGCTCGCTGAACCGGTAACGCGCGCCGATGGTGCCCGAGAGGCGCAGGGCGTCGAGGGTCGAGGCGTCCATCGTCTTCACGGGCACCGCGGGCGTGCCGAACCCCACGCTCCCGAACACCTCGAGCTCGGGGTTGACGAAGTACGCGCCGCCCGCGCGCGCGCTGACGGCGTCGTTCCAGTCGCGCTTCACGTTGAGCACGATGTCGTTCGCCGCGGTCGAGCCGCCACGGTCGTCGATGGGGCAGTCCTTGCCGGGACGGACGACGCACTGGTTCTTGAAGACGCTCCAGCGCTCGTACTGGCCGTCGGCGCGGACCTCGAGCTTGCTGTCCGCAAAGCGGTGGGCCACGCCCAGGCGGATCACGTCGGGGTACGTCTGCAGGAAGTCGACCTTCTCGGCCGGGCCGGGCTGGCTCGCGGACAAGACCGTGGACAGATCGCCCGACATGCGCGTGTCGCCGAACGTCGACTTCGTGTACGAGAGCCCGAGGCGGAGGCGCTCGTTCATCGCCTTCGGAGCCCAGTACACGCCGAGCGCGGCGCCGCCGCCCACGCCGCTCGCCTTGAGGTACGAGCGCCCTTCGACGAGCCCGCCCGTGCCGGTCACGGTGTCGTCACTGCCGTCCGCGTTGCGCGCGCGGAGCGTCTCGATGCGGTGGAGGATGAAGCTGCCGTTGAGGCCGATCGAGAGGTTCGCCTGCTCGATGACGTACGCCGCCGCGACCGTCGCGTAGATCGCCGAGATCTGCCCGCTGATGTTCTGCCAGCGCTGCGGTCCGTCCTTCGAGCCCGGGACGCCCGCGATCTGTGGCGACGCGTCCCACTTCGCGCTTCCGCCGAACGGGATGTACGCGCCCGCGCCCAGGCGGAAGGGGCCGCCGCCCAGATCCGTCGAGAAGCCCAGGAACGGGCTGGCGAGCAGGTTGCCGAGCCTCGCATCGCCGGTGTTGGCGTCGCGCGAGCCAGGGAACGCCTCGGCGGTCGCGGACGAGGGTGACGTGTCGATACGTGTATACTTCACGTATCGGTACGCGAACGTCCCGTCGGCGGCGATCGTGGTTCCGTGCGTCCCGCCGAGGGCCGCGGGGTTGTAGTAGATCGCGTACGGGTTGGCCATCGCGGGCGTCCCGTGGTCGGTGCCGAACCGGGCCGAGAGGTACCCGCCGGCGCGCGCCTCCACCCCTATCGCGGTCGTCGCGAGGAGAGGGAGGAGGAACAGCGTGAGGTGCCGGAAGCGACGCATGGTGCGACAATAGGCCATTTCCGCGGTTGCCAAGCGCTGATTTTTCCCGAATGCTACGCCCATGCGAACGCGCCACGTCGTCGTCCGCGCCGCCTCTGGCCTTTCCGGAGCCGTCGCCGTCGCGACCACCGTCCTCGGCGGGTGCCCCAACCCCTCGGGTCAGTACCAGGACTTCCTCTCCAGCACCGCGGACGCACGTAGCGCGCTGCCCTCGTCGGACGCGACGATCGCCCCGCCCGCCGACGCCCGCCCGCCGACGGAGCTCATCGAAGGCACGTACCAGGCGAGCTGCATCACCGTCCTCTCCAACGACGACGTCGCGAAGGTGCTTCGCTTCTACGCCGACGTGAAGTTCGTACCGGAGAGCGGCGGGGGCAAGCTCACGCTGAAGTTGCAGGCCTTCAAGGGCTGGGACGCGGCGGCCACCAACCCGAAGGTGCCCGCTTCGTTCTCGAGGTCCGAGACGGTGGGCGCGTCGATCAACGCGAACGACGTGAAGGTGGTCGGGGCGCAGTTCAACGCGAACCTCGGTCTCATCGACGTGCTCGGTGAGGCGAACAGCATCAGCGGGCGCCCGATCACCATCGACCCCTTGATCCTTCAGGGGATCATCGATCAGAACGCGAAGCCTGCCGCCTCGACGTCCGACGCGGGCGGAGGCGCCGACGCCAGCGGGGAAGGTGGTGCCGGCACGACGGACGCGAGCACGACGGCGGGCGGAACGGGATCGTTCTGCGCGGCCCTGGGCGGTTCGCTGACGAAGCCGATCACGATCACGCTCCAGCCCGGTGACGGCAGCAACATCTGCCTGTTCCGGTCACGGAAGGAAGGCGACCCGATCGTCCTCCACAAGCTCGAGGACTTCAAGAAGTCCCCGTGCTCGCCCCCCACACCCGACGGCGGGTGACCAGGTCGCCGCCCCGGGCTGCAGCGCGTCAGCCCGGGGTGCCCAAGAGAGGCTCGACGCGCTCGGAGATGAGCCCAGTGCTCAGCTCCTGGCGCCCCTCTCGCTACTTGTTGGGGAAGCCGAGGCGGTGGACGCCGCGGAAGCCGTTGAGCGGCACGCCGGCGTCGAAGCCAGGTGCGAACGGCTTGGACGGATCGCCCAGGATGACGATCGTGTGGCTCCTACCGGCCGCGAAGCCGACGCTGGGATCAGGGATGCCCGTCACCTGGGAGATGCTCTGCGGGCCGTTGAGCGGCTGCAGATCGGTCACAGGCCCACCGTCCGGGTTGATGTTCCCGAACAGCGCGCCGCCGTCCTGGGGGGAGCCGCCGTTGAAGCTGGGGACGTCGACCCTCGGGGAGATGTTCTGGAAGTTGACCTGACCCCCTGGCGTGAGCGCGCTCTGCGTCCCGCCGTTGAGGATGACCGGCTTGACGGGGTAGGAGAGGGCGGCGAGCGCGCTCGACCCGTGCACGACCTGGAAGCCGGCACCCGTCGCGGTCGCGGGAGCGTTGCGATCGAGCTCGAGCACCGAGACCTTGAGGGTGCCCTTGGTGCCGGGGTTCGTGACGAAGCCCGAGCCGCAGTTGCTGGACTGGGTCGAGTCGCCGCTGCACCCCGTGAGGAGGAGCATGTACGAGCGGTCGTCCTTCAGCGTGCCGGAGGGGATCGTGTCGAGGACGTAGAAGTCCTTGTTGAGCGTGAGGCCCGAGTCGGGCGCGGAGACGCCACCGTCCGGACCACCGGGGTCGACCGGGAGGAGCTTCGTGCAGTCGGGCTGGGGCGCGCCCGAGTCCGCGAAGATGCCACGCTGCGCGAGGTTCTCGGCGAGGATGATGACCGGCGTCAGCTCGAACGTCTGGAGCGACGTGGGGGGGGGGAACGGACCGCCGGTGCCGATGGGGACACCCACCGCGGTGTCGGGGCGGGCTGGGCCGGAGGAGACGCCGAGGCCCTTGATGACGTAGCAGAAGCGGATCGCTCCACCCGTGAAGCGATCGACGCTGTTGCCGATGTCCACGGCGGCGTTCACCGCGTAGAGCGTGGCGGGCTTGGGCGTCGGGCCGCTGTCCTTCGGGCCGGTGTCGGCCGCGCCGGTATCGGGCGTCGTGACGCCGGTGTCGGCGACCGGACCCGTGTCGGCGGTGCCGCCGTCCTTCGCCGGCGTGACCGTTGCGTCGTCACTGCAGCCGGCGAGGGTCGCCCCGGTGGCGAACCCCGTGACCATGAACGACGTGAGCCCGTAGCGAAGCCAATCCATCTTCTTCATGAGCGTCTCCTCGCGTGCCGAGTGCCGCCCCCGGAAGGCGGGCGGCAAGTCCTGAAGGCCGAAGCGGCGCGGGTATGATGACACGAAAGGCGCCCCGGGGGGAGCGATTTTCGCGGCGCCCGCTCCCGAGGGCAACCCCCCGCACCGTGGGCTACCGTGAGCGGGTGGCCTGGTATGCGCGTTTTCGTCCACGCGGAGCGTCCCGTCCGCGCTCGCGCGGCGCGACCAGCAAGGTGCTGCACGGCCTGGCCAACGCGCTCCTCTCGCTCGGGGTGCCTCGCGTGCGCGAGTGGCTCCAGGGGAGGTTCGGTCCCCGCGCCGACGTCCGCGAGATCGCGGTCGACGGCCCGCTCCTCCGCGTCGCCCACGCCACGCTCCCGCTCGGCCCTCGGATGCGGCTGGAGGTGCGCACGGCCACCTTCGAGATCCTCCGCGGGGCGCTCGCCGGCCGTCCCGAGGTGGCGCTCGCCAGCCTCGAGGGCGCGCTCGTCGCCGGGGACGCGGCGGCGCGGTTCGAAGCGCCCGTCTCGTTTCGACGCGATCGTGAGGGGGAGCGCGGCGCGGACTGGGTGTCGGGCACGCTCGTCGTCCGGGGCGCGACCTGGACGTCGACGCAGGGCACGGTCGCGGGGGCCGGACAGACCCCGCTCGACGGGGAGGTGATCGTCCGGGTCGGCGAGACGGACTGGTCCATCCGGCGTGGGGCCTTTCAGGCGGGGCGTGCGTCGATCCGCCTCGCGGCGAGCGGGGATCTGGAGGGGGACACCGTCCTGCGGCACGCGAGCCTCGAGATCGACGGCGCGCGCGCGGGACACTTCGTCGACGCGGTCGCCGCGCTGACCGGCCGCGCGCTCGCGCCGCGCATCCCGCTGCCACCGGACCTCGTGCTGTGGGGCACGTTGGCGCACGATACACGCTCGAGCCAGGTCTCCCTCAGGCTCGACACCGCGCGCTCGTCCGCCGATCTGGGCGCACGCGTCACGGCGTCCGGCGATGTCGAGGTCGCCTCGCTGGGCGGGACGCTCGCGGTCGCCGACCTCCCGCCCGCGTGGCTCGCCGAAATGGCGAGGGCCGTCGATCTCGGCGACGCGGTCGTGCGCGTGGAGGCGCGAGCCCACGGCGACGTCGCGAGGCCGGTGGTGGAGGCGACGTTCGTCGCACCGTCCGTATCCGTCCGCGCGCCCGGCCAGAAGCGCTTCCTCCCGCCCCTCAGGCTCCACGAGCTCCGCGGATCTCTCCACGCGGGCGCGTCTGGCGCCGACCTGCGCGCGACCGCGAACCTCGAGGGTGGCGGGCGCGCGACGATCGCGGCCCGGCTCTCGCCAGGTTCGCTCGAGGACCACGACGTCACGATCTGCGTCGTCGACCTGTCTCCGCCCTGGGCGGTCCTCCTGGCGCGCGCGCTCGGCCGGGCCGTGCCCGCGGCCCTGCCCGCGGACACGCGCGCCACGGTCGACGCACACCTGACCGCGACGACGTGGACCGGGGTCCTCGACGCGCGGACGCCACGTTCCGACATCACGCTCGCGTGGCGAGGCTCCCGGGCCCGCGTCGAGGGGGATCTCGGCGGATCCCTCTCGTTCGCGGATGCGCGCGCGCTCGGCCTGTTCACCGGGCCGATCCTGCCGCGCGGGGACGGGCTGATGTCGACGGAGGGCATGCACCTCGCGGTGGATCCGGGCGGCGTCGCGACCCTCGAGGGCACGGTGCGCGCCGGGCTCGTGCACCTGGACGGCGAGGGCGACCCGGCGCCGACGCTCGTGCTCTCGGACGCGGCGGCGCGCGTGCGGATCGACGGGGAGGGCCTCGTCATCGAGGACGGCCACGCTTCGTGTCACGGCGGGCGCGTCTCCGTCCGCGGCCGCGTGCCCTTCGACGGCGCTCCGCCCGGCACGTCGCTCGTTCATGTGCAGTTTGCACGCATCGGCGCCGGCGTGCTCGCGCCCCTCCTCGCGCGGCCCGACCTCGGGCTCCCACCGGACCTCGCCCTCGAAGGCGAGATCGACGTGCAGGGGGGGGACCGCCTCCGCGCGGAGATCGCCGTCTCCTCGCCGCGAGGGACCGATGTCCTCGTCGACCTCGCCCTGCATCGGGAGGGCCAGATCTCGAGGCTCGACGGCTCGACCGCGCGGGGCAGGATCCGGGCGGAAGACGCCCTCGCGACCGGTCTGCTCCACGAGGTGACGCCAGCCCACGGGGACGAGGTCACCTTCGAGGCCTCGCTCGCGGGTCCGATGGACGCGGTGGTCTTCCGTGGACGGGCGACCGCGGCGCACGTCCGGCTGGAGATGGCGTCGCGCCCCGAATGGCCTGGTCTCCGCCTGGAGGACGTGGGCGTTCACTTCCGGGTCGATCGTGCGCGCCTGGTCTGGCATCACCTCCGGGCTCGCGTGGCGAAGGGTGTCCTCGCTTCGTCCGGGCTCGCGAGCCTCGCCGGCGACGGGACCCTGACGGTCGCGCTGATGTGCGCCGGCGTGGACCTCGCCTCGCTCCCCGCACGCCGCGACGGCAAGCGCCTCGACGACCACGTCCGCGGCAAGCTCGGCGGAGAGCTCCGGGTGGACCGCCGCGACGCCACCGCCCACGTCGACGCGCGCGGATCGTTCATGCTGTCGAGCCCGGACTATCCGGTGCTCCGGCGGGTGGAGGCGCGCCTTCGATCCTTCGGTCTCCCGGCTCCGCCGACCGCGGGAATCGAGCCCCTCCGGTGCCGCGTCGCCCTCGGGAGACACGGTCTGCACGTGGCAGAGATCTCCGCCCGCGCGGCCTGCGCCGCGGTCGAAGGAGATCTCCACGTCGGGCTGGACGGCGCGCTCCAGGGGGATCTGTGCGTGACGCTCCCGAGGGCGTACCTCGCGGCGAGCCCCCTCCTGTTCGTGCCCGCGTCCCTCGTCGGCGGTGTCCGCGTCCCCGTCTCGATCTCGGGCACGCTCACCCGGACGCGCGTCCACGCCGACCTGGCCGGCGCCCTCGGCGGCCTCCTGCGCGAGAACGCGGTGACCCGCGTCGTGAGCGGGGCGGCGCAGGAGCTCTGGGACACCCTCGGGGGTACGCCGCCGCCGTCGCCGCCCGCGCGTCCTCAACGGCGAGAACGCCCGCCGCGGCGGGACGCGTTCGATCTCCTCCTCGAGGGGGACCCTCGCGGCGCCGAGATCTTCGATGCGCTCGTCGGATGCGACGACCCCCGCGAGACGCTCCGTCTCGTGGAGGAGATCGCCGCGCCGCGCCCGCGTGTCCGCGTCGGTTGAATGGAAAAACCAGGCCCGGGTGACTCTCTCGTCACCCGGGCCGGTCACGAGCCGGGTCGGCGGTCAACGCGTGACTGCGCGTCTGCACCTCCGACGCGACCAACTCGTACTTTGCATGTGATGGTTCCTCCTCCGGCCATGAGCCGGCACCCGGGCGGTGCGTGGACACGAGACGTGGCGCGCACGGGGCGGGTGTTCGTGATGGGGACGCTCGCCTTGCGAGCGTGGTGCCAGTCCGCTGGCGGGTTCGTTCGTGAGTCGAGCGGCCCGAGTCCTGCCGCGCCCCGTGGAGAGGCTCCACCGGACCATTCCCGGGGAGACGACTCCCCGAGGACGCGGCGATCGAAGTGTAACCAGGAGGTGGGACCTGTCAAAGGGCCGCGGTCGCTTGATCTTTCGCCCCCACCGTTCTACCAATGGAGCGACGCGCTACGCGGGGTTAGCTCAGTTGGTAGAGTGCCAGCTTCCCAAGCTGGATGTCGCCGGTTCGAACCCGGTACCCCGCTCCAGGTTTCGAAGGGATGGTAGCGTGTTCGCGATGCTGAGCCTCCTCCGTTCTCCGTGGGGGCGCGACACGGCCTTGCGTGGGCTCGCGGGGGCGCTCCTGACGATGCTGGTGGTCTGCGCCGTCGGCGCGGCCACCGACGAAGGTGGTGTGGCGTGGCCCCTCAGGGTGAGCCGCAGCCTGCCGCTCGTACCCGTGTGCAGCGGCGCGGGGGCGTGGCTGGCGCTCGGCGCGGCGCGGACGCGGGGTGAGCTCGTCGCGCTCGGTGCGCTCGGTGCGGCGCCCTCGCGCACCGCGTCCGCGGCATGC
>SXNL01000282.1 GCA_005777185.1 Myxococcales bacterium
CCGTCGCCGTGGCCGTCGCGCGGGCACCCGTGGGCGCCACAGGAGCGGCGCCCGTGGTGGCGACGGTCGCCGTCGGCGCGGTGGCCGTCGGCGCCGACGGTCGAGGCGGAGCGGCGCTCGCGCGAAGCGCCGTCGATGCCGCCGCGGACGGCGCAATGGACGTGGTTGTCGCCGAAGCCGCAACGACGGCGGAGGCCGCGGGTGTGGGGTCGCCTCCGCTGAGTCGTGCCCGCTCCGCCGATTCACGCCAGACGATCAGCGCGAACACGCCCATGACGACGGCGAGCGTGCCGACGGCGGTGAACGCATACAGTGGCATGTTGGACGGTGCGGGCGGAGCCTGGAGGCGGATGTACGGAACGGGTCCCGCGGGCGTCATCACGAACAGGGGCTGCTTCGGATCGTTGGAGAGCAGCACCGGAACGAAGCCATCCGGTGGCGCTCCGGGGCCGGGCGGAGCACCCAGGGGAGGTCCAGGCGCTGGGCCTTGCGGGGGCGGCTGGGGCGTGGCCGTCGCGGGTCCCGCCGAGGGGATGGGCGGCGGTGTGCTCGCAGCCCCCGGGCGGGCTGCCTGCATTCGCCCGGACTTGCGAGGAGGTGCCGTCAGGTTCGGAGAGGACGACGCGCGGCTCAGGCTCGGAGAGGACGGCTGGCGAGCGAGGTCCGGTGACGACGGCACGCGACCGAGGTCGGGAGACGACCGCGCGCGACCGAGGTCGGGAGACGAGCGCGCGCGACCGAGGTCGGGCGACGACGGCACCCGCCCCGCGGTGGAAGGGGATCCTTCGCGGCTCGGCTCCGGCAACGCCCGACGCAGGTCGGGCGACGAGTTTGCGCGCGCCTGCACGCCGGGCGACGACGGCGGCCCGGCGGAGCCCCCCGGAACGGGCGGGCGCCCAAGGTCCGCGGAGGACGTGAGGCGGGGCCGCGACGCCGAGGCTGGCGGCCCCGGCACGTGCGGCTTGAAGAGGAGCGTCGGATCCGCCTCGTCGGCGGGGTGCGGAGCCTCCTTTGGGGCGGGGGGACGCGGCGGCGTCCGGACCGCGCTCGCGGCCGGATCCACCCGCGGCTGGACCCCGGGATCGGTGTCGTCCGCCGGATCACCGAGCGGACTCGGCACGTTGGCCGCTTCCTTCGGGATGGGCATGTCCATCTGGGTCGCGCCGTCCAGGTCCGCGGGATGCGGTGCGCCTCCAGGGTGAGCGGGGACCCTCATGACCAGGTGAATGGTATCAGCTTCCGCCCACGGGGCGCACAGGAAACCCCGCTCGCACGGGCGCCGCACCTCGTCGGGCGGCGCGGTGGCGGCCGCGGGGGATGTCCAACTGCGCGGACTGACACCGCTTTCCAGCCTGTAGCTCGTTGGCGGTGGATCTGCTACCACGGACACCGCCCGTGGAGTCCAGCCCGCTCAGCACCGCGCCGTCGTCGTTCACACTCTTCGGGAGGCGCGGACCGCTCGTGGGGCGCGCTTCGGAGATCGCGGAGCTCGAGGAGGCCTTCCGCCAGGCCGACGAGGAGCGGACGGCCGCGTGCGTGACCGTCGTCGGTCCGATGGGCGTGGGCAAGAGCCGCCTCGTGTACGAGTTCCTCCTTCGCGCCACCGCGAACAACCGGCAGCCGCGCATCTACCGCGGCGCGGCCCACGACGGCGACTCGGGGTTCGGGATGTTCGCGCAGCTCCTTCGGGCGCGCTTCGGCATCACCGAGCAGATGGACCTCGAGACACAGAAGCAGAAGCTCCACGCGCTGGTGTGTGCGACGCTCGACGATCGCAAGGTCGGGGACGTGTGCTTCTTCCTCGGCCGGCTTCTCCAGCTCGACTTTCCGCGCTCGTCGCTCATCGACGCGATCTCCTCCGAGCCCGAGGAGCTCCGGCACCTCTCGCGCCTGGTCATGAAGCGGTTCTTCGAAGCCGACGCGCTCGCCGCCGGTCCCGGCGCGCCGTGCCTGGTGCTCGTCTTCGACGACGTCCACCACGCGAGCCCCGACGCGCTCGACCTCCTCTCGTACCTCTCCGAGTCGTTCGCGGGCCCGATCCTCGTCGTCGCGCTCGGGCGCCCCGAGCTGCTCGCGCGGGCGGACACGTTCTCCTCGCCGCGGTTCCGCAAGCTGGACCTGAGCACGCTCTCCGAGGGCGACGCCGCGTTTCTCGTGGAGGACCTGCTGCAGCGCTGCGAGGAGGACGCCCCCGTCGACGAGCTCGTCGACGCCGCGTGCGCGCTCGGCGGCGGGAACCCCGCGCTCCTCGAGCGCACGGTGCGCGCGTTCTTCGACCTCGGTGTGCTGGTCGTGAAGGAGGATCAGCGGTGGGCCGTCCACGCGGACCGCCTGGACCGCGTGCGCCTCCCACTCACGGTGCACGACGCGGTCGCCGCCCGCATCGGCGCGCTCAGCCCCGAGGAGCGCGAGCTCCTCCAGCGCGCCGCGGTGATGGGCGGGGTGTTCTGGCTGGGCGGCCTGGTCGCGCTCGGCCGCGCGTCCGCGCCGGTCGACGACATCTGGACCTCCAGGGAAGCGGCCGACGTGGACACGATCCAGGAGCGCCTCGCCGAGCTCGTCTCGCGCGACTACCTCCTCCGCCTCCCGGACAGCACGTTCCCGAACGACGAGGAGTACGTGTTCAAGCACAACCTCGAGCGCGAGGCGCTGTCACGGATGCTGCCGTCTGCGCAGGCGAGGAAGGCCCACCACGCGGTGGCCGACTGGCTGTCGTTCCGCGACAACGTGCGATCCCACGAGGAGTACCTGTCGATGCTCGCGCGGCACCGCGAGGCGGCGGGTCTGACGGGTCTGGCCGCCCTCACGTACCTCGCCGCGGGCGACGTCGCGCGCGACGCGTACGCGAACGCGAAGGCCGCCGAGCACTACAGGAAGGGGCTCTCGCTCTGCTCGGCGGGCGGGGACATCGACGCCGAGGTTCACCTCAACGCGCTCCACCACCTCGGCGACGTGCTCCACGTCCTCGGGAAGAACGAGGAGGCGCTCGCTCTCTTCCGCGAGATGCTCGAGCGCGCGTACCGCCTCGATCTCCGCGGCAAGGGAGGCGCGGCGCACTCCCGCATCGGGCGCCTCCACCGTGACAGCGGCCTGCGCGAGGAGGCGGGGCGGCACCTCGAGGCGGCGCGGGCGCTCTTCGAGAGCATCGGCGACGAGCGCGGAATCGCGAGCGCGATCGACGACATCGGCAAGCTCTGCTGGCTGCGTGGCGAGTACCAGAACGCCCTCGAGCACACGCAGCGGGCCCTCGCGATGCGCCGCAAGATCGGCGATCGCCGCTCGATCGCCCTCAGCCTGAACAACCTCGGCCTCGCGTACCAGGACTCGGGGCACTTCAAGCTCGCCCTCGAAGCGTTCGAGCAGGCCCTGGCCATCCGGCGCGACATCGGAGATCTCGTGGGCGTCAGCACGACGCTGAACAACCTCGGCACCATCGCCCTCGACCAGCGCGACGACGCGCGCGCGCTCGGCCTCTTCACGGACGCCCTCGAGGTCGCCCGCGATACGGGAGACCGCGCGCGCGTCGCCGTCGTGCTCATCAACCTGGGCGAGACGCAGACCCGCCTCGGCAACCCCACGCGCGCCATCGGCCACCTCGACGAGGCCGGCGAGATCACGCGCGATCTTGGCGACAAGCTCGGCATGGCCGAGGCGATGCGCGGGCTCGGCAAGGCGCACCTCGCCGCCGGCGACGTGGCGCGCGCGCGCGATCTCACGCAGCAGGCCGTCGACACCTTCCGGGAGACGCGCGGCAAGGTCCAGCTGGGCGCCGCGCTGCGCGATCTGGGCGAGGTCCTCGCGTCCGGAGCCCCGGGCACGGACGCGCTCCTCGCGGCGCGCGGCCACCTGCTGCAGTCGATCTGGATCTTCGAGGAGATCGGCAACGACGTCGAGCTCGCCCGGAGCTGCCGGGTGTACGCCGACCTCCTCCAGAAGACGCAGGACTACCAGACCGATCCCGCCACGCGCCAGGAGGCCGACGAGTTCAGGAAGCGATCCGAAGAGATCTTCGCGAAGCTGAGGATCTCGTCCCTGGGCTTCGACGCCGACGCGTTCTTCGCGGTGCGCGGGGCGACGTAGCGGTCCGCGGGACGGCGGCGTCGCTCACGCCAGCCGCGCCCCGACCATCTCCATCGTCCGCGCGTGCTCGGCGACGAACGCGAGGAACCGCGCGCGGTGCCCCGTGTCTTGGATCTTCTCCGCGTGCGCGAGGAGCCGGTCCCGCGCGATCTCGAGCGCCGCCTTCGCCTCGTCCGTCTTCCCGAGCGCGTCGAAGGCGTCGATCTGCACGAGCCGCGTGTAAGCCTCCCCCTCCTCGAGCCCGCCGAGCGAGTCGAGCAGGGAGATGGCCTCCCCCGCGGTCTGTTCCGCTTCCTGCGGCCGCCCGAGCAGGAGCGCCGCATGCGCCAGGACCGACAGCGCCATCACGCGCACCGGCGGAACGACCTCCGCCGCCTCCACGGCCGCCGCGGCGTCGGCCCTGGCCTCCGGGAGCCGGCCGGCTGCGAGGAGGATCTTGGCGCAGTACAGGCGTGACGCGGCCGCCATGCGGCGATCGCCCTGCGCGTCGAACGCCTCGACGGCGCGACGCTCGAGCACGAGCCCCTCGTCGTGCCGGCCGAGGCCAGCGATCACGAAGCCCAGGTTGTGCCAGGCGCCGGCGATCACCGCCACGAGCCCCATCTTCTCGGCGTCGCGGAGGCCCTCGAGGAGCAGCTCCTCGGCGCGCGCGAGATCCCCGAGGGTCGCGCACACCGACCCCATGCTCACCCTGTGGCGACACACGGCGCGCACGTCCCCCGCGCGATCGAGATCGCCGATCGCGCGCTCGAAGAGGGCGAGGGATTCCGCGGGATCCCCCGCGACGAGGGCCCGGTACGCGCGCACGCGGAGCACGTGGCCCGACGCGAGCGCGTCGTTCTCGAGGACGGGCCCGGCCCGCTCGAGGAACGCGAGGAGGTCATCCGCCGCGGGGTAGTTCCCGGCCTGGAGCAGCACGACGGCCGCGCGGGTGAGGGCGATCGCGATCGGCGCGGTCGGCTCGCGCGAGACGCTCACGTCGCACAGCTCGTCGGTGGACCGGTGCAGGCTCGCCGTGTTGCCGAGGCGCGCGCTGGCCTCGACGGCCTCGCCCGCCGCGAAGAACCAGCGCCGGCTCCCGCGCTCGAGGAGCTCCATCGCGCGGATCGCGCTCGCCTCGGCCAGGGCGTTCTCTCCTCGCCACCTGTGGGCTTCGGCCTTCCGCACCAAGAGCCGCCCCAGGAGCTCACCGTCCGCGCCGCACGCGATCCCCCGGGCCGCGCTCCGCAGTGCGGCCTCGAGATCGTTACCCTCCAGGGCCTGCGCGGCGGCACGGCGGTAGTACGATATCGCTCGCCCGGGCTCCCCGGCGCGCTCGAAGTGTTCGGCGAGCACGATGGCCTCCGTCTCGCCCACACCGACGAGCCACTCGGCCGCGAGGCGGTGGCCGAGCTGGCGGTCCTTGTCCTTGAGCATGCCGTAGGCGGCCTCGCGCACGATGCCGTGGCGGAACACCATCTCGTCCTCGCCCCGGAACCGCGGGCCCTCGCGGCGCGTCACGAGCTCGCGATCGCAGAGCTCGTCGAGCCACGCCGCGACGCCCGCCTCCTCGCCGCCCCCGGAGAGGAGCGCGGCGACGCCACCCGCCCAGAAGGCCTGGCCGAACACGCTCGCGGCGCGCAGCACGCGCCGCGCGTCGGGCTCGAGCGCGAACAGGCGCGACTCGACCATCGAGAGGATCGTCTCCGGCGGCGCTTCCCCGCGCCCCTCCGCCTCGCCCCGGATCAGCTCCTCCAGGAAGAAGGCGTTGCCGTGCGCCTGGGACACGATGCGCGCCACGACACCGTCGTCGGTCGTGTCGCCGAGCACCTGGCGCACGAGCTTCTCGCTGGCCTTCTTCGACAGGCCGGGGAGGGGCAGGCGGGTCACCTCGCGCTCCGCCCAGAGCCCCGGGAAGAGGTCGTCGACCTCCGGGCGCGCGAGCGCGAGCACGAACAGGGGCCTGTCGTGAAGCGCGCGCAGGAGCGCGTCCACGTGCTTCACGCTCGGGAGGTCGCCCCAGTGGAGATCCTCGAAGACGATGGCGATCGGGCGCTCGCCCGACTCGGCAAAGAACCACTCCTCGAGGGCGCGCCGCATCTGGTCGTTCATGAGCGAGGCGTCCTGTCGGGCCGCGCGGAGCTGGAGATCGTCGACCTCGGACGTCACGCCGATGATCTCGCAGAGGAACTGCGTGACGCGCGCGCGGTCCTTCGCCGGGACGAGCTTGCCCACGCGCGCGCGGACCTTCTCGCGCTGCACGCGCGGCGCCTCGCCCTCGAGGGCGCCGGCCGCGAGGCGGATGATCTGGGAGAGCATCCCGAACGGGGAGCCCGCGCGCATCGGGTCTCCCCGCGCGAGCCAGACCTCCGCGGGCGCCCCGCGGTGCTGCAGCATCCGGACGAACTCGTGGCGCACCCGGGACTTGCCGATGCCTGCCGCGGCCGTCACGAGGACCGCGCGCGGCACGTCGTCCGCCACGCACTCCGCGAAGATCCCCTCGAGCTGGGCGAGCTCGCGCTCGCGCCCGACGCACGACGTGACGCGGCCGAGCAGGGTGCGCTCTCCGGAGGCGTCCGCGCGATCCGAGACGAGCTCGATGCCCGCGGGGTCGGTCCTCACCTGGAACCTGTCGTCGAGCAGGCCGCACGTGACCTCGTCCACCCGGATCGCCTGGGGCTTGCCCGCGCCCGCCGCGTCCACGTCGATCTCCGCGCCGGAGTGGACCTTGAGCATCTTGACGGCGCGATCCACCGCGTCTCCCTGGGGTAGCCGCTCCCCGACGACGGCCCGCCCCGTCGCGACGACGAGCGGGACGTCCGGCGCGGCCTTGCGGATCGCCAGCGCGCAGCGCGCAGCGCGGATCGCCTGGTCCACGGCGCTCTTCTGGCCTGCGAACGTGACGACGAGCACGCCGTTGGGGAGCGTCTCGATCTCCGCGCCGAAGGGCGCGAGCGTGCCGCGAAGCCGGCTCCCGAGGGACTTCATGCCCTGCCACGTGCCGTCGACGATCGTGCTCTCCTCCTCGATCTCCGCGCCGGCCGCGCCCGCGACCACGCTCACCAGGCGCTGCTCGCCGCGCGTGAGGGCGTCGGCGTGCGCGCTCGGATCGCGCGCGGCGCCTCCCTCCGCCGTGGTGCTCGGGACGAGCGAGAGGAGCTCCGCGGCGACGACCCCCGCGTCGGCGGGGCGCTCCCGTGGATCGCGCGCCATCATGCGCGTGACGAGGTCGTCGAGCGCCGCGGGGATCTCCGGCCTGAGCGCGCGCGCGCGGGGTGCCTCCTCGAAGAGCATCTTCGCCAGGATCGCGATCGCGTCGTCGCCCACGAACGGCGGCAGGCCCGTGAGGCACTTGACCAGCATGGCGCCGAGGCCGAAGAGGTCCGCGCGCGTGTCGAGGCCTCGCGTGCCGCGCGCCTGCTCCGGCGCCATGTAGCCGAGGGTGCCCAGCATGACCCCTTGGCCGGTGATGTCCGTCCCGACGATCGGGCGCGAGATCCCGAAGTCGATCAGGCGCGGGCGCCCGAGGTCGCCGTCCACCAGCACGAGGTTCGCCGGCTTGATGTCGCGGTGGAGGATCCCGCGCGCGTGCACGAACGCGAGGATCTCGGCGACCTTCGCCACGACCTGCACGCTCTCGGTCATCGTGAGCCCCGTCTGCGACAGCCGCCGCGAGAGGGTCTCGCCCTCCAGCCATTCCATCGCGATGTACGCGCCGCCGTCGTCGAGCTCCCCGTGCGCGATGTGCCGCACGACCCCCGGGTGGTCGAGCTCCTCGAGGATCCAGGCCTCGCGGCGGAAGCGATCGCCGTGCTCCTGCGCCTCCCCCGCGTGGAGGAGCTTGACCGCGATCACCTCGCCGCTCGACACGTCGCGCCCGCGATACACGGACGAGAGGCCCCCTGCGGCGACGCGCCGCTCGATCTCGAAGCGATCCCCGACGATGCGCCCTGGCTCCACGTCAACCCGCCCGCCAGAGGCGCTCCGCCTCCGCGTGCAGCACGCGCCCGAGCTCGGAGGCCTCGGGACGCAGGGCGGCGTCGTGGCTCATCGCGCGGTCGAGGAGATCGGCCACCTCGGGCGCGAGCCGTGGGCACATCCGGCGGAAGGAGAGCGCCACCGGGAGCGGGCGCCCGGCGAGGGCCTCCGCGACCGGCTCCTCGAAGAAGGGGCGCTTGCCCGTGAGCATCTCGAAGCAGATGATGGCCACCGAGAAGATGTCGCTCGAGCGCGTCGCCTTCTTGCTCCCCTCGAGGAGCTCGGCGGCCATGTACTGGGGCGTGCCGAAGATGATCCCCGTCTCGGTGAGCGGCGTGTTCGGCTTGCGCTGGCTGTCCTGGCCCTTCTTGACGACGGGGGGCGGATCGAACGGGATGGGCGTGGGGGGGGGGCGGCTGAGCCCCACGAACAGGTTTGTCGCCGACTCCAGCGCGTGCGCCTCGCCGCTGTGGTCCGTCACGATGCGTTCCGTCCGCTCCGGGGGCAGATCCCCGAGGGCGCGCGTCGGGAAATCGCCGTCCGGATCAGGCTCGAAGGCCATCTTGGTCTCCGAGTGGGGGTTGCCGTGCGACTCGGGCGCCGACGGGATGATCGCGCGCGCCGCGAGGACCATGGTCGACGACTTCTTGGACTCGTCCTTCAGGCTCGAGATCCCGAAGTCGGTGATCTTCACGAGCGGCCGCTTGCCGTCGGATCCGCGCGACAGGAGGATGTTCGCGGGCTTCAGGTCGCGGTGGACGATCCCGGCCTCGTGGATCGCGGCGATGCCGTCGCACACGCTCGCGAGCACGTTGAGCGTCCACGCCTCGTCCTTCTCGCGGCGCCGCACGTCGTACAGGGTGGCGCCGTCGGGCACGAGCTCCATCACGAGGTAGATGAAGCCGGTCTTCGCCATGTCGACGTCGAAGATCGCGACGACGTTGGGGTGCTTCACGTTCGCGCAGATCTGGGCCTCCCGGGCGAACCGTGCGCGCGCCTGGGGGTCGACGTTGCTCGCGAGCGCCTTGAGCGCCAGGTGCTTGCCGTCCGCGAGGCGCTCGACCTCGTACACGACGCCCATCCCACCGGCGCCGATCGTGCGGACCACCTTGTAGCGCTCCTCGATGACCTCCCCCGGCTGGAAGTCCGGCAGCTCGATCTCGGCCTCGCCCGGATCGACCTGCGACAGCTTCTCGGCCAGCTCGCGCGAGCGCGCGGCGATCTGTCTGCGGAGCTCGTCGTTCAGCAGCTCGACCTCCCGGTTCTTGGCCTCCATGGCGGCGATCCTGCCGGCGAGCTCCCGGTTCAGGCGATCCGCGCGCTTGCGGGAGAGCACGTGCTCGCGCACGAGGGCGACCGCCTGGAACATGGAGATGGTCGCGACGCCGAGGCACGCGGTGCGGAGGCCGATGAACACCTCGCCCAGGCCGAGGCCGCTCGTGAAGTCCGGCAGCCCGAGCATCGCCGTACCCGGCCACGCCAGCGCGATGAGGTAGAGGTTCTTCGGCTTGGGCTTGAGGTGGCGCAGCCTGAGGCAGAGGACGAGCTGCTTCGTCGTGTTCGCGATCGTCACGAGGATGACGAGAGGCCCCACGAAGAGCACGGACGAGAAGGGATCGTGCGCGACGATCGCCACGACGACGGCGATCGCGACCAGCCCCCGCCACACCTTCGAGGGCGGCGGGATGTTGAAGTACGCGTGCGAGAAGTGCACCGTGGCGACCGCGCCGATCACGAGCATCACGCACATCACCGGCACGTCGTAGACGCCGAACGCGGGCTGGAGCAGGCCGAGGCGGAAGGCCGGATAGAAGAGGCCCGACGCGCCGCCGATGGCGAAGATGCCGTACGCGCGACGCTCCGGCCCCACGATGGACAGGTAGATGAAGAAGTACAGGATCGTGACGACCAGCCCGACGACCACCGCGACGATCGCGCAGATCGCGTTGAACTGGCTGACGGCCACGAGCCGCGTCGAGCCGAGCCTGCTGCGCGTCACCTCGGGGATGGAGTCGAACCACCCGCTCCTGAGCCACGCATGGTGCACCGTCAGCTCGAGCGTGACCTCGCGGAGGGCGCTCTGCTCCTTCGAGATGCGGTACCGGTGCGGGCCGCTGATCCGGTACCGATCGTAGAGGGACGTGTCGATCGCCGCGGTCGGCGTGCCGTTGACCTCGAGCTCCGTCATCGCGGCCAGCTCGGGGATGGCGAACGTCAGCTCCTCGCCCCACATCTCCCTCGGTAGCGCCGCCCGCGTCCGGAGGACGTAGCGCTCGGGCCTCTTCTTCAGGTACCCGTCGAGGTGACCGGGCACGGTGACGGGGTGCCACCCGTCCGCCGCCTGGATGCTCCAGCTCGTGAGCACGATCCCCTCCTGCTTGCAGCCCAGGAGCGTGGAGGCCAGCACCGCGAGCACGAGCAGGGTAGCCAGCCGCCGCGCGAGGGTGGCGAGGGGGCGGCGGGTCCGCGCGTCGCGTTTCGTGGCCGATGTCGTCAGCACCCCGCAGCATCGTACCACCGGGCGGTCGCGCGGTTGCACGCCGATTTCTGCTAGGATTGGCCGCGCTTCGGTTAGCTTTCGCAACACGATGCTGGAGAGCGCAGCGTACCCGGTCGTGTTCGCCTTCGTGCTCGCGGTCGTGCTGCTCGTCGTGCAGCAGGGGGTCGTGCGGATCGTGGGCCGCGAGGAACACCTGCGGCGGTCGATCGAGAAGGGCAACGTGGCCCGCACGGTCCTCCACGGGGGGGACGTGCTCTCGGTGTTCCTCATCGCCGCCGGCGTCGTGGCCAACGTGGTCCACGGCGAGGACGTCGCGAAGGATCTGATGTTCGCGAGCGCGTTCGGCGTCACGGCGGTGCTCGTCTTCTCCGTCACCTCGCGGCTCGGCATGAAGGCCCTCCTCAGGGCGCGCCTCTTGCCGGAGCTGGATCGCGGCAACGCCGCGGCGGGCGTCGCGGCGGCGGCGCACTCCGTGGCGACGGGCATCATCACCGCGAAGGCCGTCGGCGGAGACGACTGGCGGTCGCTCGGCCTGTCGGTGGCGTTCTTCGCGATCGCGCAGGCGACGCTGCACCTGTACGTCGTGCTGTTCCGTGCGCTGACCAGCTACGACGACGCGGAGGAGATCCTCGGCGAGAACCTCGCGGCGGCGCTCAGTTACGGCGGGATCACGGTGGCCCTCTCGATCCTCATCGGTCGCGCCGTCGAGGGCACCTTCACCGGCTGGGTGTCGTCGCTGAAGGGGTACGGCGCGGCGCTCGTCTATGGCCTCGCGCTGTACGTGGTGCGCCAGGTCTTCGTGCAGACGATCCTGCTCGGGAGCGGCTTCTCGCTGCACAAGGGAAAGCTCGACCACGTGATCGCGCGCGAACGCAACGTCGCGATGGCCGCCCTCGAGGCCGCGAGCTACATCGGCACCGCGCTCGCGCTGACGAGGATCGGGTGACCCCCGAGGCGTTCGCGCGCGAGCTCCTCCGCACGGGGATCATCTGCGATCCGTACCTCGGAGGGGGGCCTCGCTTCACCGCCGATCCGCTCGTCTTGCCGGCCGACCGCCTCGAGGCGATGGCGTCGGTCGCGGAGGACGTGGCCGGCGTCTACGACGAGGTCGCGCAGGCCTGCCGGCGCAGCCCGGCGCTGCTCGACGACTTCTTCGAGCTGACACCCTGTCAGAGGCTCATGTGGCAGGCCGCGTGCCCCGCGTGGCACGGCCTCGCGCGCCTGGATCTGTTCGACACGGAGGATGGCCTCCGGATCACCGAGCTCAACAGCGACACGCCCACGGGCCAGGCCGAGGCGGTGGTCACCGGCCAGCTCGCGCGTCGAACGCGCCCGGAACTCCTGGATCCGAACGAGGGCCTCGAGGCGCGCGTGATGGACCTCGTCGAGCGGCTCGCTCCGGCACGAGGGCCCCTCACCGTCGGCATCGTCTTCCCGACCGATCTCACCGAGGATCTCCCGCTCGTCCGCCTCTACCAGCGATGGCTCGCGGCGCGTGGTCACCAGGCCATCCTCGGCTCCCCCTTCAACCTCGCGCAGGGGCCGCGCAAGGAGGCGTGCCTCTTCGGCCGCCCCTGTGACGTGGTCCTCCGCCACTACAAGACCGACTGGTGGGGCGAGCGCTTCGGCGTCTGGATGGATGACGATCCGTTCCCGGATCCGCTCCCGCTCGCGGGCCCGCTCGCGATCCTCGTCGAAGCGGAGCTCGAGGGGAAGACGTCGGTGATCAACCCCTTCGGCGCCGTCGTGACGCAGAACAAGCGCGCGATGGCCCTGATGTGGGAGCGCATCGACCTCTTCACCCCGCCCGCCGCCGACACGATCCGAACACATGTACCCTACACGGTTCGCCTCGAGGCCCTCCACCCGGAGCAGGTGAGCGCCGAGCGCGAGCGCTGGGTCCTGAAGAGCGACTACGGCGCCGAGGGCGACGAGGTCGTCGTCGGCGCCCTCGTGGACGACGCGCTGTGGACGGGTTGCGTGGCCAACGCGCGGCCCGGCCGGTGGATCGCCCAGGAGCGCTTCATCGAGAGCGGTGACGGCGCCTCGACCAACCACGGCCTCTACCTCGTCGCGGGCCGCGCGGCGGGCATCTACGTCCGTCGAGCCGACGGACCCACCGACGCCCGCTCCCTGACCGTGCCGGTGCTGTGCGAGGGGCCATGACGAGCGTGTTTCCGTTCGTCCGCGTGGAGCACCACACGCACGCCGAGATCGTCGGGGCGCGATGGTGGTACGAGGGGATGTCGGCGGGCGATCCGGTGGCGCGAAGGAGCGCCCTGATCGCGCTCGGCGCCTTCGGGGCCCTCGCGGTGGGCATGGGCGCGTGCGTGGCCATGGCGCCGTCCTCGAGCAGCACGACGTCGACGACATCGCGCGCGTCGCTCGAGGCCCAGCAGGAGTACGGCTGGAACGTCGGCGCAGGCACGGCGGATTTCACCACGAGCACGGCGCCCGCCGTCGTGGAGGTCACGCCGAACCTCGCGGGCGGCGAGCCGTTCGACCGCGCCGCGCTCGCGCGGATGGTCGATGAGCTTGCGCCGACCTCCCTCTCCCTCGCGCCGTTCTACGTCGCGACGCTGTTCCAGTCGCTCATGGCCACGCCCAAGAACCCCACGAACCTCGAGCCCTTCAAGCCGCTCCACGAGGTGCTCGTCCCGCTCTTCACGGCCGACATGGAGAAGGCGTTCTCGCGCGGCCGCGCCATGGCCTCTCTCTTCGAAGGGGCCCCGGGCGGTCGCGCCGTGATCGTCGACCTGCCCGGACCGCTCGCCGTCGCCTTCGCGGCCGGCCTGGCCGATCGCCTGGATCCGGTCTTCGGTTTCGACGGCTGGCCGCACCCGCAGGGCGTCGTCCCGGCCCACCAGACGCTCGGCGCCGCGGCCTACTACCAGGCCCTCTTCGCCGAGCGCCGGAGGGCCCGGCCCTCCTCGGCCCCGCCCGCGTTCGTCCTCGATCGCGCGCGGCTGGCCGCCTACTCGGACGAGTCCGATCGCTTCGACAACCGCTACATGGCCAAGGTCCCCTCGGCCGCGCAGCTCGGCGCGCTCGGCGTCAAGCAGGTCCTCCACGTCAGCCAGAACCCGAACGAGGAGGCCGACGATCTCAACGACGACTTCGTGGCCTACGCGTCCGCGGGCATCGAGCTCAGGAACATCGCCGACACCGACTTCTCGCCGGAGCCGGGATCCTCCCCCGGCGGGAGCGGCGCGAGCGACACGTACGGACCGCTCGACGCGGGCACGCGGAGCAAGGGGTACGGCTACGCGTATCACCCGTACTACTACGGGGGTTACAGCGCGCGGCACTGGTACTTCTGGCCGCACTACGGGTGGGGGCAGCCCGCCCGCCCGTACAGCACCTTCACGAGCCCCATTCTCCGCGGATCGTACCGCCCGTCGTACCGGACGACGCCGTTCACGGGCTCGGGGACGGGCATGTCGAAGAGTCGCCCGCCGAGCTACGGGTCCGTCGGTATCGTGTCGAGCTCGGGCCGGACGGTCGGCACCACGCGCTCGGGCTCGTGGGGTCGAACAGGCTCGGGGAGCTCGTCGTCGGGAGGATGACGTGAAGCACACCCTCTTCTGCATCCAGGTGTTCATGGGCCTCCCTCAGGCCCACGCGTTTCACGACGAGCTCGCCGCCCTCCTCGCGGCCGCGCCCCCGGGGCAGAACTTCCAGGGCAAGAACGCGTTCTACGGTCGCGTCCTCGAGATCCTGCGGCCCCACGGCATGCTCATCGAGCGCGGCGTGTGGGACTACGTGGAGGAGCCCGATCGCGCGGAGGCGGAGTGGCAGTCGTGGACCCAGGGGACCGTCGCCGACGCCCTCGAGCCGCGCGCGGAGAGCCCGTTCCGCGGCGGCCGGCGCCACGTGTTCCTGACGCTCCTCTTCCTCCTCGGCAAGGGGGGCGCCACCGATCGCTTCCTCTGCGAGCGCTGCCGGATCCCCGACGACCAGATGTGGCAGAAGGCGACCATGATGCACCTCCTCGACGCCGTCCCTCTCATGAACTTCTCGTCGGTCCGGAGCGACGCCATCTACCTCCGGCCGGGAATGGGCGCACCGGGCGTCTCCGAGGAGGAGCTGGGCGAGGAGCACTACGCGTACCTGCACGCGCTGACGTAGCGAGCGCCCCCTGAGGTCCTGCGGCCCCGGGCCTGAGGCATCCCCTCATTTCCTCACGTCGAGCCCGAGCCCGAGCCCGTGCCCGAGCCCGACGAAGACGGGCCGAGCGTC
>SXNL01000283.1 GCA_005777185.1 Myxococcales bacterium
CACCGCCACGGGCCTGCCGCACGAACGCCGAGAGGTCGCCGAGGCCTGCGTCGATGAGCGCGTCGTACCGTGGCTCCCACGCCGCGGCGTCGAGGCGCCCGTCCTCGGCGTCCGCCATCACCGCGCGCGCGACGGCGCAGGCGGCCGCCTTGCGCCGGTCGCTGCCCGGCTTCTGCGCATCGAAGGCGCGCGGCCCACGCGCCGGATCGCCGAGGAGCGCCGAGACGTGCGCCCGCTGGTTGGTGGTCGTGTAGAGCTGCCACGCGGCCACGATCACCGCCGGCGGGAGCTCGTCCGGCGCCGCCTCCGCGCAGGACACGGGCGGGTCGAGCGCCAGCACGGCCGTCGCCGCGCGGTGGACGTGCGATCCCCATGGCTCGGCGGAGAGCGTGGCGAGGAGCGCGGCGAGATCCGACCGCAACAGATCCAGGCACTCGCGGGCACCGCCCTTCTTCGGCGCGCAGGCGGCATCCTCTGCGACCTTCGCGTCCGCGACGTACGCCACCGTGGCCTCGTCGAGCCGCCGGAAAGCGTCCTTGGCGTAGTGCGGCGCGAGGCGGTCCTCCTCGAAGGCGCGCGAGAGCTCCTTCTTCTTCTCGGGCGACCACACCGCGTCCCAGGCCGCGGTCCGGCTCATGCACGTCGCGCCCGCCTCCTGTGCCTCGAGGACGAGCGGCAGGCGCCCACGCTCCCGCTCCTCGCGCTTGTGCGTGTAGAATACACCTGCCAGGAAGAGCACGGTGGCCGACGCGGCGAGCACGATGGGGAGGGCGAAAGGAGGTGGCCGGCGCTTCTCCGGCTTGTCGGCGAGATCGAGCGCGGCCCCCAGGTCGTCGAGCATGTCGCCGAGGTCGACGTAGCGATCCTTCGCGCTCTCCCCCCTGAGACCGCGCGCGACCACGGCGTGGATCCGCGCGGGGACCAGCGTGTCGGCGGGCCGCTCGCGCGGCCCCTTCGCGACCGCGGCCGCGAACGCCTCCGGGGAGTCGGCCTCGAACGGCGGCTCTCCGTAGAGGGCCTCGTACAGCGCGAGCGAGAAGCTGAAGGCGTCGGCCTCCACGGGAGCGCCGCGCGCCTCCTCCTGTTCGCGGACGAGCTGGCGCAGGCGGATCTGGCCCTCCTTCGAGATCCGCACGTCGTCGAGCCCGACGTCGGGGCGCGCCTCGCGGGCGGAGACGAGCTCGTCGCCCACGGCGAGGAAGAGGCGCACGATCGCCTCCCAGGGCTGCGGCCTGGCGAGGTGCTCCTCGAGACTCTCGTCATCCGCGGCCACGGCGGGCCAGACTATCACAACGGGATCACGCGACGCCATCCTCCTCGGCGCGGTCGATCCGGCGGAGTGCCGGGAACAGCAGGGCCCAGAGGAGCACGACGACGCACGTCCCGACGCCACCCACGACGACGGCCCCGACGGTGCCCAGCCATGCCGCGGCGACGCCGGACTCGAACTCGCCCAGCTCGTTCGAGGCGCCGATGAACACGGTGCTCACGGCGGCGACGCGACCGCGCATCTCGTCCGGCGTGCGGAGCTGGACCAGCGTGAGGCGCACCACGACGCTGATCATGTCGGCGGCGCCAGCGACGAAGAGGGCCGCCACGCTGAGGGGGATGCTCGTCGACAGCCCGAACACGATCGTCGACAGCCCGAAGACGAACACGGCCACCAGCATCCGGGGCCCGGCGCGCCGCCGCATCGGCCGGTAGGCGAGGAAGAGCGCCATCGACGCCGCGCCGAGCGCGGGCGCGCTCCGCAGGACCCCGAACGCGAACGGCCCGGCGTGCAGCGTGTCCTTCGCGAACGCTGGCAGGAGCGCGACCGAGCCGCCGAGCAGGACCGCGAACAGGTCGAGGGACATCGATCCGAGCACCGCCTTGTTCGAGAAGACGTAGGACAGCCCCTCGAACACGGCGCGCAGCGAGAGCGCCTTCGGGTCGGGCGTGGCCGCCGGTCGGGGGATCGCGAAGAGCAGCACGAGCGACGCGGCCATCGCCACCGCGGACACGATGTAGACGGGTCGGGGGCCGTCCGTCCACGCGAACAGAAGACCGCCAGCCGAGGGGCCGACGACGAGCGAGAGCTGCCACGCCGACGACGCGAGCGCGACCGCCTTCGGAAACAGCGCCCGCGGTACGAGCGTCGGCGCGAGCGCCTGACCCGCCGGAGCGCCGAACGCCCGCGCCACGCCGATCGCGCCGGAGACGGCGTACACGATCGACGGCGATCGGACGTCCGAGGCGAACAGCGCGAGGAGCGCGAGCGACGACAGGAGCACGAGCAGGTGCGTGCACACGAGGATCCCGCGCCGGTCCACCCGGTCGGCGACGAGGCCGGTCACGAGCGAGAGCGAGATCTGCGGCACGAACTGGCTCAAGCCGAGGAGGCCGAGCGACAGCGGATCGTGCGTGATCCTGTACAGCTGCCACGCCATGGCGACGCCCTGCATCTGCACCGCGAGCAAGGACAGGACCCGGGCGCCCTGGTAGAGCGCGAAGGGCCGCTCGCGCAGGACGGCACCGACGGTGATCGCGACGGGCGGCCGTGCGTCGGGGGGCCCGTCGGGCGCTGCAAGGTTTGCGGTCACGTGGATCTCGTCTCGCACATGTTCCGGCCCCTGGCTATATTGAGCGCTGGATGTCGCGCCTCCGCTCTGGCCTCCTCGCGATGGTGTGCGCCCCGTCCGTGATCGCGGGCTTCGCGAGCTGCGAGGAGGAGGGAGGCGCGTACACGCCAAGGGGTTACGGCTCGTACTACGTCGACGCGGGCGAGGGTGCGTCGCTCGCGACGCGCGCGGAGGCGGCGTTCCGCCTCGTCGAGCCGGACCTCCTGCGGCTGTGCGGCAAGAGCTGCCACGGCGACCAGTCGAACGGACCCTACCCGTGGCTCAAGGGACCCGATCCGTACCTCGCGATCAAGGCGTTCCCGGGCGCCGTCACGGAGGATCCGTACCAGAGCAAGATCTACCTCAGGGGCGCGCACGCCGGACCCGCCCTCGACGGGCCCAACAAGGCCGTGGGCGACGGCGTGATCCGGTGGCTGGTGCTCGAGGCCGAGATCCTGAAGTCGAAGGCGATTCCGACGACGGACGCGTTCGACCTCGTGATCGGCGCGAACACGCAGGACGTGTCGAAGGCCGGGGTGGGCGTCAGCGGGACGAAGGTCACGTGGAACGCGACGCGCTCGGGGAACATCATCACGTTCTCCAAGCTCACGCTGGTCGCGCCCGCGGGCACCGGCGTGCGCGCGAAGCACCCCATCTTCTACGTCGTGCCGAAGGGCAAGGACAAGGTGCAGGATCCCGTCGACTCGCTGTCGATCGTCGACATGAAGGTCCCCGCGGGGAAGTCGGCGCAGATGGGCACGGGGACGATGTTCCTGTTCGACTGGGCGGACACGAACAAGCTCGCGATCGGCTTCGAGAAGCTGGAGGTGGCCGCGATCGAGGACGCGGGCACGGGCGGTGGAGGCTGCAAGTCCGCCGCGACCTACGTGACGAGCGCGGTGCCCGCGATCCAGGCCAACACGTGCCTCAGCTGCCACGCCGGCCAGAGCCCGCAGGCCACGGGCGCGCTCGACATGCAGAAGGTCAACAAGGACAACACCGCCGCGTGCGCCCAGGCGCTGACCCAGGTCAACCGCGCGAACAAGCCCCTGAGCAACATCATCGTCGCCCCGACGGGCGGGGGGACGCACCCGTATCAGGTGCCGGCTGCCGGGAAGCAGGGGTACATCGACGCGATGCTGGGGTGGATCAACAACGAGTAGCGGGCACGCCGAGCCGCGCGAGCATCGCGTCCACCTTCGGCTCCCGCCCGAGGAACCTCCGGTACAGCACCCGGGGATCCTCGCCGTCGCCGCGCGCAAGGATCTCGTCGCGGAACCGCGCGCCCGTGGCGCCGTCGAGCACACCGCGCGCGGCGAACTCCGTGTACGCGTCCGCGTCGAGGTACTCCGCCCACTGGTAGGAGTAGTACCCCGCCGCGTACCCGTACGCGCCGCCGAAGAGGTGGGAGAACGAGGCGATCATCGCGTAGTCCTCGGGCAGGACCGTCGGCGAGAACCGCTGGAAGGCCTCGCGCGCGAACGCCAGCACGTCCCCTTGCTCGGGATCGAACGTCGTGTGGAGCAGCAGGTCCACGGTCGAGAAGCCGAGCTGGCGCATCATCGCGTTCGCGGCCCGGAACGTGCGCGCGCGCTGCATCCTGTCCACGAGCGAGGACGGAATGGGCTCGCCCGTCTCGTGGTGGGCCGCGAACAGGCGAAGGGCGTCGGGCTCCCAGCACCAGTTCTCCATGATCTTCGACGGAAGCTCCACGAAGTCGGCGAGCACGCGGGTGCCCGAGAGGCTCCGGACCGGCACGTCCGAGAGGACGTGATGCATCATGTGGCCGAACTCGTGGAAGAGCGTCTCGACCTCGCGGTGCGTGAGGAGCGCCGGCCGGCCGTTCACGGGAGGCGTGAGGTTCGCCACGATGAGGGCGACGTTCTCGCGCTCGCGGGGCGTCCCGTGGAGGCGATCGACGAGGCCGGCCATCCACGCGCCGTCCTTCTTCGCCTCACGCGGGAAGAGGTCCAGGTAGAAGCTCCCGAGCCGGGCGCCCGACGCGTCGCGGACGGTCCAGGCCGTCACGTCCGGGTGCCAGACGGACCCGTCATGCGCGCGATCGATGGTCACGCCAAAGAGGGCCCGCGCGATCGAGAAGAGACCCTCCTGGACGCGATGCAGCGGGAAGTACGGGCGGAGCGTCTCCTCGTCGAGGGCGTACCGATCCCGGCGGAGGCGCTCCGAGAAGTAGGCGATGTCCCACGGCTCGAGGCTCCCGAGGTCCTCGCCCCCGGGCGAGCTCCCCACGAACGCGAGCAGCTCCTCGTTCTCGCGCCGGTAGGCGTCGCCGAGCGCGACCTCGAGCCGCCTCACGAACCCCATCGCGTCGGCGGGGGAGCGCGCCATGCGATCGTCGAGGACCAGCTCCGCAAAGCTCGCGAAGCCGAGGAGGCGACCCTTGCGCTGGCGAAGCGACAGGATGCGCGACACGAGGGGGGCGTTCTCCCTGGACGCCCTCGTGACGTTCGCTCGGTACATCGCCTCGCGGATGCCTCGATCGGCCACGTACATCATCACGGGGAGGTACGACGGCGCGGAGAGCGTGAGGCGCGCGCCCGTCTTCCCTTTCGTGCGCGCGCTGGCCACGGCCTGCGCGAGGGCCCCGGGCGGGAGGCCCCGGAGGCGCTCCTCGGGGACGAGAAGCTCGAAGGCGTTCGTCGCGTCGAGCACGTGCTCCCCGAACTGGAGCGTGATCTTCGTGAGCTCGACGTCGATTGCGGTGAGCTCCTCCTTCCCACGGGCGTCGAGCTCGGCGCCGTTGCGGCAGAAGTCCGCGAGGGTCTTGTCGAGGTAGCGGCGTCGGGGGCCGTCGAGCGAGCGCGCCTCGTCCGTCATGGCGTACGTTTTCATCCGCGCGAAGAGGGCAGCGTCGGTGAGGATGCTCGCGTAGAGCTCGCTCGTCGGCCCCTGGACCGCGCCGTACGCCTCGCGGATCGCCGCGTCGTTCATGACGCTCTCGAGGTTCGAGGCGAGGCCCATCGCGTGATCGAGACCCAGCGTCGCGAGATCGAGCGCGCCCGGGACGCCGTCCCAGGACAAGGGCGCCGTCCGGATCGCGTCGAGCGCCGCGCGCGTCCGCGCCAGGAGCTCCGTCACGGCCGGCACCACGTGCGCCGGGCGGATCTCGCTCCACGGGATCGGCGTGGCGATCTGGAGGAGGGGGTTCTCGCTCACGGAGACCACGCGAACGTACCATGAAGATCGCACCCCGGGTCACGCCCGCGATCAGGGCGAAGACGCGCCCGTGACCCACATCCCGGCGCGCCGGTCCATCCAGAGCAGCATCTCGAGCGTGCCCACCTCGCGCAGCCACGGCTGATCGTGCGGGCCGGGGGAGAGCCGGAACGTACAGGGCACGCCGCGCCGACCGAGGCCGGCGACGATGGCCTCCGTCGACTTGCGGTAGTGATCGAGGGTGCTGGTCGAGAAGAAGAGATCCTTCGCGCCGTCGTCGGCGACCCTCTCGAGGCGCCCCGCGAGGGCGTCCGCGGACGTGTCGAACACGGCCGTCTGGACGCCCGCGTAGCCTCCCCACGACCCGGGGTGTTTCAGGAACGCCTCGATGCCCACGAACGATCCGAGGGAGCACCCGGCGAGGCAGGTCTTCGTCGGATCCTCCGTCAGGTGGGCCTCCTTCCGCGCGACGGGGAGGAGCCTCTGCAGGAAGTCCGCGTACCCGCGCGCCTCGGGCGCGGTCTGGATGTTGGGCATGTGCGGGCACACGAACGCCATGCTCCGCATGGGCTTGGCGTCGAGGAGCTTGTTCACGTCCTGCAGCGTCTCGTCGGTGAGATCCCTGCGCTCCATCGTGCGCGCGACGGGGGCGCGGTGGAGGCGCTCGTACGCGGAGACGAGGCCGTACCGCTCCGCCCATGCCCACGCGCCCATGCGCGGATCGCCCGTCTCGCCCAGCCCGTGGAGCAGCACGGCGAAGGGGAGCCGCTCGCCCTCCGCCCGGTCCTTCGGCACGAAGAAGGTGACCCGACGTCCCTCGATCGTGGTCTCGCGCGCACGGAGCAGCTCCTGGCTCACCTGCGCGCGGGCCAGGCGCGCGCGCGGCGCCAGCGGCGACGAGGCACACGCCGCGAGCGCTCCTAGCGCGAGGCGGCGCCGGGAGAGCCGCGTCACTTCAGGCACGTCTCCCACTGCGCGGTCGTCTTCGCGCCCATCCCACACGTGTATTGTGCACGCGTCGGCGGTTCGGTGACGCACGGGTCGCCCTTCTGCGCGGAGGCGCCCGCCCGCGCCTGCGAGATCATGTCCCTGGTGACCGCGGCGAGCTCGGGGTTCGAGCCGACGGCGAGCTCGATGTAGCGATCGAAGAGCTTCCCGCACTCCTGCGTCGAGACCTTCGGGCCACGTGAAGCCGGGACGAGGGGCTGGGCCGGAGCCACGTTCTGTGCGGCCTGGAGAGCGGGCGTCACGGGCGGCGGTGGGGCGGCGGGCGGTGGCGGCGGCGCTTCCGCGGGGACGTCCTCGCCGGACGGAGCCGCCCGCACGGGAGGCTTCTCGAACGCGGAGTTCGCCGGGACGGTCTCGTCGAGCCTTGCCTTCGGGGTCGCGGGGGGTGGCGAGCCCGCGCACGCCGCGAGCGCGAGCCCCAGGAACGACCACGTCGCGCGCGCGCTTCGCATGGCTGCAGGATAGGAGACGGGAGCCACGGCCGCCAGCGCCGCGGATCTCCCGCCCCGCATCAACCCGGGAGCGCCGCCCGACGCGCGGCGGCGCGGCGCGCGGCCGCGGGGTCGTCGCGCATGAACACGAGGGTGAACAGGACGAAGGCGCACCAGAGCGCCGCGAGGTGATAGAGCATCGCCTCGCCGCCCTGCGTGGTGAAGAGGAAGCTCGACGTGGGCGGGCCGAGGAGCATGCCCCCGGCGTAGAAGGCGTTGTAGATCGCGTTCCCACGCGCGAGATCCCGCTTCGGCGTCACGACGCCGAGGAGCGCGAGCGAGACCGGCGAGATCGACGCCAGCGTCGCGCCCGCCACGAAGACGGCGCCGCACATGAGCCAGAACTTCGTGAGGAAGACGAAGCTCAAGATCATCACGGTGCCGACCGTCGCGAGCACGCGCATCAAGTAGAGGTGCCCGAGCCTGTCCCCGATGCGGCCCGCGAGGCTCGTGAAGAGGAGCATGCCCGCGGCGAAGAACGCGGTGATGAGGATCGTGTCGTTCTCGGGGACCCCGCGCTTCTCGATGAGGAAGAGGGGCAGGAACAGGACGACGGACGCCTGGAAGTACCCGTAGCCGAAGGTGGCGAAGCAGCTGTTCTTGATGCGCCAGAGGATGTCGCCGCCGGAGAGCGGCGGTCGGCTGTCCTCGCCCGGCTGCCCGACGTCCGCTGGCCGACGTTCCGCGTCCGCTGGCCGCTCTCCGCTGGCCGACGTGCGCTGGCCGTTCGCCCGCTCGAGCTGCGACTGCACGACGGCCGCAGACGCCAGGGCGAGGGCGCTCGCGAGCCAGAACGCGAGCCCGGTCGGACGACCGTCGACGAGCGGCCTCGCGACGAGCGGCCCGACGATGTAGCCGCCGGCGAAACACATCGCGTAGAGGCTCATCACGTACGCCTTCTCGTCGTCCCGCGCTCGCTCGAGCAGCACGGTCTCGCACGCGACCCAGACGCACACGCTGAGCCCGCCGTCGAGGAACCGCGAGATCGCGCAGGGCACGAACGTGTGGAACATCGGGAACGTCCCGGTCGTGATCGCGTAGCCGAGCAGCGCGAACAGGAGCGTGCGCTTCGCCGTCAGGTGCCGCACGAGCCAGCCCGCGGGGAGCGAGGTCGCCACGATGCCCGTGGCGAACGCGGCGGCGAGCCCGCCCATCTCGCCCTTGCCGAACCCGTATCCCTTCAGATGGATCGACAGCACGCCGGTCGAAGCGCCGTACGCGATCCCCACGAGGAGGACCGCGGCGTACACGACCAGGACGTTCCGGTCGCGGATCTTGCGCGAGGCCGACAAACTCCCTTCATACCCGGCGAAACAGACCCGCGTCTACCTCACTTCCGCACGAGGATCGGCGTCGCGGTGGGCGACCACTTGTTGTCGACCTCGCCATCGACCACGCGCAGGGCCTCGGTCGAGGATGCCGACGTGAGGAGCTCGCGGTAGCTCGCCTGCTTGCCGTTCACCAGGGTCGCGACGAAGCGGCCGAGCGCGTAGCCGGATCGGTAGGAGGGCGCCTCGAGGCCGTTCGTGATGAGGTCGAGGTTCCGCGTGCCGCCCGACTTCAGCGGGATGTAGTCCTTCTCGTAGTAGTTGTACGAGACGCAGCCGTCGACGAAGAGGATCTGGTAGCTCGGGGGAAAGTCCGCCGCCGTGAAGCGGCTCGGGTCGAGGGGCCCGAACCCGATGTACGAGTGCCCGTTGTAGATGAAGACGTCGCTGTTCTTGATGGCCACCTTGTGCGGCGCGGAGTCGCTCTCCGCGCCGAAGTAGCTGAGGATCTTGATCGTCACCGTCTTCTCGGCGGCCGTGCCGATCTTCACCTTCACGGGCGCCTCGGCGGTGATCCAGTGCTTGTAGAGGACCTGCCCCGCGAGCTTCTTCAGCTCGCCCTTCTCCGTGTACGAGAGGTTTGCCGGCCCGCCGCCGTCCTCGAGGTCGATGAGGCCCCGGAGGTCCAGCGAGACCTGTTTGCCCGACGCCAGGCGGATGTTGTCGAGGCTGGCCTGGGGCTCGATCTTCGTGATCTTCAGCGCGGGGAGCTCGGTCATCACCTCGCGGTAGTTGTCGAGGTACTGGGAGTAGCCGTAGTCCGTCTCGGGCCCGCCGGTGCGGTCGTGGTCGAGCATGCCGTAGACGAGCCCGATGACGAGCTTCCCCGGCTCGACGCCGCCCGTGTACAGGCGATCGTACTCGGGGTAGCTCTGGCCCTTGTTCGTCTTGTCCGCGCCGAGCTTCGCCGTCACGGGCAGGTAGAGGCGGCTGACCTCGGACTTCGGGACCTGCGTGCGCGCGTCACGCAGCCGCAGCCGGTCGCTGTCGATCTTGCGCGCCTCGGTCTCCATGGCGGTCCTGCAGGAGGGGACGCTGGGCTCGAACACGTACCAGAGCGTCCCGGAGAATTCGCGGGCGTGCGCGTCGTTCGGCGTGCACTCGCGCAGCACGCGCTCGGCGTGCTGCCGGTAGTCCGGGCTCATGAGCGCGATGGGTGCTCTCGTCCTCCTCGCGTAGCGCTTCGCGACCACCGCGTCGTCCTTGTAGGTGTACGTCACCTCGAGCATGTCGGTGGCGGCGTCGAGCGAGACGGTGGGGTCGACGACCTTCACCGGCCGCTTGCGGAACGTCCCCGGATCCACCCCCTTGAGCTCGCGGCTGTTGACCGCGATCTCCGACGTGCGGAGCGGACCGAACGCGGTCTGCGTCTGCGACTTCACCGCGCTCTCGACCTCCTGGTCGGAGGCGCCGGCGCGCACGAACACCTTGCCCTGGAACGAAAGCTCGCGGGCGAGCGCGGTGTTGCTCGTCAGCTCGGACTCCTCGCTCGCGTCGTCGCCGACCTCGTGCGTGCAGGCGACGGCGGACGAGGATGCGAGGGCGACGAGGGCGACGAGGGCGGCTCTGGTATGCATGGCGGTGAGAGGCCTCGCACGAGTTGTGCCGAAGTGTGGGATAACCACTCCCTGTTATTTTCCGGTGAAATTGCGGATGGTGATGGATTGCGGCGGATCCACCCGATGCCTCCGTGATCCGCTTCGACAATGAAGTAAAATGCCGCCCATGACCTCCTTCCGCGGACTGGTGATCGGGGCTCTCGTGTCTGCGGCTGCGATCGCCGTCCTGCTGCCGGGCTGCGGCGACGACGCGGCGTCGAACGATCCCAACTTCGGGAACTTCGGCCCGGGGGATGGCGGCGGCGGAGGCAGCGGCGAGAAGCCCCTCTGCCTCGTCAACAGCTGCCGCACCGACGCGAACTGCGCGGGTTGCCCGGGCAGCAAGACGACCTGCAACAAGGACGAGAAGCGCTGCGTCGCGTGCGGCGCGCTCGCGGGCGGCAAGACGTGCCCGTCGGGCCAGTACTGCACGCAGTTCGGCGACTGCGTGCCCAACGGCGTGACCTGCGGCGCCGATCCGACGAACCCTTCGATCTCGTGCAAGTCGAACGCGGACTGCGCGGCCTGCGATCCCACGCACAAGGTCTGCGACGACGCGTCGAAGAAGTGCGTCGGGTGCCTGCCCAACGACCTCACGAACTGCACGGGCGCCGAGGTGTGCGTGCTCGGCCCGGCCGGCTACGCGTGCAACCCGAAGTGCCCCGCCGTGTGCAAATCGGACGCGGACTGCGGCGCCTGCGGGGCGCCGGGCAAGGAGGCGCGCGTCTGCAACCGCGGCGTGTGCGCCCAGTGCTCGAAGGACAAGCCGTGCGGGAGCGGCACGTCGTGCGATCTCGAGCACGGCGTGTGCGGCAAGATCTGCGGCCTGCCCAACAACCCCGCCGGCACGTGCGCCTCGGACGCGGACTGCGGCGGCTGCGAGGGGACGACGAAGTGCAAGCTCGCCGTCAACGGCGGCAAGGGCACCTGCGCCGCCCCCGCCGCCGGCTGCGAGGACATCGCCAAGGGCGTGTTCGTCCTGCCGGATCCGTTCGGGCGCTACACGCAGCTGTGCTCGAACGACACCAACTGCGCGAGCGTGAGCCTCGACTACAACGTCGGCAAGACGCTGCGCGACCTCACGGGCCTCAGCTTGATCAAGGACGCGAACATCAAGTACCCGATGCACGCGTGCGCGTCGGTCGAGCTGCTCGACAAGTCGTGCGGCGTGTGCGTGCCGTGCAAGTCGGACCCGGACTGCACGCCCATCGACATCGACAAGGTCGCGGGGGACATGTTCGGCCCGCTCGGATCCATCGGCGCGGCGCTGCTCCTCGACAAGGTGTTCGGCGCGAGCGACCACAAGATGCACATGTACTGCAAGAAGTTCGGCGCGACGTACGGCGCGTGCCTGCCGTGCTCGAACCCGCTCGCGCGGTGCGGTACGACGACGACGGCGACGTTGCCCAGCCTCCCCTGCCCCGGCGCCACCGGGATGCACACGGAGTGTCAGGAGGGGAAGCCCCTCGGCGCTGCGTGCAACTCGTGCACCGCGGCCATCTGCGCGGTGGACCCCTGGTGCTGCACGATCGAGTGGGACTTCGCGTGCCGCGAGAAGGTCGACCTGGCCTGCAGCAAGGGCGCGCAGCCGAAGACGTGCACGCCGGTGTCGTGCTCCAACAAGCCGAAGGGCTGGTACTGCAACGAGAACGATCCCAAGCTCGGCGCTTACCTCTGCGACGGCGCGACCACGACGGTCATCTCCTCCTCCGCCGCGTGCAAGACGGCGGGCAAGAGCTGCGTGCGGAAGGATCCGACGGACATCCGCTCGAACGCGGTGATGGTCAGCGAGACGATCCCGTACGAGCCGCAGTGCAACTGAGCTCCGCCGGCCTGACGCGCGGCGTTCCAGCCGCGCTTGCCGCCCGCCGTCGCGACGATGGCCCGGTGAAACACGTCGCCTGCGGTGGAAGGCGCACTACGCGAGCACCCGGAGCCCCTGGCTCGCCAGCGTGAGGCCGCTCATCTTGTAGAGGAGGCGCGCGCCCACGTTCGCGTCCCACTCGTCGCGCGGGTTCGCGAGGTCCGGCGCGACCTCGGAGAGATCGAAGCCGATCACGCGCTTGCCGGCCTCCACGAGGCGGACCATCACGTGCACCGCCTCCGCGAGATCGAGGCCGCCCGGCACGGGGGTCCCGGTGTGGGGGCAGAAGCGCGGGTCGAGGCCGTCGATGTCGAAGGAGATCCACACGCGGTCCGGGAGCGCCTCGACGATCCGCCTCGCGATCGCATCGAACGGCTCGCCGAGCATCCGCGCACGCGCGACGTCCCGGTCGTGGAAGACGCGCACACGCGCCCCCTGGCCGGCCACGTACGCCACCTCCTCCTCGCAGACGTCGCGAATGCCGACCTGCACCATCCTCGTCACCTCCGGGATCGTGTCGAGGACGTTCCGCATGATCGAGGCGTGCGAGAACGCGAACCCCTCGTAGGCGAGCCGCGTGTCCGAGTGCGCGTCGAAGTGGAGCACGCCGAAGGAGCCGAGGCGGCGCGCGACGGCCCGCATGCCGCCGAGCGGCACCGCGTGATCGCCCCCGATCACGCCCACGATCTTGCCCGCCGCGAGGAGCCGCGCGGTCTCCTCCTCCACGTACCGGTTCAGGAGGGCGCCGAGCCGGTCCACCTCTGCGCGCGCGGCCGACAGCCCAGCGTCGTCGCCTCCGCCGTGCACCGCGGCGTCGATGACGCGCGCCGCGTGAGACTTCGCCGCGTCGTTCCACGCGTGCACGCGTGGGTCCTCGGGCAGGAGGTACAGCCCGGGCTCGTACGGGCGCGGGACGTCGAGGTCGTGGAGGTCCACCTGCCGGCTCGCCGCGAGGATGGCCGCCGGCCCCTTCGACGTGCCGCCTCCGTACGACGTCGTCGCCTCCCAGGGCACGGGGAGGTACACGAGGCGCGCCTCCGCTTCGGTGTGGGGCAGGCCGTAGATACCGGCGGACTCGGCCGCGGGCGCGTTCGGGTCGAAGGTCATGCGCCGAAGGTAGCGCACGCGGACGACCGTTGTCGCGGCGCGGACGGGCTGCTACCGTCCGGAGCACGTGAGACAGACCGGCTCGTCACACCCGAAGCGGCTGAGCGAGCCGCCGCGAGATCTCGATACGCGCTTCCCGGCGCGCGAGGTGACGAGGGACATGCACGTGTGCCGCCGCTGCGGCGAGCTCGCCGGCATGTTCACGGATCCGCGCGACGATCGGGTCGAGCGCCAGCAGAAGTGCGCGTGCCGCCTCGACTCGCTCCGCCCGTCGCCCACCGCGTCCATCCGCGTCGGCTGGCCGAGCTACGACTTCAACACCGCCGTGGAGCTGTGCTTCTGCTGCTGCGCCGAGGTGCTGCACACGGGGTCGTTTCAGTCGCCTCTGTTCTGCGCGGAGTGCCAGCCCTGGGTACAGGCGCGCAACGACGCGTCGCTCGGGTTCATCGTGCCCACGAACCGGCTGCAGACGATGGACACCGACCTCGAGAGCGCGACACGTACCGTGGAGGAGCGGCTCGCGAGCGAGGCCACGCGCTCCGCCCTCCTCGGGGGCATGACGCGCCTCAAGAGCCGGCGGCGCGATGTCGTGGCCGGCGTGATCGAGGAGTCGTTCGCCCAGGCCTTCGAGGTCAGCGTCGCCGAGTACCTGGAGTCGCAGCAGGAAGTGTCCCGCTTCGAACGGTTCCTCTCGCTCTCGGAGCTGTTTCCGTCCGAGTGATCGCTACCGCGACTCGTACACCTTCATGGCGGGCAGCTCGAGACCGGTGAGGAAGCCGCCCTTCCCGCAGCCGGTGTCGATGACGACCACGCTGCCGTTCACCCACATGTCGAGCGGGTCCTCGGGCGTGAACGTCGACAGCTCCGGCGGGAGGTTGTCCGTCGTCGTGTGGCCGCACACGCAGCGCTTGCCGTCGTAGGCCTCGAAGAAGCGCATCGTGCGCACCCACAGGAGCACCGCCGGGTTGGGCGTGTCCCGCGGGTGGAGCCACTGACCCTGCGCCTCGATGAGGCCGGCGTGCACGTAGATCGCGTGCTCGTCCTCGTACCAGTGCGGGAGCGAGTTCATCCAGTCGATGACGTCGGGCGGGAGGAACGAGGCCTCTCGCATGCGCTTGATCTCGTCGAAGCTGGGCATCTCGCCGTCGACCACGCGGCCCTCGAAGCTGCGCAGCGTGGCCAGGCACCCGTTCGAGGGCGGGAGCACGAAGTGCGGCCAGCCCCCGGACGCCACGCGCAGCCACCCGTCCTCGTGGTTGCCGCGCAGCACGACGAGCTTCCCCGGGAAGCGCCGCTTCAGATCCGCGCGGATGTACCGGATCACCTCCGCGGACTTCGGCCCGCGGTCGAGGTAGTCGCCCAGGAGCACGAGCGTGTCGTGCGCGTCGGCGGGGGGGAACTTGTCGAGCACCGTCACGAGCTCCTCGAGCCCGCCGTGGATGTCTCCGATCGCGAAGGTGCGGTTCGCCATGGTCGCCGAGGATACCGGAAACGTCTACCCCTTCAATCCTGTCCACGCGAGGCGGAGGAAGTTCTTCCACGTCGGCGCCAGCTCCCACTCGAAGGACCTCCGACCGAGCTCCTCGAGGTGCTTCACGCCGCCGACGTACGGCGGGGCGGGGCGCGGCCTGAACGGCGCGTGGACGACCGACTTCTGCGGGTGATCGAAGAGGAGCCCGTTGTGGACCACGCCCACGCCCGAGCGGATGTCCGTCGGCGGGTGCCCGGGGTACGCGCCCCACGTCGTGGTGCAGAGACCGTAGAGCACGCCGGGCCAGCAGTTCACGCCGATGCCGCCGTAACGGAGCGCGTCGATCGCCTTGTCGAGCTCGTACGCGCATTCGATGGCGGTGTCGCGATCGATCAGGATCGTCGTCGACAGGCTGCCCCAGCAGGCCTCGTTGGCGAAGCGCACGGCCTCCTCCAGGAAGCCCGTCGGCGTCGGCATGACGCCCGCCTGGTCGAGGTCGAGGGTGACCTCGGCCACGACGCCGCAGAACGCCTCGTTGCAGAGGGCGTACTCGCTTCCGTTCGCGGGCACGCCCGGGAGGACCGTCCACGGCACAACCCCCTCGGCGGCCGCGCCGAGCTTGATCGCGTTCGGGTACGCCGACAGGAAGGCCTCGTACCGGCCCTGGGCGCCGGGGTAGTAGGCCTTGCGGGGCGGCGCCTTCCGGAGCTCGTCGTGGAGCGCCTCGAGGAACGGGAGCCTGTGGAGCCACGTCCTCGCCATCACGAGGACCTTCGCGGCGTTGCAGTTGAAGCTCGCGTTCTGGGTGATCATGCCGGCGACGTGGCGCGCCTGGTACTCGATGTCGAGGTCGCTCCAGGAGCCTGGAACCACGAGGATCGGCGTGACGCAGCCGAGCTCGGCAGAGAAGGGCCTCTTGTTCACGGGGTCGTTCGCGGCCTTGCGGCGCGCTCGCTCCTCTGGATCCGAGCCCCACACGATCGCGTCGTACGTGCGGTCGGAGCCCGTGACGTGGAGCGTGTCGACCTGGGAGTGACCTGCCGCGTAGGCGCCGACGTCGGCCCCGCCGTAGACCACGGCCAGGAAGCCGTCGTCCACGAGCGATCGGAACGCCGCCTCGATGCGCGGCCCGACGTGCTCGTTCACCGGGTTCATCTTGAGGAGGACGACCTCGTCCTCGACGAACAACTTGTAGAGTACATCCATCGGCGGAATGGACGACACGTTGCCACCGCCGAGCACGAGCGCGACCTTGCCCTGCTGAGGTCGCTCCCGGTACACGGCGCCCTGCGTGGGTGCCTTGTCCGGCTCGATCCAGATCTCGGCCGTGTAGCCGGAGAGCATCAGGCGATCCATGAGCGTGAGGGGGAAGACGCGCACGACGTGCTGACCCGTCCCGCGCGTCTCGATGCCGCCGTGCTTGGGCTGGCCGTTCGCCCGGAGCGCCTCGATGAGCACGCGGACGTTCCGCGCCGTCGTCATCGGGCCGGCGAGCCACTCCTCGCCGACGAGGGGATCGCCGGGGGCGAGGCCCTTCAGCTTCGCGCCGTTCGCGACCCAGCCCTCGGCCACCTCGCGCAGGCCGGCCTGGATCCTCTCGAGGTACGCGATGCGCTGGGGGATCGGGACCGCGAGCCACGCGTGCTTGTTCTCCGTGAGGCGGGCGAGCTTCGCGTCGATCTCGACCGTGGGCGTGGGCGGCAGCGGGTCGGGCGGATCGGGAAACGGCATCGTCGCTCGCCCAAGTAGCACGAAGCAGGGGTGGTAGGCTGCTCTCGAATGATCGTCCTCGACGGCGCGATGGGCACGGAGATCGAGCGGCGAGGGCTCGAGCTTCCCACCCCGTGGTGGAGCGCCGTGGCGATCCGCGCGCGGCCCGGGCTCGTCGCCGAGATCCACGCGGACTACGCGGCCGCGGGCGCGACCGTGCACACGGCGTGCACGTTCCGGTGCCAGCCGCGCGTCCTCGGCGACGCCTTCCGCGCGTTCGCCAGGGAGGCCGTCGCGCTCGCGCGGGCCGCCGTGCCGAGGGGGCACACGGTCGCCGGCAGCGTCGGCCCGCTCGAGGACTGCTACCGACCGGATCTCGCACACCCCCGCGAGACCTACCTCCGCGAGCACGGCCTCGCCGCGCGCGCCCTCGCGGAAGCGGGGGCCGATCGCCTCCTGTGCGAGACCTTCGCCAGCGTTGACGAGGCCACGTGCGCGGTCCGCGCGTGCGCGGAGACGGGCCTCGAGGTCTGGATCTCGCTCACGCCCGGCTACGACGGCGCCCTCCTGACGCCCGACGCCCTGGCCGAGGGCGCACGCCGGGCGCACGCGGAGGGGGCCGCGATCGTGCTCGTCAACTGCACGCAGCTCGACCTGACACGCCCCTACGCGGAGGCGCTCGCGGCGTCGGGCGTCCCGTTCGGCGTCTACGCGAACGTCTACGGCGAGGAGCCCGAAGAGGCGGCGCCCAGGTACGTCGAAGCCGCGCGCGCGTGGTCCGCCCTCGGCGCGCGCGTGATCGGCGGATGCTGCGGGACAGAGCCGGGGATCATCGGCGCGGTCGCGAGCGCGCTGGGCTGAGCGCGTTCGGCTCGTTCTGCGTCACTCCGCCGACTCGCAGTCGTAGCTCACGCGCCATGCGATCAACGTCGGCGTGAAGAACTTGTTCGTGGACGGCTTCAGGGTCATGTCCACCCGGAGAAAGGACTGGGACGTCTGGCCGGCGGCCGCGAGCTTGCTCTCGACGTCGAGCCCCACCCACGTGCCCGCGGAGGGGCCCCGCGCCGTCGCCAGGGTCAACTGTGACGCGAGGTCCAGGTCCGCCGCAGTCTCGGCCGTCGATCCGACGAAGACGATGCTCGAGTCGTCGGGCGTGATCGATTGCCACTGGAACAGGTGCCACACGGGGCGGAGGTGGAGCGGGCAAGAAGCGCTGAACTCCCGGCGGAACAGAGCCTCGTTGTTGTAGAGGACGCCTGCCGGGGGCAGCGACGTCACACACGCCCCGAGGTTGTTCAGGAGGAACTCCATCGCCTTCTCCTGTGGCGCGAGTGTCGGCGACGTGTTGCACGCGGCCGGGAACGTGGTGCGCGACGGTCCCCAGCTGGGATCGGAGAGGTGCATCGACGTGAACATCACGCGACCGAACTTCGCCGACGCGCCGACGGGCGTGTCGAACGTGTAGTCCGCCGCGATCCCGGGCGCGCCGGCCGTGGGCGGCGCCGGCGGGGCCGCCGGTGCGACCACGTTGGAGAAGGAGCCGTACAGCCAGAGGCGGCTCGTGGCCGTGTTCACGTAGGTGACGTCCTGTCGCCCGGTGCCGCGGCTCGTCGGGAAGGACTGGGCGGGCGGCACGATCGCGCCCGCGACGAGGAGCCACTGCCTGAACGCTGCGCCCTCCGGGTTGCTCGCGCCGGTGAAAGGGTACCCGAAGAAGTCCAGGCTTCCGGAGACGCGCCAGGTGGCGGTCGTGGGGATCTGGCTCGCGGCGGGCGCGTGCTCGATCCACTCGCGGCCCCAGTGGGAGGCCATGACGCGGCCGCCCCGATCCGCATAGTCCGCCACGCTCTGCCGCTCGGATGCCGGAGTCCCGTTGTACTCGTTGCCGCAATCGCAAGGGAGGAAGACCATGTCGTAGCCCATGACGCGCGGCGGGCTCGTCGCGCCGGCGGTGGGGGGGACGCCGAGCAGCTCGCGCCGCGGCGGCGTGTCGACGACGTTGGTGCCGAAGGCGGCCTTCTGACCGTTCGCGCGGAACAGGTGGATGCGGCGCTCGGTGTACGGGACCGCACCCGCGGTCGGGATGTTCGCGCCACCCGCCTGGCTGTAGTTTCCGAACTCGGTGTCGGCGACGCCGATGCGTCGCATCATGCAGTCCATCGGCTCGCACGAGGCGCTCACGATCGCCATCTTCGGGATGTGGCCCTCGCCGGTCGCCCCGCGCCGCTCGGTGCGCGGGAAGCGCATCAGGTCCTTCTGGGCGGGCGTCGCCTCGAACGAGGTCGTGGTGCAGGCGGTGGGCACCGTGTACATGAAGTCGCGGCGCCACTTGCCCGCCTGGATGACGATCCGCATGGACACGCCGTTCGGGACATTCCTCAGGGTGAACGAGCCGTCCGCGCCGGTGAAGGCCGACGCGACCGAGACGGGCAGCGTCCCCGCGCCGCCGCAGCTGTCCGCCGCGGCGCCGTCGGGGATCGTGGGCAGCGGCGCCACGGGATCGTTCGGTATGAAGACGAGCGCGTTGTAGACGGGGTTCAGCCCCGCAGGATCGCGCACGACACCGGTGATCTTCGTCTCCGAGCCCGGCGCGCAGCTCGTGGAGACCTTGCACTGGAGCCCGGTGCAGGGCTGGATCTCGCCCGCGAGGACGAACCCGCCCGCGTCGGTCGGGACGAGCGGGCCGTCGGGCCCCGCGTCGTGGTTGAAGGAGTTGTCCTTCTCGAAGCTGAAGCAGTCGGGCGAGCAGATGTTCATGTCGACACACGTGCCCGCGTCGGCGAGTGCGAGCGTGTGGATCGAGGCGCCGAGCGGCTTGACGCTCTTGTACGCGACGGCGTCGCCCACGCAGGGTCCCCACGCCGTGCCGATGCACGTCTGGGTGCCCATCGAGCAGGCGACGTAGTCGTCGTAGCGCTCCTTGATCTTGCCGCACGACCGAGACTCGCCCGGGGTCGCGCACGGACACCCCTCCTGCGGGATGGCGCATCGGTCCATCGCGCCGGGGCCCGAGGACCAGTGACCGAGCATGCCCGGGTTCTCCGAGCTGCACGACCACACGAGGGCGACGAGAGAGAAGAGCGGGACACCCGCCGCGACGAACCTGCTCGAACGTGTCTGCATGGCAGAGGGCGAGGGAGCAAGGGCCGCGCCAGGCGAGGAGGACGCGCCGATCGTGGCAACGCGCGCGGACGGCGGGGCACCGTCAAGGGGATGACGTCACGTCGAGCGGCGGGTTGGCGGCTCTGCCTTCGACGGATGCCGGCGGGCGATCGGGCCGGGACTGAAGCGCGCCCCAGGCGTCGCACGCGGGGCGGTGCAACCCGCCCAGCCGGGACGCCGCTGTCGCGCGGAGCGCGCGGATGGGTGATACCATCGGCCACGGATGAAAGGCCCCCGCGCACCGTTCGTCCTCGCGCTCGCCCTGGTCTCCTGCGGCACGGGAACGGCCGCGATTCCAGGTGGGTCTCCGGCTCTGGCGGATCCGGAGGGCACCGCATCGGCCGGCCGTGACGCCGGATCGGATGGGACCCGCGACGAGGCGTCCGACGCGGCTCCTGACACCGACCGCGCGGACGTTCGGAGCGAAGAGACGGGGCCGGTCACGTGCCCACCCGCGCCGCTGGCCTCGACGCTGACCGACCTCGTCGCGGCGATCGTGACGCGCATGAAGGCGATCGGCGGCTCCGCGTCCGGCGCGTTCGTCGTGCCCACGGCGTCCGATCGCGACGCGTTCGCGAAGGACGCCGTCCTCGCGCTCGCGGGGGACGACGTGGCGGCTTGCCGTCTGCCCGCCGGCTACAGGCTGGTGACCGTCCCCGATGGCGCATCCGTGATCCGCGTCGTGGCCGAGCTGGACGCCGCGGGGGCGCCTGCTCCCTCACGCTTCTGGGGCACGTACGCCTTCCGGCCGGGGGCCTCGCGGCCGCTCGTGATGGAGGCGCCGCACCCCGTCTTCGACACGAACACCGGCACCGAGGCCGTGGACATCTTCGTCCGCGCGAACGCGCGGTGGCTCCTCGTGTCGGGAGCCCACCGATGCGCGAACGTGGATCCGTCGCCGTGCAGCGGCACGACGACCGCCTGCTCCGCGGCGGCTGCGCCTTACAAGATCTCCGACGTCGCACACTCCGTGAGCACGCCGTTCCATGCGACGCACGTCGCACTGTCCACCCGCGATCCAGCGCTCGTCTTCGCGCAGCTCCACGGCAACAGCGCCTCCTGCCCGGACGCGCTCGTCAGCGCCTCCGCCACGCCGACCGCGTGGCCCGCGTCAGGCTTCGTCCGCGCCTTCGCCGACGCGCTCACGCCGCTCGGGCCCACCGTCGGGCTGTGCGGCGCGGGCTACCCCGTCTCTGGCTGCAACCTGTGCGGCGGCGCCAACGTGCAGGCGCGCGCCACCGCGGCCTCCGCCGATGCGTGCACGATCGCGACGGGTGACTCGGGGCGGTTCCTCCACCTCGAGCAGCGCCTGTCGTTGCGTACGCCGGGCGGGGCAGCGCCTGGATGGGAGCCGGTCCTCCAGGCGCTCGTCGCCGCGGTGCCGTGACGGCGAGATCGGTCCTGGCGCCGGGGGGCCTCGGTCACGCTCTCCGGGTGCGTTGCCGACGAGGAGCCCGGACGGGACCCGGGGCCTTGCCAGCGGTCGGGAAGTCGCCGACGATGCGCGCATGAAGGCGCGCGCAGGCCGGTCCCGACCCTCGGGCAGCGCGCGGCCAGACCCGCCGCGGGGTCACGCGGCCGCTTCGCTCCATCCGTCCGACCCGCGGCGCGCGCGAGAGGCGGTGAAGCCGCTCGCGGTCGTGCCGCTGGACAGGTGATCGTGGACGGCGGGCGCATCGCCGTCGGTGGAACCGAGCTCTACGCGGCGGTCGAGGGGCGTGGCCCGCCCGTCCTCTTCATCCCCGGATTCACGCTGGATCACCGCATGTGGGACGACCAGCGCGCCCTCGCAGACGCGCACCGCCTGGTGCGCCTCGATCCGCGCGGCTTCGGGCGGAGCGCGCTCCCCGACGGCACGCGCTACCGCCACGCTGACGACGCGGCGGCGCTCCTGTCGGCGCTCGGGCTCGGCCCCGCGTGCGTCGTCGGGCACTCGATCGGCGCGCACCAGGCGCTCGAGCTCGCGCTGGAGCACCCCGACCGCGTCTCCTCGCTGGTGCTGGTCTGCACGTCGGGGCTCGGCGGCATGCGGTTCCCGGAGGAGATCCACGACCTGTTCGCCGCCGTCAAGCGCGCGGCGCGCGAGGAGGGCATCGACGCGGCCAAGGCGATCTGGCGACGAGGATCGTGGTTCGGCGCCGCGCGAAGGCGCGCCGACCTCGGGCGGCGCCTCGACGAGATCCTCGCCGACTACTCGGCGTTCCACTGGACGCACGAGAACCCCGTGGCGTTCGCGGATCCGCCGCCGTGCGACCGGCTCGAGGAGATCGGCGTGCCCACGCTGGTGGTCACCGGCGAGGAGGATCTGCCTTACAACGCGGAGGTCGGTCGCGTGCTGATCGCCCGGATCGCGGGCGCGCGCGAGGTGCGGCTCCCCTCGGGCCACCTGCCGAGCATGGAGGCGCCGGGGCCGTTCAACGCGGCGTTGCGCGGGTTTCTCCAGGGGGCGTAGACCCCTGCCCCTCACGCCAGCCCGGACGCCGCCCTGTCCAGGAACTCGTCCACCGCGCGGACCAAGAGCGCGTTCCCGTCCTGCGCATACGACGCCAGCGCGTCCTCGCAGCGCGGGAGGTCCCTCACGAAGTCGAGCACGCTCGCAGGATCGTCCAGCGACTCCGCGAAGTGGCCGTAGCCCAGGCGCGCCAGGTAGCGCGCGTTGAGCACCTGCTCGAACTGCCGCTCGAGGGGCACCGCGAGCATGGGCTTGTGCATGTAGACGGCCTCGCCCATCGTGGTGAAGCCCCCGCCGGCGATGACGCCGCGGCAGGAGGCCATGTCGTCGACGAAGCGCTGCTCGCCGAAGGGCTGATAGCGAAGGTTCCCGTCGACCACCTCCTCCGAGATGCCCCGCTTCATGCCATAGATGCGGCACTCGAGGCCCGTCTTCTTCAGCGTGGCGACCAGCCCCTCGTTCTTCTCGGCCGTCTGGTACACGAGGAGGTGGTCGCCTCGTGACGGCCTCGCGGCGAGGATCTCGGGGCGCAGGATCGGGGGGAAGAGGCGCGTCTTCGCCCGGCGGAGCGGCGGGTAGAAGAACGTCGTGATGAAGTACGCGTCGCAGAACGGGAGCTTTGTCTTGATGAACCCGCGTGTCAGCTCGAACTCGGCGTGGTAGCCGTCGAGGATCGCCTCGTCGTGCGTGCAGCGGTTGATGATCTGCATGTTGTCGAGCGACAGGACCGGACGCCGGTGTAGCTGCGCGTACAGGTACGTCCACGACTCGAAGTCGGCGATGACGACGTCGGGGCGGAACTCGTGGATGAGGTCGAAGTAGGCGGCGATGTTCTTCGGGATCCCCTTCGCGCCCGTGAGCACGTTCGACCAGAGCGTCTTGCCCAGACGGACGCGGTTGTCCTCGTAGATCATGTGGAGGCCGTGGATCTGGCTCACGTCGGCGAAGCGCTTCTGGAGGAAGTCCGTCGCGCGCCCCGAGGCTATGATGTGGAGATCGTGCTTCTCTCCGAGGAGGTGATCGAGCACGACCCGGGACCGCATCGCATGACCCATACCCTCGCCCACGACGCCGTACAGGATCTTCATGCCGGCGAGGCTATCCGGAATCGTCGCCGCGTCTACGTGGAGATGCTCGATCAGACCGAGCTCACGACGCACGCGACGCTCGCGCTCCTCGCGCGGTACCGCCTCGAGGTCGTGCTCGCGGTGCGGCCATGGACGCTCGACGGGCTGCCGGAGACGCTCCGCGCGCTCGCCGCCTCGGAGATCCCCGTGACGCTGTGGCCGATGATCGCGGACCGCGAGGGCCGCTGGGCGAGCGTGTACAATGCACAGGCTTTCGCGCCGTTCGTGCCCGAGCTCCGTGCGTGCGTGGCCGCCGCCGGCCTCGGGGCGTACCCGGTGCTCTACGACCTCGAGCCGCCGATCGACGTCGTGGCCCGCATCGGGGAGTGGGCCGCGGCCGGCGGTCCCGCGCGATCCGTGCGGGCGCTGGTGACCCTGGCGTCGCTCGCGCCCGGCCCACGCGGGTGCGCGCTCGAGACGAGCATGCGCCTCCTCGCCGACGACGGCGTCGAGGTGCTCTCGGCGGTCGCGCCCATGGTCCTCTTCGACTCGCCGCGGGGGCGGCGCCGGCAGGTGTTCTCGCGGCTCCTGGGGATGCCCGAGGTGGACGCGTGCAGGACGATCACGGTGATGGCCTACACGTCGATGATCGAGGGGTGGTCGCGGCGGAGCCTGCGCCGCGAGGATGCGGTGTCCGTCCTGTCGTTCCTCGCGTCCCGCGCGCGCACGCGGTGGGGACTCCGAGCGGGGCTCTCGCTCGGAACGGTCGGCCCGGGCGCGCTCCGCGACGAGCCGTGCTACCGGTCACCGGACGAGCTCGCCGTCGACGTCGCGGTCGCCGCGTCGGCGGGCGTCACGGACCTGGCCCTCTTCGAGCTCCGCGGGGTCCTCGAGCGGGAGCCGGAGCGCTGGCTCGGGCCCTTCACGGCGCCGCACGCGCCGGTCCGCGTGGCGCTCACGCCCCGCGTTCGCGCGCTCGTCGGGCTGCTCTCGCCCCTCTCGCGGGCGTGAGCGTGCGCGTCCGCGCCACGCGTGCTAGGCCGTGGCCGTGCGGTTCCTCCACACGCTCGCGGCCGCGCTCGCCGTCTCGTGCGCCGTCGGCGTCCCCGCGTGCTCCCCCGACGCGACGCGCGAGCGCGCGCACCGGACCTCCAGCGCCATCCAGGGCGGCGTCGAGGACGGGACCCACACGTTCGCCGTGGCCGTCTACGATCGGAACGACACCTGCTCGGGCACGCTGATCGCTCCCAACCTCGTCCTCTCGGCCCGACACTGCTTCGCGCCGACCCCGAACGAGGTCATCGACTGCAAGGTCGAGAAGTTCGGCAAGTCGCCCGCCGCCACGACGTTCCAGGTCACCACCGACCGGACGACCCGGGGTGCGAAGTCCGTCTTCCGGGGAGCCAGGCTGTTCGAGCCCGCGGACCCGATGTTCTGCGGCAACGACATCGCGCTCCTCATGCTCGACCGCAACGTGTCCCCCGACGTCGCCACGCCCGCCACGCCCGCCATCGATCCGCCCATGAGCGACCACACCCGCTACGGCACGCGCATCGCCGCCGTCGGCTACGGCATCACCGGCCCCGGTCAGACCGACGAGGGCACGCGCCGCACGCGGGAGAACATCCCGCTCCGCTGCGTCCCCGGGGACCCGACCAACGACTGCAAGCCCTCGACGTACGACATGACCGCACGCGAGTTCCTCGCGGGGGACGGCCTGTGCACGGGCGACTCGGGATCGAGCGCCTACGATCAGCAGAGCTTCACGGACGGACGACCGGTCACGTTCGGCGTCCTGTCGCGCGCGAGCGAGACAGGGAGCCGCTGCACCGACGCGATCTACACGCGCACGGACGCCTTCCGGGACTTCATCGTGGGCGCGGCGATCGAGGCGGCCGCCGCCGGCGGCTACCCGCGGCCCGCGTGGGCGGGTGAGGATGCCGGGGACGACGCCGGCACGCCTGCGAGCGACGACGCGAGCGCCGACGCCGGCGCGGCCGCCGGTGCCGCGCCGGACCCGGGCCGAAGAGGGTGCTCGGTCGGGCCCGACCTGCCCGCCGCGAACGCAGGTCGCGGGCCAGCGTGGAGCGTCCTGGCGCTGACGGCCCTGGGCCTCGTCCGCCGGCGACGCCGGTACGGACGCCGCAGCGAGCGGAACACGATCAGCCCGCCCAGCTGACTTATCTGCTGAAGTTGTTTGACCGTCCCGGCTCTGCGGGTAACGTTAGCATTTGTACCCATTTCTCACGCGTGCTGGAGGTGGCCATGCGCTACTCGGGAGCAACGGCAGTAGCCTTGGTTTTCATCGGCGGCATCACCGTCTTCGCGTGTGGTACGTCCGAGGAGAGCGTCTTCGCTCCCATGGTCGAGGTTCCGGATGGGGGGCCTCTGGTGGAGCCGCCGCCCGCGTTCCTCCAGGAGGGCGGCGGCGGCGGCTGCAAGCCGCGCACGTGCGCCGAGGCCGACGCGAACTGCGGGCCCGTGGGAGACGGGTGCGGCGGCACGGTCGACTGCGGGACGTGCACCCTGCCCGAGGTCTGCGGCGGCGGCGGCAAGCCGAGCACGTGCGGCCGTAGCCCGTGCATCCCGAAGACCTGCGTGGGTCAGGGCATCAGCTGCGGCCCGGCGCCGGACGGGTGTGGCGGCCTCATCCCGTCCTGCGGCTCGTGCAAGGCGCCCGAGTTCTGCGGCGGCGGTGGTCCGAGCAAGTGCGGCGATGGCTCCACCACGACGGCGCCCGACGGCGGTTCGTGTGTCCCGACGACGTGCGCGGCCGTGGGCGCCGACTGCGGGCCGGCGGCGGACGGCTGCGGAGGCCTCATCCCGTCGTGCGGCTCGTGCACCGCGCCGCAGACGTGTGGTGGCGGCGGGACGCCGAGCGTCTGCGGCGGCACCGCCGGCTGCGTCCCGACGACGTGCGCGCTCGCGGGCAAGGACTGCGGGCCGATCGCCGACGGGTGCGGGGGCCTCACCCCGTCGTGCGGCTCGTGCACGCCGCCCCAGATCTGCGGCGGCGCGGGCTCGCCGAACAACTGCGGCGGTAGCCTCCTCCCGCCCTGCGTGGGCCTCTGCCTGCAGCAGGTCATGTGTCCCGCCATGGGAGACACCACCGTGAGCGGCACGGTGCTGAGCCCCGCCGAGAACCTCCCGATCTTCGGCGCGCTCGTCTACGTCCCCAACGACGTCGTCGGGCCCCTTCCGGCGGGCGTCACCTGCGACCAGTGCGGCGCGGCGGCCCTCGGCAAGCCCCTCGTGAGCGTGAAGACGGGTCCCGACGGCAAGTTCGTCCTGAAGAACATGCCGGTGGGCGTGAACATCCCGTTGGTCGTCCAGCTCGGGAAGTTCCGGCGCCAGGTCGTCATCCCGAACGTCCCGGCGTGCGTCAACACGGCGCTCCCGACGGCGCTGACGCGCCTCCCAAAGAACAAGACCGAGGGCGACCTGCCGCTCATCGCCATCTCGACGGGCTCGGTCGACGGGCTCGAGTGCGTGCTCCGGAAGGTCGGCATCTCGGACAGCGAGTTCACGACGTCGACTTGCAACGGCAGGGTCCACCTCTACCAGGACAACGGCGCGGTCGCGCCCACGACGGGCGGCTGCACGCGGACGAGCGCCGCGGCGCTGTACGGCAACCAGGCCGAGCTCGACAAGCACGACATGGTCATCTTCGGCTGCGTCGCGAGCCGCCAGAACAAGGCGGCCGCCGACAAGCAGCGCGTCACCAACTACGCGAACAAGGGCGGCCGCGTGTACGGCACGCACTACAGCTACGTCTGGCTGTACGACATGCTCCCCTGGTCGAGCACGGCGAAGTGGGTGCCCGACACGGCGGCGTACGGCTCGTTCGTGGCGGAGGTGGACACGAGCTTCCCCAAGGGCGCCTCGTTCGCCACCTGGCTCGGCCTGCCCATGGTCAACGCGCTGTCCACGGTCACGCCGCCGCGCATCACGCTCAACGAGGCGCGGCGCGACGTCGACACCCCGGCGCTCGTGCCCGCGCAGACGTGGCTCAAGGGCGTCTCGCCGGCCACGGCGATCATGCACTACACGTTCAACACCGAGTGGGGCCAGCCCGCGGACAAGCAGTGCGGGCGCGTCCTCTTCAGCGACTTCCACGTGACCACCGGGTCCACGACGGGTGTGGTGTTCCCGGGCGAGTGCTCGACGACCCCCCTCACGGCGCAGGAGAAGGTCCTCGCCTTCATGCTGTTCGACCTCGCGTCGTGCGTCCAGGCCGACGTGCCGCCCCCCCCCACGTGCACCCCGAAGACGTGCGCGATGCTGACGCCGCCCGCCGGTTGCGGCCTGGCGGGTGACGGTTGCGGTGGTGTCATCGACTGCGGACCGTGCGCGCCGCCCGAGACCTGCGGCGGAGGAGGCGTCCCGTTCCAGTGCGGCGCGCCGTCGTGCGTGAAGAAGACGTGCGTGGGCCTGGGCGTCAACTGCGGGCCCGTCGGCGACGGGTGCGGAGGCATCCTCGACTGCGGACCGTGCCTCATCCCCGGCCAGATCTGCGGCGGCGCAGGCCCGAGCAAGTGCGGCGGCGGCGCCTGCGGGCCGAAGACGTGCGTGCAGCAGGGCCTGGATTGCGGTGCCGCCGGCGACACGTGCGGCGGTCTCCTCGACTGCGGCACGTGCCCCCCGACCTTCACGTGCGTCGGCGGCAAGTGCCAGGCGCCGAGCTGCCTGCCCAAGACGTGCGCGATCCTCGGCTTCAACTGCGGCCCCGCGGCGGACGGCTGCGGCGGCCTCCTCAACTGCGGCGTGTGCACCGCCCCGGGCGACACGTGCGGCGGCGGCGGATTCTCCAACGTGTGCGGCGGGGGATTGAAGTAAGAGCGCCGGAGAGCGGGGCGGTGGAGCCGTTCACCATCTCGCCGGACCTCGCGGTGGCGGCCACGCCGCCCCGCGAGCTCTACACCACCGCCGACGCGTTCCGGCTCGCGATCGAGCGCGCCTTCCAACCCGGCTGGCACTTCGCGATGGAGCGCACGGAACCGGCGGCGCCCTTCACGCCCGCGACGCTGCTGCCGGGCGCGCTCGATCAGCCGCTCCTGTTCACGCACGAGGCGGGCGCGACGCGCTGCTTCGCGAACGTGTGCACCCACCGCGGTGCGCGCCTGTGCGACGCGCCCGCGTCGACGCGCACGATCGCGTGCCCGTACCACGGACGCCGCTTCGGCCTGGACGGGCTCATGCGGCATGCTCCCGGTTTCGAGGGCGCGCAGGCCTTTCCTTCCGCCTCGGACGATCTCGCGCCCATCGCGCACGGCGCCCTCGGCCCGGCCCTGTTCGCGCGAGCCGAGGGCGACCTCGGGTTCGACGCGTGGATGGGCCCCCTCCGCGCTCGCCTCGGCTGGCTGCCGTTCGACGCGCTGCGGTTCGTGCCGGAGGCGTCGAAGGACTGGGCGCTGGACGCGTCGTGGGCGCTCTACTGCGACAACTACCTCGAGGGGATGCACGTGCCGTTCGTCCACCCTGCGCTCTCGCGCGCGCTGGATCTGGGTGCATACTACACGGAGCTCTTCCCGTGGGGCACGCTCCAGATCGGCTTCGCCCGGGAGGGCGACCCTGCCCCCGTGTTCGACCCGCCCGCGGGCGCGCCGGAGCACGGGCGGCGGGTCGCGGCGTACTGGGCGTGGCTCTTCCCGGGGACGATGCTCAACTTCTACCCGTGGGGGCTGTCCGTGAACGTCGTCACGCCCGTCGCGGTGGCGCGTACCCTCGTGCGTTACGTCTCCTTCGCCTGGGACCTCTCGCTCCGCGACGTGGGGGCGGGCGGCGATCTGGACCAGGTCGAGCGCGAGGACCAGGCGATCGTGCTCGCCGTCCAGGCGGGCCTCGCCTCACGCGCGTACGGGCGCGGAAGGTACGCGCCGCTGCACGAGCGAGGGGTGCACCATTTTCACCGCCTCCTCGCGCGCGCGATGTTCGGGGCGTGATGCTACACTCCCCAGCGTCATGCCGGAGTACCCCGAGCCGACGATCTATGCGATCCCCCTGTTCCTCGTGACCCTGTTCGGGGAGAGGTGGATCCTCCGCAGGTGGCGGCGCGAGAAGCGGGACGTCATCGGCTACGAGCGCAAGGACACGTGGGCGAGCCTCGCGATGGGGCTCGGCTCGCTCTTCTTCGTGTTCTTCATCAACTGGGGCATCTTCGCGATCACGAAGTGGACGTGGGCGCACCGCGTGGTCGACGTCGGGCACGGCGTCCTCGGTTGGACCGTGGCGATCCTCGGCTGGGATCTCTCGTTCTACCTCTACCATCGCGTCGAGCACGAGAACCGCTTCCTCTGGGCGTGCCACGTCAACCACCACTCGAGCCAGCACTACAACCTGTCGACGGCGCTCCGGCAGCCGTGGACACCGTACATGGGGCTCGTGTTCTTTCCCGTGTGGGGCTTCGTCGGGGTCGAGCCGAGCATGGTGATGATCTCGGGCGGCATCAACCTCGTGTACCAGTACTGGATCCACACCGAGGTGATCGGCAAGCTCCCGGCGCCCGTCGAGTGGATCATGAACACGCCCTCCCACCACCGCGTGCACCACGGCTCGAACCCGGAGTACCTCGACAAGAACTACGCGGGCATCTTCATCATCTGGGATCGCATGTTCGGCACGTTCGCGCCCGAGCGCGCGCGCGTGCGCTTCGGGCTCACGAAGAACATCGAGACGTTCAACCCGTTCGTCATCGCCTTCCACGAGTACTGGGCCATCGCGAAGGACGTCGCGCGCGCACGGTCGTGGCGCACGCGCCTCGGCATCCTCTGGCATGGCCCGGCCTGGCAGCCGCCCGCCACCGTGGTAAGCGCGGACGCGGAGTGAGGGCGGAACGCCCCGGACCGGCACGATGAGCCGCCTCGACACCTTCGCGGTTCGCCGCCTCGGACCCGCCACGCACGCGAGCCCGCTCCAGCTCGCCACGACCTCGACAGAGGGCATCCCACGCTGGGTGGACGACGACGTGCGCGTGCTGGCCGAGATCGAGGTGTCCAGCCAGCGCGCGGAGCCCCCTCCCGCCACGTTCGAGAAGGCCGGGCCTCGGGCGCGCCTCTACTTCGATCCCGCCCGGACCCACGCCGCCATCGTCACCTGCGGTGGCCTCGCCCCGGGGCTCAACAACGTGATCCGATCGCTGGTCCTCGAGCTCCACCACCGCTATGGCGTTCGCCGCGTCACCGGCTTCCGGTACGGATTCGAGGGGCTCACGACGAGCGGCGTGCCGCCGGTCGCCCTCGACCCCGAGGCGGCGCGCGCCATCCACCTGTTCGGAGGCACGAGCCTCGGGACCTCACGCGGTCCCCAGGATCCCGAGGAGATGGCCCGCACCCTCCTGGATCGCAAGGTCGACGTCCTCTTCGGGATCGGCGGGGACGGTACGATGCGCGCCCTCCACGCGATCAGCGGGGCGCTCGCGCGGCGCGGCGCGAAGGTCGCCGTGATCGGCATCCCGAAGACGATCGACAACGACATCCTCCACGTGGACCAGACGTTCGGCTTCGAGACCGCGTGCGAGATCGCGCGCCAGGCCATCGCGGCGGCCCACACCGAGGCGATCGCGACGCGGAACGGCGTCGGCCTCGTCAAGCTCATGGGCCGAGACGCAGGGTTCATCGCCGCCCACGCGACGGTGGCGAGTCGCGACGTGAACGCCTGCCTCATCCCCGAGGCGCCCCTCTCCCTGGAAGGCGAGGGTGGGTTCTACGCGTGGCTCGTGGCCCGCCTCCGCGCGCGCGGCCACGCGGTCGTCGTCGTCGCGGAGGGGTGCGCCGCGCGGCTGCTCGACGCGGCCGGTGCGGCGCGCGACGCCTCGGGCAACATCCGCTACGAGCTGGTCGACGTCGGCCACTTCCTGCGCGACGGGATCCACGCCCACCTCGCGGCGCAGAACCTCGCCTTCGCGCTGAAGTACGTGGACCCGTCGTACATGATCCGGGGCGTCCCCGCGAACGCGCTGGACGCCGCGCTGGCGGACACGCTCGCGCGGCACGCCGTGCACGCGGCGATGGCGGGCCGCACCGACGTGCTAGTGGGGCGTGCGCACCGCGTGTTCACCCATGTGCCACTCGAGGCGGTGCTCGAGGGCAAGCGGATCGTGGACACGACGGGGGCGCTGTGGCTCGCCGTCCTCGAGGCCACGGGCCAGCCGCGATTCTCGGGCGCAGCGGGCTGAGAGCTGAGAGAGGACGCCCCGACCGGCGCCGACCCGCGCCCGCGACGTACCCGTGGTACGATCAGGGATCCATGTACAAGGTGCTCTTCACGTCCGACTACGAGATCCACGGGAGCGGGATGGGGTCGCCGCGGGAGCTCGTCGTCGAGCCGACGACGCGCATGCTCGACCAGTTCGACCGCCACGGCGCCAGGCTCACGATCATGGCCGACATCGGCGAGATCCTGAAGTTCAAGGAGTACGCCGAGCAGACGGGGAACGACCGCTTCTTCTTCCACGACATCCGGCGCCAGCTCGAGCGCGCCGTCACGACGGGCCACGACGTGCAGCTCCACGTGCACTCCTCCTACTTCAACGCCACGTGGGACGAGGCCGGGGGGTACTGGAAGCAGGACTTTCGCGAGTACGATCTGGCGAGCCTCGGCTACGACCGGCTCAAGGAGATGATCGGCCTCGGCAAGCGCTTCCTCGAGGACACCCTGCGCCCCCGCAAGCCCGACTACGAGTGCTACGCCTTCCGCGCGGCGAACTGGTCGATGCACCCCTCACCGAACATCGTGCGCGCGCTCGTGGAGAGCGGCATCCGCATCGATACGTCGGTCTGGAAGTATGGCAGGTACGACGACCTGGTGCGGTTCGACTACACGGGCGCGCACTCGGACCTCGTCCCCTGGCCGGTCGCCGAGGCCGACGTGTGCCGGCGCGATCCCGACGGCAAGATCTTCGAGTTCCCGATCTACACCGAGGAGAAGCCCATCTGGACGTTTCTGACGGCGAACCGCGTGTACCGCGTCATCGCCCAGCGGCTGAACCCGCTGCCGACTCCGGAGGGCATGGTCGATCCGATGAGCGGCGGGGGGGGCGCCCCGAAGGACCGGTCCGGCCCGTTCGGAAAGGCCAAGCGCGTCGTCTCCAAGCTGGTTCGCCGCCACCCGTGGAAGATGGACTTCAACCAGTGCACGGGCCGGCAGCTCATCGACGGGTTGCTCCGCGTGGAGCGCCGGTACGGCCACCCGGACCAGCCGTTGCCATTCGTGCTCATCGGCCACTCGAAGACCTTCACGCGGCACAACGAGCGGAGCCTGCGACCCTTCCTCGAGTACGTGCAGGATCGGCCGGATCGCTTCTCGTTCGGGACGTTCGGGGACTTCGAGCCGGAGCGCTACAGGACCGACGTGGGGAGGGCGGCGTGAAGGAGAGGGCAACCGCCGCGAGCGGAGCCGCGCCGCTCGCACGCTGGCTCGCCGCGGCCGCCGCCTGAGGGGGAACCGACGTCGCGCGAGCACGCCGCGAACCTCGCGCTCTTCCGGATCTCGGTGGCGTGCGTGCTCCTCGTGTCGCCGGAGCGCGACAAGGCGCTCGCCATCGCGGCCACGCCGCGCGCGGTCCTCGCGGCGCCAGAGGGGCTCGGGTGGTTCCTCGCGCACGCGCCGATCGACCCCGCGCTCGTGCGCCACGCGAGCACCGCGTTCGTGGCCGCGTGCGTCGCCGTCGTGCTCGGCTTCCTGACGCGGCCCGCGCTGGTGATCGCGCTCGGGGCGGGTGGGTACCTCTTCGCGCTCGCCCAGCTCGGGGCGCCCGTCGTGCACGACATGCACCTGTTGTGGTTCACCGCGGTGCTCCTCGCGTCGCCCTGCGCGGACGCGCTCTCCCTCGACGCGATGCTGCGCGACCGACCCCGGGGGGCGCTCGCCGCCGACTACGGAGCGCCGCTCGTCGTCGCGCGGTCGCTCCTCGCGTGCGTCTACTTCTTCCCCGGCGCGCACAAGCTCGCGACGAGCGGCCTGGCGTGGGCGTCGGCGGAGAACCTCCGGAACCTCCTCCACTCGAAGTGGTACGAGCACGCCCACGTCCCTGCGCTCCGGCTCGACCAGCATCCGTGGCTGCTCACGGCGGGCGGCGCGTTCGTGCTCGCGTTCGAGCTCGGGTTCCCCCTGCTCGTGCACGTGCGCCGCGCCAGGATCTGGCTCGCACTCGCGGGCGTCGTGTTCCACGTCTCGTCGGAGGTGTTCTTCCTCATCCCCTTCCTCAGCCTGTGGGGGACGTACGCGTGCCTCGTGGACGCACGCGCGATCCTCGGTGACGCGCACCTGGGCCCGCGGCCGCGGACCGCGCGGCGCGGGTGGCTCGCGGCGACGACCCTGACAGGCGCGCTCCTCCTCGCGCCCGCGATCGGGGCGGGCGCGCGCGGACAGATGCAGGCCTACCCGTTTGCCTGCTACCCGACGTTCGCCTGGCAGGTGGGGCCCACGCTGCCGGCGCTCACGCTCCGCATCGAGTCGGACGGGCGAGACGAGATACGCGTCCACCGCCCGGCGACGCAGGATGGCTGGGGCCACGCGTGGCGCGCGCTCGGGCTCTACGGAAGTGATCCGTCGGAGGAGGCGTTACGCGCCATCGTGGCGGAGATGCGTGCATCTTCCCCGTTTCCGCCGCGCGCCCGGGTCGTCCACGTCCACGTGGGCGAGGTTGTGACGGATCCGGCCGCGTGGGACGAGGCGCCGCGCCTCGGGCGCGAGGTGTGGGCCGGGCCGGTCCCGTGACGGCGAACGGCGGACGCCGGTCATGGGACCGCGGAGACGGGCTTCAGTCACCTCACGGCGAACCCGTTTCCGAGGTGTGACGCGCCTCCCCCTCCTCGTCCTCCTGCCCGTGCTCGCGGCCTGTTCCTCACGCTCCGAGCCCGCGCCGCGGATCCTCGATCTCTCGACGCGCGCCACCGACTGCGCGACCGACCCGGCCGGCTGCGCCTGTGACGACGGAGCCACCACCCGGTGCGTCGCCGAGGTGGCTCGAACCGACGACGGCTTCCTCTGCGCCAAGGGCGAGCGGCGCTGCGAGGGCGGGCGCCTGTCAGCCTGCGCCGTCGCCCTCCAGGCCGAGACGACGACCGCGTCCCTCGCGACGGGGTGCATCGACGGCCCGACGGCCGTCCGGACCCACGATCCCCGCTGCATCGAGGGCACGACGCGCTGGTGCCGCGCCGTCCAGCACTGGGGCCAGGGGGTCACGGCATGCTTCGACGGCCATCAGGTGTGCGAGGGGGGTGCGTTCGGGCCGTGCATCTCCGACGACTCCGTCATCCAGCGCTAGCCACACCTTGTCCCCACCCCCTGTGGGCAATCCCCCCCGGCGTCCAGCACTTTCGCGTAGGGCCACGAAAGCATGTGGTACGCACCTCCAACCACCCCCGATGGGGGCGCCGGCCTACACATATAACTATCGGTAATTATACGCATAATTACCCTTCCTTGACAACCCACCACCCATCCCATACCCCCGAAATAGAGGTACTCGGCGATGGCCCGGAGCGCGGTACGGCTGGCGAACTTGTGGTCCCCCCGCAGAGGTGGGCTGGCGGTCGCACGCCCCCTCGCGTCGGCGGCCATTCGCATCCCGGACAAGGTCGCCGAGCGCCTCGCGCTGGTGTTCCCGTCGGCGGCTCCGAGCCTCTTCATCCACGAGGGCGCCAGGCAGGCCCTAGAGCGGCGCCTCATGGCCGCCCACCCCGGGCAGGTCGTCCTCTCCATCACGGACAACCGCCAGTCCATCATCTCGCACACGCAGCGAAGCGGCGTCCTCCGCGTGCGTCTCCACCACATGTTCCTCGACGCGCCCCCCAAGGTCATGGAGGCGCTGGTCCGCTACATCACGCGGGGCGACCGCGAGGCCAGCGTCCGGGTCGGGCTCTACATCGACGAGAACGGCTACCGCCTCGCGCGCCGACGGCCGCGCAAGGTGCCGCTCCACACGAAGGGCAAGCACCACGATCTGCTGGCCATCTTCACCGACCTCTCCGCGCGCTACTTCGGTGGCGGCGTGAGCGCGCTCATCACCTGGGGCAAACGTGCGCGGCGGACGGGCGCGGCCGGGCGGCCGCGCAAGGCCATCCGCCTCGGCAGCTACAGCGGGCACGAGCGCGTGATCCGCATCCACCCCGCGCTCGATCGCGCGTGGGTGCCCCGGTACTTCGTGGCGTTCGTCGTGTACCACGAGATGCTGCACCACCTGTTCCCGCCGGCGCGCCAAGAGGGCGGGCGGCGTGTGCTACACCCGGCGGCCTTCGTCGCGCGGGAGCGCGAATTCCGGAACTTCGAGCGCGCGATCGAGTGGGAGCGGCGGAACACGGGAAGGCTGCTGCGCGTCTCGTGAGGTGACGCGGAGGGCGGTCGGAGGGTGAGGTCTACGCGCGGGCGAGGCCACGCCGTGAGATCCGGGTGTCCGCCGTCCGCTGTCCGCCGTCCCCCGCCTATGGTAGTCCCCCTTCCGATGCTGCGTCGCTGGCTCGTCGTCGCTCTCGCCGGCCTCTCGGCCTTCGGCGCCTGCAAGGTCGCGATCGTGCCGCCGGGCCACGACGTCGACGTCACGAAGCCGCGCGACGCGGGCGACGCGGCGCTCTCGGGGCCGCGCGCCCACTTTCTCGCGTCGGTGCCCTCGGGGACGCTCGGGCCGTTCTGGGTGGTGGAGAGGGACCGTGGGCTCGCGGGGTACGTGCTGCCGCCGGAGAACGGCGCGCGTGCGCTCGTCACGGTGCCGCTCGACGGCCGGGGGCGACCGCCTGGGGGCGCCCTCATCGTCGCCAACGTCCCGGTCGACACGAACAGCCTCGTGATGCGAGAGGTCGGCGGCTCGGCGGGCGGTACCGCCCTCGCCTGGACCTACCTCGCAGACCGCGGTGAGGCGTTGTCGATCCTCGTGGCCGGCGCCGACGGCAAGCCGCGCGGCGCGCCGGTCGAGCTGGCGCGCACGCCGAACGACGTGGTCTGGGTCGAGGTTATCCCCACGGAGCGCGGCGGCCTCGTGGTGTGGGCGGAGGAGACGCGCGGCGGCGATGCGAACGTGCTCGCCGCTGCGATCGACGGGGCGGGCAAGATGCGCGGCGTGCCCGCGAAGGTCGCGCGCAACGTCACGGGCTGGCAGGCCGTCGCGACGCAGGGGGGGGCGGCGATCGCCGTCGTGAAGAGCCCCGATCCGGGCGCGCAGAAGCCGGACGCGAAGGTCGAAGCGAAGCCGGACGCGAAGGCCGACCCGCGGCCCTCCCTCGTGCTCCTGCGGCTCGACGCGGAGGGCAACGAGAAGGCCCCCGCCGTCACGGTCGCGCGCACGGCGCTCTCGGGCGACATCGAGCTCGTCCGCACGGGCCGCGGCTGGCTCTTCGCGTGGACGGATCGATCCGACGCAGATCCCCAGGTCATGACCGCCACGCTCGACGATTTCGGAAAGGCCTCGCCTCCTCGCAAGGCCGCCGAGACGCCCGGCGGGTCGACGCTGCTCGGGCTCGCGGTGGGCCCCGCGGGAGTCGGGCTCGCGTGGGAGGAGCGACGGAAGCGGACCCTCCAGTCGCGACATGTGTATGTCGCACGCTTCAACGAGGACGGCGCGCGCGAGACGAAGCCGTTCGCGGCCGACGTGGCGGGGCGCGGCACCTTCGAGCTCCTGGCGACCGCCCGCGGATTCGACTTCCTGGCCGATCGGCGGCTGTGCGCGCCGGACGAGCGGGGCGCGTGCTCGGGGGCGCTCGCGCCCGTGATCTCGCGGCTGTCGGCGACGGGGGAGCTCGTCGAGGAGCAGGTGCTGCGGGACGAGGACGGCCCGTTCGGGCTCGCGTGGAGCCTCCGCTGCGCCGCCGACCGGTGTGCCGTGCTGTCGGCGCGAGGCGACTCCCCCTCCCGTGTCAGCGCGCTCGAGGTCGCCGCCTTCGCCGACGCGGACGCGGGCGCGCGCCCCCGCGAGCCGGTGGCCACGGTGCTCCGTATCCCGGACGACGCGGCGCGCGCCGAGGCGATCGTCACCCTCTCCGCGGGCGAGACGGTCACGGACATCGCGGCCATCCCCTTCGGTGACGCCACCCTCGTGGCGACGCTCGAGGGCGGCGCGCTCGAGGACCCGAGGAAGCCCGGCGCGAAGGCGGCCACCCTGACGACGCGCCTCGTGGACAGGAAGGGGGCCGTGCTCGAGAAGCAGGTCGTCTCGACGCGCGCGCTCACGGTGGGCGGCGTGGCGCTCGCGCCCGCGGAGAAGCTCGAGGACGGCGCGCTCCTGTCGTGGGTCGCGCGCGAGAACGGCGATCCGGAGGTGCACGTCACCCGGCTCGACAAGCGCGGGAAGCGCGCGAGCGACGCGCAGCTCACCACCACGAAGGGGGACGCGAGCGACGTCGCCCTCGCGCAGGTGCCCGGCGGCTGGATCGTCGCGTGGGTCGACGGGAGGAACAAGAACGGCGAGGTGTACGCGACCAAGGTCGGGCCTGATCTCCAGCGGATCGCGCGCGAGGAGCGCATCACGACGGCGCCGGGCGACAAGACGGACGTGGCGCTCCTCCGGCAGGACGACCACGTGTGGCTCGCGTGGAGCGACACCCGGGAGAGCCCGCAGGACGGCTTCGGGGATGTGTACGTCGCGCAGCTCCGCCCGGGCGACGCGAAGCGCGCAGCCGGCGAGACGCGGACGCTCGCGAGCGCTGCCCACTCACGGAGCCCGCGGCTCGCGCTCACGCCCGGCGGCGTGATGGTGGGCTGGATCGAGGAGGCGCCGATGGGCGTCGAGCGGCCCGGCGACGCGTTCGGCGCGATGATCGTGGAGTTCGACAGGAAGGCTCAGCTCGCGGCCCCGCCCGCGCGCATCCGCCTGGGAGGCGATGGTGCGGCGCACGCGATCGCGCTCGAGGCGCGGGCGTCGGGAGTGGTCGCCGTCGTGGCGCGCGCCGCGAAGGACGAGGTCGTCCTCGACGCCGTCGACCTCGGGCCGGCCGGGAAGACGACGCAGGCGTGGCCGCTGCTCCCGCTCGAGGGCCCGCCGTCGATGGACGTCGTGCTCGAGCTCGCGCAGGGCGCGCTCTACTTCAACGACGACGGCCACGAGGACAAGGACCGCCGCGCGCGTCGTGCGTCGGTGACCTGGAAGCCATGACCCGCATGAGCCCGAGCCCGAGCCCGAGCCCGCTCCCGCTCCTGCTCCCGCTCCTCCTCGCCGCCTGCCCCGGACGAGCTCCCGAGATCCCCTCGGCCGTGTCGGGATCGTGCGGCGGCCTCCCCGCGCTCGAGTGCCGCCGCGCCGAGGGCCTCCTCGCCGCGTCGCGCGTCTTCTCTAGCGTGCGCCACGACCTTTTGCTCGACGCGACGAGCAGCCTCGCGCCGGGCCGAGGCGTCGAGCGCGAGGCCTCCGGCCTCCACAAGCTCGTCCCGACCGCGTGCGCGGAGGCCCGCGCCCCCGCGTCCGCCGACGTCGACGCGTCCACGATCGACTTCTCCTACGTGGGCCTCGCCGTCGACCAGACCCTGGTGTCGCTCGACGCGGATCTCGCGCCGTACCTCGCGGCGGGCGCGGAGGGGAGCCAGGTGCGCCTCCGGCTCGTCGCGATCGCGTTCGTCCGCGACAAGGATCCCCAGTTCTTCCGCGCCGCGGACGCCGTGACCTACGAGAACGACGCGTGCGCGTGCGGCGGCGCGACGCACTTCGTCGGCAGCGTGAAGACGGGCGGCATGCTCTCGTACGAGGTCACGCTGCGGTCGGGCGAGGTCCACGGGACCGCGCTCCAGCTGTTCAGGGAGCGGATCGCGCACGCGTCGGCGGGCGTCACCCAGACCCAGGCCGGCGGCCTCGAGGTCGAGGGGATCGAGGCCCAGCTCGGCGCCAGCACGCCCCGCCCGCTCGCGTTCCGCGTGAAGAACCCCGTGCCGATCGCGTACGCGCTCTACCCGGTGCGGGACGTGTGCCGCTTCGCGCTCCCGGCGCCGGACGTCTCGCCGTCCCTCGTCGACTTCGGCGACGTACCCTACGGAAAGGCCGGACAGCGGCTCGTCCACGTCGTGAACCGCGCGTCCGTCGACGTGTACGCGGAGCACGACGGCAACACGTACGCGATCCCCGCGCAGGGCAGCCTCGACGTGCCGATCTCATGGCGCCCGAAGGGCGAGTCCGCGTTCTGCGAGGTGCAGGCGCGCGAGGAGACCCTCGTCTTCACGCCGCGCGACGGGAGCGCGCCTGTCGTCCCGCGCCAGCAGAGCGTGCGCCTCGTGGAGCGGGTGCGCACGGGGAAGCCGGCGGTCGAGGTGCGACAGCGGGTCGACTCCGGGGAGGGCAGGAAACCCAACTCCGCCGCGAGCGCGCGCGAGGTCGCGTGTCCGGCGGACTACGTGCTCGAAGCGTGCACGGTCGAGGGCGCGCAGTGCGGCGGGGGGAGCTGCGAGAAGTACCAGCTCGAAGCGAGCGCGAAGGCAGGAGGATGCCGGTTCGCGTGCCGCGGGCCGGACAGCGTGCTGTTCGGGACGAATTTCTGCAGGTTCGATGGAGTGGCGGCGTGCAGGCTGCGCTGTCCGTGACGCCGCCGATCACCGGACCGCCACGGTCAGCATCGCCCCTTCGGGCATCGCCTCGCCCGAGTTCGACCAGCCGCGCACGGCCCACCGGCCCGCCGAGTAGTGGAGCGCGAGGTGCCCCGGATCGCGCGCGCGCGAGACGCCGGTGGTCCCGAAGCGGCGGTTGACGAGGATGACGGCCGCGGGGTTGCCATCCGTGTCGGGCTCCTGCAGCACGTAGTCGGCGCCGCGCCGGTGGCCACCGTCCCGAGGACCGTACCCTCCGCGGTCTCGGTCGCCGTGGACCCCGCGTCCCCCTCGCCCGAGGCGGCGTGGCGGGCGATGCCGAAGTCGAGGACCTTCAGCCGCCCGTCGCCGGTCACCATGACGTTGTTCGGCTTGAGATCCCTGTGCACGATCCCCTCGACGTGGGCCCCCGCGACGGCCGACGTCAGGGGGATCGCGTGGCCCAGGACCTCGCGAAGCGACATCCCCCCGGCGGGCACGAGGCTGTCGAGCGTGGTCCCGCGCACGAGCTCCATCACGAGCACGAGCTTCCCGTCGATCTCGACGGCCTCGTGGACCGCGACGATGCCCGGGTGGCCGAGCTTCGCGGCGGCCCTCGCCTCGCGCAGGAAGCGAGCGCGCCGCGCCGGATCGGCGGCAACCCCCGACGGCAGGACCTTGAGGGCCACGCGCCGCGCGAGCGTCGCGTCCTCGGCCTCGTAGACCTCCCCCATCCCCCCGGCGCCAAGGAGCGCGACGACGCGGAAGCGGCCGAGCGTGGTGCCGATCATGGGCCCCGGACCATACCGCTTTCGGTCGCAGAGCGAACGGGCATCGGTCTCACGGCAGCCTCCGGCGGCGTGCGCCTCCGACGGGCACAACGAGCCGTCACTTTCCGGCGCGATCGAGGGGACGGTCACGGACGCGGACAACCTCACGGTTGCCGACGAGACCGCCCCCCGGCCACCGCGAGCACCGTTCCCGTGGGCCCGCGACGGAGGGCGCACACGTGGGTCGACGGCTCGCCGTGAAGGCGCCCGCGTCCGGCTACTGGATCGGGCAGGGGCCGATGGGCCGCTGCGGGATCTGCGCGAGCTCGGGGTGCGCATACCTCCCGACATCGAGGGAGCGCTGATCCTCACGCAAACACCGCGCCTCGGAGTCGACGACGTCCACCCGGGCGCGCTCAGCGACCGGGGTCGACGGATCGAGGACCTCGGCGGCCTCCGTCGCCTCCGGCGGCTGTGCGACATCCTCGGTCCCCTCGCCGGGCGTGGGGGCGCCGGAGCCGATGGCGCATCCGGTGAGGACGAGCGAGCTCGTGAGGAGGGCGAGAAGCAGGGGGAAAAGGCGGCTGGACATGAGGGTTTCCTTGGTGGCGGGGGAAGGTCGCGAGGCCGAACCTGGCCTTCGAACGTCAACGCGTAACCTTCGCCGTTACGCCGTAACGCCCCTCGGACCGCACGTGGATGAAAGGAGCGGGTGAGCTCCTGCGTGAGCCGCCCCTTCTACAAGTGGTAGGTGCGCCGGGGAACACGTGGCCTCCCGGGCGCTCACTTGCAGTAGGGCGCGAGGAACGGGTTGGGGCGGCAGCCGCTCCTTCCGAGCCACGCGCTGGCCGTGACGGCGTAGCTGGTCGGGTGCGCGGAGGCCCAGATGCCGCGATCGCTCGCGTTCGCCTCGGCCTCGGCGTGGAGGAGGACGGAGTGGAGCGGCTCGGGCGCGCAGCCGAAGACGGTGTAGTAGGGCGACCACCCTTCACGGACGAGCCTGGTCTCGAAGAGATCGCCGTCGATGAAGACGAGCGACAGCCACCGATTGTAGGGATCGAGGTCCGGCTTGCCCGGCTTCGCGGTGTCCTCCCGCACCAGGACGACGATCTCCTTCGCGGCCTTCAGGTACGCCTCCACGACCCCTTTCGCCTTCACCCCGAAATCCGTCGCGTCGGCGCCGCTCGACTCCTCCGTGTTCACGTAGAGAAACCGGCTGGTCTGCTCGCCGCCGCCGTCGGGGAAGTTGAAGTTCGCCGTGTCGCCGTCGACCGCGCGCGCGAGCGTGACCTTTCTCGCGGGGAGGTACCCCTTCGGCACCTCGCCAGGCGCGATCGCGCGTGACGGCGGACACCCGCTGTCAGGCTGGGCCGCCGTTCCCCCGTCGAGGTCCTCGAGGGTCACCCCCGCGCCGGAGTCCCGCGGCGACGTGAGCCCGCGCTCCGGATCGCCGCACCCGGCGATGCCGACCGCTACTGCCGCGACGAACCGACGCATCATCGACCCGATCGTACACGAGGCGCCGGTCGATGCGACCGGAACGGCGCCGGCGCCCGCAGAACAGGTCGTGCCGCCGCGTGAGGTCGGGAACTCGCGGAGCGGGACGCGGGCGGGACGCGTGATCGGCATCCGCAGCCGACGAGGAAGCCGGCGTGTTGACTGGAGGCCCGGTAGATCTCACAATCGAGCTGTGAGATCCACGTCGAGAACGCTCGCCTTCGTCCTCGCGGTGGCCGTCGGGGCCGCGTGCAGCGGGGCGGTCGCTCCTCCCGTGGCGGACCCCCTCGACGCGGCGCCCCCTCCGGACGAGGGCGGCCTCTCCATCCCCGAGGCCGGCACCCCCGACGCGGGCACGCCCGGCGACGGCTCCTCCGACGCGGTCTCCGACGACGCCACGCGGCCCGACGCCGCCGTCCCGACGTGTGCGCTCCCCAAGGTGGTCGGCCCCTGCACCGCGGCGATCCCCAGGTGGTGGTTCGACGCGGTGACCGGGCGCTGCCAGCCGTTCGTCTACGGCGGGTGCGGCGGCAACGGGAACAACTTCGTCGCGCCGGTCGACTGCGCGAAGGCATGCGCGCCCGGCGTCGCCGATCCCTGCAAGATCATCGGCTGCCCCGCGGGCGAGAAGTGCCTCTACGACGCCCTCACCCCGGTCTGCGTCGCGCCCTGCCTCGACGGCGGCCGGTGTCCGCTCATCGCGCAGAGGTGCGGCTGCGGCGCAAGCTGCCCTGGATGCAGGGACTGCCAGCGGGTGTGCCTGCCGTAGGTCAGCGGCCGGAAGCCGCGCGGCGGCACCTCGGTCGCCCGAGTCCGTTCATCGGGGGAGGATACCGCCCGCGCGCCGCCGCGGGTAGACGGACCGGTGGCGAGGGTCAGCGCGGACACACCTCGGCCTCGAAGCGGCCGCCCACGCGCGCGATCGGCTTGGTGTCGACGATCTGCTCGACGGCGAGCGTGCCGCGGACCTTCTTGTGCGGTTCGAAGGCGAGGCTGTCGAAGCGGATCCAGGCAGGCATCCGCCCGACGAGGTGATGGCGCTCGCCGGGAACGTGGATGGCCGACGCCCATGCGGGCTGTGCGGAGCCGGCGAGGGGCCTCCGTGAACCCGCACCGCCGATGAAGTGAAAGTCGAGCCCCGGCCTCTTCGCCGTGCCGAGGTCGGCGCACGTCACGTTGTCCTGGAAGAGCCGAAGGTCCTCCAGGCGGGCCGGTTCGTCCGCACGGCCCGCGAGCTGGATGAGCGCCTTCGTGACGGTGAACCGATGGCCGTCGAGCGTTCCGCTGACGGGGTCGTTGGGGACCGTCTCGGGGAGCGTGTCGGGGACGGAACCCAGCGCGCAGAGCTCGGCCTCGAACGCTCCGCCGCCGCGCGGTAGGTCGACCGTGCCACGCACGCGTGCGCCCATCGTGCGCGTGAACGGCTCGATCGCGACGATGGCGTCGCCGGCCGAGTAGTCGAGCCGCTCCCCGTCCACGATGCCGTAGGACCAGGCGCCGACCGGTGAGCCCGCGAAGAACCGACCGCTCGGCCCGGGCGGGATCACGATGGAGAGCGTCGCCTTCCACGGGGCTTCGAGGAGCGCGTGGCAGGGGCCGGCCAGGTCGGTCATCCGGATGACGAGCTGGCGGTCTTCGATCCGCGCCATCCCATGGCGCAGCACGCGACCGTTTCGAACGGTGAGCGGCGAAGCGCCCGCGTCCACGGGTGTCGCGAGGCCGACCTGCCCCGCGGCGTCCTCTCGTCCCGCAGGTGCGCCTCGACGACAGCCCGATGCGAGCGCGACAAGCACGACGAGCATGAAGGTGCATCGCCTGGAGCGCCTCGCGTCACGAGGTATCCGCACCCGAGCCACTCCTCGGTCCCCGACAGCAGCGTCGGCTCCCTGGGCAGTTGCGCCGACCGTCACCACGGCGCCGACGGCGAGCCGACGCACGTGCCGCCCGCCTTCTCGAGCGTCGAGGAGGCGCTCCGGCGGCGACGAGGGCGACACCCAGCGGAACGACGAGCATGACGATCCAGGAGCGCCGCGATGGCAGCCTCCCGGCATGAAGCCGACCGCGCGCCGCCAGGGTGTAGGCCCACGCCTGCAGCCACGGCGCGCGGGCCTCAGTACCCCGCCGGGAGCACCACGTCCCAGAGCGGCGTGACGTCGCGCGTGCAGAGGGACGCGTCCGTCCCGTGGTCCTCCGGGCACTCCTTGATCGGCCCGTCGAGGTAGAACATGTCGAGGTCGTGGTAGCCGGGGACGGCGGCGTCGGTCCAGCGATCGGGCCGGATGCCCCCCCACGAGTTCTTCACGCGCACGAACTGGATGACCGTGCCGTCGGCCAGCGCCGCGCTCATCTGCTCCGGCGTCGCCGGCACGCCGGCCATGAGGCGGCCGACGCCCGGGACGTCGGCCTGGTAGTCGTGCATGACCGTCATGTGCCCGCCCTGCCGGCCCGGACCGCGGCGCCTCAGCTCGTCCATCGAGAAGACCGCGCGGGCGTCGAGCGCGTTGAAGTCGACCTTCCACGAGGCGATGACCGGCTGGTTGTCGTGGAGCGCGCGCTGGACGCGCTTCCAGAACGCGCGGCGCGCCGTCGCGTCACGCGGATAGTCGAGCTCGTTCCACGCGAACTTGCCCGCCCGCCGCGAAAAGCCCGCGGGCGTCCCGAGGGCGTCCGCGAGGGTGACGTTCACCTTCTGCTTCGTCTCGGGGTCGAGGAGCTGGACGGGGAAGGTCTTCGGCGTGACGATCCGGTTCGCTGCGGCGAGCGCGGCGGTCTCGGGCGATCGATCGAGCGTGCGGGTCACACCCTCGCCGAAGACCGCGTCGATGCGCGCGATCACGGCGGGCTCGAGCTCCCAGGCCTTGTCGAGCTCGGCGCGGATCGCGCGCCTGTCGCGGCGCGCGACGGCGTCCTTGAGCGGCCCGCTCTCGAGCCACATCTCGACGGCGTGAAGCGCGCTCGACTGCCGCGAGGACATCTCGGCCTCGACGTCGCCCGCGATGAAGTCCCCTTCGAGGACCACGCCGTAGCGCGAGAGGAGCGCGGCGGCGGTTCCGTAGGTGCCGCCCGTCGAGATCTTCGTGGGCGTCCCGCCGGTCGCGAGCTGCTCGAACCAGTGCCAGTAGGTCAGCCACGACTCCGAGGTGTCCTTCTCCTGGCCCGTCGCGGCCCGATCGAGCGCCTCCAGCCAGCTCGACGTCGCGTAGATCCAGCAGTTGCCGATGGACTGCCGCTTCACCTTCGTGTGCGACACCTGCGTGATGTCGTCGGTGGCGACGGCCTCGGCGTCGCCACGCCCGGAGTCGGCGACGCAGCCCGTGGCCGCCGCGCCGGCGAGCATCGCCAGGATCGCGAGCCAGCGGGTCCTTTTCACGAGGTCGAGCGCCATGGAGTTCTCCGGGATGGGAGGCCGTTGCGATACCCGTGCCGGCTCCCCGTGGCCGCCGGGCGCGAGGAATGCGACCGTCTGCGGCGCCCCACAACGCGCGATGGTGGATCGCCGCCTCACCAGGCGGGCGGCCCGCGACCCGCCACGGCCCCCGCGTGGATGAAGCCGTTCTTCTGGACGGACGACGCTCCCACCACGGGGCACGTCATCCGACGAGACGCGATCCCGTGCGGGCGGTTCTACTGACTGGAAGCGCTCGCGCTGTCCCGCGACGCGGCGATATGCGCTTGCCTCAGGGAGTGGGAGTGGGACTTGACGAGGGAGGTGCTGGCCGCGGCGGCGCGACGGGCGCCGTGGTGGGCGACGTGGCGGGCGGCGGGGGCACAGGCGGGGCCGCAGGCGGCGGCGGCGGTGCCTCCTCCGGGCACGGGCATGTCTTCGGCTTCGGCGGTTCGGGCACGTCGCTGAACGCGTAGATGAGGCTCGCCGTCGTCGCGGTGTCGAGGCCCTCCTTGCCCGGCAGCGGATCGTGGTCGTACCGCGCGGAGAGACCGAAACCGAGCGCCAGTCCGCCGCCTACCTTGGCCGCGACGAGCGCATCGTAATTGAGGCGGTACCGCGTCGTGTCGACGAAGCTCTGCAGGTACTCGAGCCCCGTGGAGAGGGTCACCTCCTTGTTGAACGAATGCTTGTAGCCCACGAACAGACGCGACGAGTGGTCCGTCCGGGTCTTGTCGAGCACGACAACTCCGCCAGCAGGGTTCAGCGTCGGTGCGCCGGCCGCGTCGCGGACGACGCGGTCCCCGTTGCGACGGATGTCGTGCTGCAGATCGTAACCGAACTCCACCCAGAGGGTGTTCGTGGCCTGCTTCAAGAACAGGTACTTGGCGCCGGGATCGAGGTTGTAGCGGAAGTCGATCCCCTGAAAGCGATCGTGGCGGCCCGTGTTCAGGACGAACACCGCGAGCTCGTCGCGGAGATAGCGGTCGTAGCGGAGTCGACCCTGGATGTTCTCGGCCGTGACCGCCACCGGCTTGCCGGAAGCCGCACCGCGCCCGTAGTTCCCGAGGACCCATGCACCGATGCCGTTGCCGTCGAAGCGGGTGTCGTACCCCCCGTTCAGCGTCACGGCGAGGAGACGCGAGTTTCCCGTGGCGAGGAGACCTCCGGCGGATACGCTCGCGGAGGTCCCGTCGAGTCCCTTGTCGAGGGTGGGTGCGTCGGCGGCCTTCTGGCCAGCGACGAGCGCCTTGGCGTCCGGCGGCGGAGCCCCCTTCGGGTCGGAGGGCGGGTCGGCGGCGCGCGCAGGCGCGACGTGGAGAAGGACCGGGACGGCGAGGAGAAGAGGCAGACGCGTCGATATGGCTCTCAAGTTGACTCCATGGGGTGGCGGCGCATGACCTCCTCCACCGTTCGCCCGCCGAAGTCTCCGGCGGGGCGACGGTCACGCGCCGGTGACGGCTGCCGGCAGGTGACGCCTGCCGGCAGGTGCTCTCTCTACTTTGCCCAGAGCTCGACCTGGGCGCGGCCGCCGCCCGGCAGGTTCCCGTACTTGAACGCGACCTGCTTGATGACGCGCTTGTCGCCCGGCAGATCGATGACGCGGCTCTTGGTGTTCTTCTCGAACACCTGGCGCGTCGGGACGTTGAACTTCGAGCCGTCGCCGAAGGTGATCTCCATGTCGAACATCTCGAGCGAGGAGTGCTCGACGACCACCATCACGCGCGTGAACTTGCCCTCGGCGCGCCCGACGGGGATGACGTCCTTGTCCACCTTGCCGTCGACCATCCGCTCGCCGAGCTTCTCCCAGCCCGTCCGATCCTCGGTCTTCTTGTCGCGGGCGTCGTCCTTCTTCTCCGCGGCCCGCGCGCCCGGGGCCAAAGGCTCGTTGGCGGACCGTAGCTCGGTGCGCGGGGGGGCCGGAGTGGCCGGGGCCGCCGGAGTGGCCGGGGCCGCCGGGGCGGTCGGAGTGGCCGGGGCCGCCGGAGTGGCCGGGGCCGCCGGAGTGGCCG
>SXNL01000284.1 GCA_005777185.1 Myxococcales bacterium
CAGCACCGCGGTCCCGAGGCCGCCGCCGCAGAGCAGGACGGTCTCCTTCGCGATCTCCGTCGGCGTGCCCGTGGGGCCCATCAGCACCACGCGCTCGCCCGGGGCGAGCGCCGCGCAGAGGCGCGAGCTCCCACCCATCTCGAGGACGATCGTGCCGAGGAGTCCTTTCTCCTCGTCGATCCAGGCGCCGGTGAGGGCGAGGCCCTCCATCGCGAGCCGCGTGCCGTCCACGACGGGGGCGAGCGCCTCGTAGTTCTGGAGGCGGTAGAACTGTCCGGGCTCGAACTTGCGCGCCGCGAGCGGCGCCTGCACGACGACCTCCACGATGCTCGCCGTGAGGCGGTTGACCTCGACGACCTTCGCCGTGAGCAGGTGCTCGAGTCGGGCCTGGTGGGCGCGGAGGGCGAGCTCGCGCTCGGGCTGCGCGGCGGCGTCGAGGCGCTGGATCTCCGGGAAGAGCGCGGCGACGTGCCGGAAGCCGTCCTTGGCGCTGGCCATCGCCTTCACCACGCTCCCCGCGTAGTGCGGGTGGTTGTCTCCGTAGAAGGAGACCGCGAGCTTGCCCTCCGCGTGGTTCGTGAAGAACGCGCCGTCGTCGCCGGCCGCCGCGGGGGTGACCGTGAGGTCACCGCTCGTGGCGTCGACCGACGCCGTATGGGGCTGGAAGTACTGACCTCGCCGGTCGAGCTGGAACGTCCCCTTGTGCTCCCTCTCGTAGGTGACGTTGGGGCTGGTCCCGGCGGCGACGCAGACCGTGCGCGCGGGGAGCTCCAGCTCGCTGCCGTCCGCTCGGCGGAACCTCATCGCGCGGACGTGACGGCGCGCGTCGAGGATGGCCGTGACGGGGGAGAGGCCCTCCACGTAGCGGACGCCCTCCTGGAGGCTCTCGTGCACCTCCTCGTGATTGAGCCGGTACGCGGGCGAGTCGGCGAGCGACTTCCGGTAGACGATCGTGGCGCCCCCCCACCGCGCGAGGAGCGGCTGCAGACGCGGATCGCGACCCTCGCGCGCCGCGGCCGAGCGCTCCGCGTCGAGCTCGCGAGCGTGCCCGAGCTGCGTCGTCAGCTCCTCCCACTCCTCCTCGTCGAACATCGCCCGCACGGCGACCTCGCCCCGGGCGCGCACGAGCTCGGTGTAGCGCCCGAGGGTCTTCTCGATCTGCACGGGGTAGTACGCGAGGATCTCGGTTGCCGTGTCGATCGCGGTCAGGCCGCCGCCGATGACGATCGCGGGGAGCGAGACCTGGAGGTTCGCGATCGAGCTCCGCTTGTAGGCGCCCGTGAGCTGGAGGGCCATGAGGAAGTCGCTCGCCTTGCGGATGCCGCGGGCGAGGTTGTTCTCCATGTCGATGATCGTGGGCCGGCCCGCGCCGGCGGCGATCGCGACATGGTCGAAGCCGAGCGCGCGCGCGTCGTCGAGGGTGAGGGTCCCGCCGAAGCGCACGCCGCCGTGGATCCGGAGCAACGCGTTCCGTGCCAGCGTCACGTAGAGCAGCGTGAGGAAGTTCTTGTCCCAGCGCGCCGTGATGCCGTACTCCGACACGCCGCCGAAGCCGAGGAGGAGGCGCTCGTCGATCTCCCGGTACAGCGTGCCGAAGTCCTCGACGGGCCACGGCGGCGAGGTGCCGTCGCCGACGAGATCGGCCGGCAGTGGCTCGATCTTGAGCCCGTCCACCGCCGTGACGGAGAAGCCCTCGCGTACGAGGTGGTGGCACAGCGTGTACCCTGCGGGGCCGAGGCCGACGACGAGGACGTTCCTCCCGTTGTACGGGAGGTTGAACGGGCGCCGGACGTCGAGGGGATTCCATCGCGTGAGGAGGCCGTACATCTCGAGGCCGAACGGGAGCGAGAGGACCTCCGTCAGGACGCGCGTCTCGACCTGCGGGATGTTCACCGGCTCCTGCTTCTGGAAGACGCACGCCATCATGCAGTCGTTGCAGATGCGGTGGCCCGTGCCGGGGCACATCGGGTTGTCGACGCACACCAGAGCGAGCGCCGCCAGCGCGTCGCCGTCGCGTCGGAGCACGTGCATCTCGCTGATCTTCTCGCCGAGCGGGCAGCCCGCGAGCGTCACGCCGAGGGGGTTCTTCTTGAGCTCGCGCGTCTTGGCGTCGCGCAGCCCCTTGGAGCACGAGTCCTTGTCGCGGTCGTGACAGAAGAGGCAGTAGTCGATCTCCTGCTCGACGTCCCGTGGGCTCATGCGACGGTCCGTCAGCGCGAATCCGTCGCGCTCGCGGCGGTGCTCCTCGGGGCCGACGAAGAGCTCCGGGAGCGCCCTGTCGGGGCGGCGGAGCTCCACCAGGTTGGCGAAGTCGAGGGTCCTCGGCGCGCGGAGGCTCGGCCACCTGTGGGCCTGATCGTGGTGATCGCGACGCCGCGCGGTGATCCAGGCCTCGAACGCGTCGAGGACGAAGGCGGCGATCCGCCCGTCCTCGGCCTCGCTCGGGGAGGAGGGATCGACGCAGGCGACCGCGGACCTCGCGCACGGGAGGGCCGCGAGCGCCCCGCGGAGGGCGCGGGCGCGCGCGTGGAGGTCGTCCGTCCAGCGGGCGCCTCCGGACTTGGCCGCCTTGCGCGCGACCTCGTCGACCTCCAGGGCGGAGAGGACGCCCCTCGACACCGTGAGCTCCTCGTCGAGGCGCCGCGTGTGGGCGTCCGGGAGGGTCACCTCGAGGGCCGCCTCGCACACGACGCGAGCCTCCTCGACGGACGCCGACCAGCCCTTGCCCGCCCCCTCCTTCAGGACGCGCTTCTTCGCGAAGTCGCGCTTGAACCGGAACAGCGCGGCGCGACCTCCGACCTCCGCGCGGAGCTGCGTCGCGGCCGCGGTCGTGTCGAACAGCTCGATCACGAACGAGGAGACGTGGGGCGCGGTCGCGAGGAGTGCGCGGCTCACGTCCTCGGGGCCCATGCCCTCCCCCCTCGCGGCGCGATAGGCCGTGTAGAGCGCATGCGTGGCGGGATCCGTCTCCGCGAGGCGAGCGCGGAAGGCCTCATCGAGATCCCGCAGTCGCGCGGGGTCGAAGAGATCGCGGAAGCGAAAGCCCGGGAGCCCGAGGAGCATGTCGGGCGTGGGCCGCTGCCCCGCAGGAGGCGTGGAGGGGTGGCGGAAGTGGGGGGTGGGCGCGATCACGGGTCTGGCTTCTCACCCCCGGCAGCCGGCGTGAAGGCCGTGTCGGCCAGCGCGCCCTCTTCGAAGCCGAAGTAGACCGCGCACTGCTTGAACATGAAGTCCTGACCCTGCTTGCTGGTGAGGTCGACCCGGTAGGTGTTGATGTACTTCACCGAGTCCTTGAGCCACTGGTCCCAGGCCTCGCGGGACACCTCCTCGTAGATGCGCTTGCCGAGGTCGTTCTTGTAGGGGGGGCGTGAAAGACCCGGCAGATCCTTGCCGAGCTTCTTGCAGTGGACGATGCGGACGTCGCTCATGGGGGCTATGTGCCCGAAATCCGCCGAAATGGCCAGCGTTACCCCTCGGCCTCGCCCGCTCGGAGCGGGAGGGCGAGCTGCCCGGGGCGGCGAGGTACCGCGCCGGACCTGGGACCGTGCGCCACCACGACGTCCAGCGTCACGGTACGCCCGTGGGGCACGATGTGGACGTCGAGATCGGGCCTCGCCGCGCGCGCAGCCGCCAGGGCCAGCGACGCCTCGTTGTTCGTGCGCGACATGTGTGCAAGATACACGGATCGGACCGAGGAGCCACGCAGCCGCGCGAGGACGTCGGCGACCTGCTCGTTCGACAGGTGCCCGAGTGGCCCGGCGACGCGTCGCTTCAGCGACTCGGGGTACGCGCTCTCGCGAAGGAGGAACGGCTCGTGGTTCGCCTCCAGGAGGAGCGCGTCGCAGCCACCGAGGAACGCGAGCAGGGAGCCCGGGACGTGGCCGAGATCGGTGGCGACGCCGAACGTGACGCCACCCGCGGTGAGCCTCAGCGCGATCTGGTCTGCGTCGTGCGGGACCGCGCAGCACTCCATCAGGACGTCACCGACGGCGACGGCCGCGCCGGTCTCGAGGTGCGACGTCGCGTAGCGATCGCGCAGGCGCGGCGCCACGATGCCACGGTGCAGGAAAACGGGCGCGCGCAGCGCACGCGCGAGCGGCTCGGCGTGGGCGAAGTGGTCGTCGTGGACGTGGGACGGGACGATGGCGTCCACCGACCGCGGAAAGAGGTGGGAACCGAGGGCGGCGAGCCGTGCGGCGAGAAGGCGCGGCGCGATGCCGGCGTCCACGAGGATCCGGGCCGCCGGCGTCTCGACGACCAGCGCGTTCCCGCTCGATCCTGAACCAGCAACCAGGACCCGCACGCGGACGAGGCTACCACCTTTGTCCGACACGTGGACGCCCCGGAGCGCTATCCTCCACCCCGGACATGACCGCGCGTGCGTGCACGAACTGTGGCACACCGCTCCCCGAGGAGGCGCGCTTCTGCGGCGCGTGCGGGACGCCGAACGCCCCCGTCGCGACGCGCCCGCAGGTCCCGGTCGTCGGGCCCATCGCGCCCGCGCCGCGCGGCGCGCCCGCCGTAACCGCCCGCAAGCGGACCATGATCGACGGCTCCGCCCACGTACCCCACCGGCCCCCCCGGCAGGCGCCGATCCCCGCGAGCGCGGCCCCGTCGACGTTGCCGGAGCAAGAGATCCCCACCGCACCGACCGCACCGAGGGTGGACCTGTCCAAGACGATCGCCGAGCCCAGCCCCGGCGCCATCTCCCCGGATCTCATGCGGACCCAGATCGACGTGTCTCCCTTCGCCACGTCCGGGCTCGGCGTGACGATGGCGGATCCGAACGCACAGGCCAATGCGCGCGAGCTGATGGCGTCGACCTTGGCGAACCTCGACGACTGGGAGAGCGCCTCGGAGGGACCGACGCAGGTCGCCCGGGCCGTGGAGGAGGACGTGCCTGCCACGCAGCCCGATCCCGAGCCCCCGCGGCCCGCCGCACCCGTTCCATCGCCCGCACGTCCCGCAGCGGCGGCTCAGGCGTCCCCGGCTCCCGCAGCCGCTCCCCCCGCTCCGGCGCCACAGCCCGCGCCGGCGACGGCCAGTGAAGGCGCGATCTCGATCCCCTCCGCGTGGGTGACGCTGGAGAAGAGCCCGCTCTCGCGGTCGGTCGCGTCGCCGGAGTCCTTCGGCGCATCACCGCCGGCCGCGCCCGCACCGCTCACGGCCGGGCCGCCGCAGCCGGGTCCGAACCAGCCCGCAGCGCCCGTGCGCGCCCCCACCTTCGCGAGCGCGAAGCGCACGATGATGGGCGTCACGCCCGGCGAGCTCGAGGCCGTCGCCCGCCCCCCCGAGGCCCCTCCCAGCGAGGCGCAGCCACCACGAACCCACCCGAGCCGCGACACACGCCTCGGGGCTCAGCGCACGATGATGGGCGTCGTGGCTCCCCCCGCGCAGCCGCCCGCCCAGGTGCCGGGGAACGCACCGCCGAACGCCGCGATGCAGGATCCCCGAGCGCAGGGGGCCTCGCGGACCATGCTCGGCGTGGCCATGCCGGGCATCGCTCCGACGGCCGCCGGACAGTCCCGGTCCGCGGAGCGCCCCTACAAGCCCCCCCAGTACGCGATCGCAGCGCCCCTGCCTCAGGTGGTGCCGCCGCCCTCTCCCCTGGTCGACGACGACGAGCCCGTCCAGATCCCGATGTGGCGACCGAAGGCGGGAGTTCCGATCGTCGCCGTCGTCGGGCTCGTCATGGTCCTCCTGCTGATCGGTGGCGTCATCATCGGCGTCGGCCTCTTCCGCAAGACCACGCTCACCGCGGCGCAGCCGCGCCTCGACGAGCGTGGAGGCGAGGTGCTGGTGGTGACGTGCGCGTCGTGCCCGGACGGCACGATCCTGTCGATCGGGCAGAGCAAGGCGACGGTGTCCGCACACGAGGCGACGGTGCCGCTCTCGACCCCGCTCGCGATCGGGGACAACCAGCTGGCCGTTCGCGTCGAGCGCGCGGGATCGTCTCCGGAGGAGGTACGGATCACCGTCCCCATCGCGTACCGGATCCGCGCGGATCTCTCCACGCTGGCGGCGAAGCCGCCCGTGGTCACGGTGCGGGTGGAGGCGACCCTGGGGACCTCCATCGTGGTCGACGGCAAGGTCCTCACGATGGACGCCAGCGGGAAGGGATCGTACCCCGTGGACGTGTCGGAGGACACGGTCGGCGCCGCCGACGAGCCGAAGGTCCTCGACAGGAAGATCCCCTTCACGATCACCCCGAAGGGGGCGAGGACGGAGAACGGGGTCGTCTTCGCGCGCGCGCCCGTCGTGCCCCTGCACGTCGACGCACCGCTCGCGACCACGGTCGTGACGGACGCGGCCTTCGTGGTGGCGGGGTCCACGATCGCGGGCGGCAAGGTGACGCTCGACGGGCACGCCATCCCCGTGGACGCGAAGGGGGTGTTCCTCCACAGCGAGCCGCTCCTCAAGACGGGCGAGAGCCAGATCGAGCTCGCCGCGCACATCGACAACCAGGCGCCGCGATCGGTGAAGCTGAAGATCCGGCGCGTCGCGTCCCTCGAGGTGGCCGCCCGGGAGGCCGACGCGCAGAGCCCGCTGTCGTACACGGCGTTCGCGACGGACGCCTCGAAGGTCGGCCAGCTCGCCGTGATCGAGGGAGAGATCATGGACATCCGGGCGACCCCCGGGCAGAGCGTGTACCTCGTTGCCAACCGACCGGGGTGCGCGAAGGACGCGGAGTGCCTCGTTCGCGTGCTCGAGGCGGGCGAGGCCAAGCTGGAGAAGGGCGCGTCCGTGCGGGTCTACGGCCAGATCTCGAAGCCGGTCACGTCGGGTGGGCGCCTCGTGCCCGAGCTCCTCGCGAGCTTCCACCTCCCGGCGCCCGCGAGACAGCCTTGAGCTCGCGCGCGAACAGGACCGGGGCCGCGCTCGCCCTGGCCGGCGCCGTCGCGCTCGGGGCGGTGGTCGTCCGCGCGGAGCGCGTGAGCCCGTCGAGGCCTCACACCATCGTCGTGGGCGCATCGTCCGCCCGAGCGCCGATGCCGCGCGTGGACGGGCGACGGACGGCGCTCACGCGTCAGACGCTGCCGACCGGCGGCCTCGTGATCGAGTGGCGAAAGGCCCTTGGCGTCGCGATCGAGCAGGCGCCGCTCGTCGACGCGCAAGGCCAGGTGATCGTGCTCACCTCACGCGGCGACGTCTACGCCTTCGACGCCGAAGGCGACGAGCGCTGGCGTGTGACCACGGGCCTCCAGGCCGCCCAGGGCCCGGTCCTGCTCGCGGACGGCACGGTGATGTTCCTGGCCCCGAGCGGAGAGATCGTCGGCGTGCGGGACGGGACTCGTCGGTTCCAGCGGCGCCTGTCGGCCGAGCGCCCCCCGCGCCTCGCGCCGCTCCCGCTCGAGGATGGCGGCGCGGTGGTCGCCACACCCGGGGAGATCCTCTTCGTCGACGCGACGGGCGCCATACGCGCGCGATCGACGCTGGACGAGCCCCTCACGAGCGGCCTGCTCGCCGCGCCCGGGCGGATCCTCGGGGTCGCCGCGTCGGGGACCGTGTACGCGATGGAGCCGGGACGCGACGCCGTGCGCGTCGGATCCTTCGGTGGCAGCGTCGATCTGGGTGCGGCGATGCTGTCGGACTCGACGCTCGTGGCCGTGGTCGATCAGCAACGGCTCGTGGAGGTCGACTGGACGCGACAGACGGCGACCACCCGGGCCACGGCTCCCGCGGGCCTCTACCTCGGCGCACCGGCGATCCGCGCCGGCACCGCGTACGTGCTCGGGTACCTCCCGGGACGGACCTTCGTGCTGGGCGTCGGCAGGGACGGGCAGGACGTCCTCCGCGCGGCGGCCTCGACCTGGGCCGTGACGACGCTCCCGGACGGCGGAGCGCCCTCGCTCGTCGCGCCCCCGCACGCCGGCCCTCTCGTCGACCCGGCGGGCACCGTCGCGTTCGTGACGCCGGACGGGAGCGTGGGCGCCGCGTCGGTGGCGGGCGGCGTGTCGACGGTCGGCGAGGTCGTGTGCACGCGCAGCCTCGGGCGATCCCAGCCCAGCGCGGGCGGCCTGGCGCCAGCCGGGCCGAACGCCTTCTACGTGTCGTGCGAGAACGGACAGCTGGCGCGGATCACAGGATCGCGTTGATCAGGTAACGGCGGCGGCCTGCGCGTCCTCGATGGCGTCGGACCGGCGGGGGCGGCGGCTCGTGTCGAGCAGGATCTTGCGCACGCGCACGGCGTCGGGCGTGACCTCGACCAGCTCGTCCGCGTCGATCCACTCCATGGCCGTCTCGATCGTGAGCACCCGTGGCGGCGCGAGGAGGATGTTCTCGTCCTTGCCGTGATTGCGCACGTTGGTCTGCTTCTTCTCCTTGACCACGTTGACGTCGGTGTCGTTCGGGCGGTTGTGCTCGCCCACGATCATCCCCTCGTACACGTCGGTGCCCGTCGCGATGAAGAACTGGCCGCGCGGCTGGAGATGGTTCATGGCGTACGGCGTCGACACGCCAAGGCGATCGGACACGATGGCGCCCGTCTGGCGCTTCGCCATGACGCCGCCCCATGGCTCCCAGCCGTCGAACATCGTGTTGAGCAGGCCGGTGCCCCGTGTGGACGTCAGGAACTCACCCCGGAAGCCGATGAGGCCGCGGCTCGGGACGCGGTACTCCAGGCGGGCGCGACCGTAGCCCGGGTTCGACATGCGCGTCATGCGACCGCGGCGCTCGCCGAGGCGCTCGGTGACCACGCCGATGAAGCTCTCCGGCACGTCCACGACGACGAGCTCGTGCGGCTCCTCGACCGTGCCGTCCTCCAGGGTTCGCGTCACGACCTCGGGGTTGCCGAGCTGCATCTCGTACCCCTCGCGCCGCATGGTCTCGACCAGGATCGCAAGCTGGAGCTCGCCCCGGCCGAGGACCGTGAAGGTGTCCGGCGAGTCCGTGTCCTGGAAGCGGATGGCGAGGTTCTTCCGGATCTCGCGCTCGAGGCGCTCCTTCAGCTGCCGGCTCGTCAGGTACTTCGACAGCTTGCACTTCCCCGCGAACGGGGACGTGTTGACGCCGATCCGCATCTTGAGGGTCGGCTGCTCGACGATGATGCGCGGCAAGCGCCGAGACTCGAAGCCCGGATCGGTCCCGGTGATGGTGTCGCCGACGAAGACCGCGTCCAGGCCGGCGATCGCCACGATCTCGCCCGCGCTCGCCTCCTGGACGGGCACGCGCGCGAGGCCCTCGAACGTGGAGAGGACCTTGATCGCCCCCTTCACCACGCCAGCCTCCTGGAGGACGCCCACGGGCTGGTTCGCCTTGACGGTGCCCGCGACGATGCGACCTATCGCGAGGCGCCCGACGTAGTCGTCGTGGTCGAGGTTGTTCACGATGATCTGGAGCGGCGCCGAGGCGTCTCCCCGCGGCGCGCGGATCCGCTCCAGGATGGTCTCGAACAGCGGGGCGAGGTCGCGCGAGGGATCCTCCAGCGAGCGCTTCGCGACGCCCTGCTTGCCGACGGCGTAGAGGGTGGGAAAATCGAGCTGCTCGTCGCTCGCGCCGAGGTCGCAGAACAGGTCGAACACCTCCGTGAGGACCTCGTGAGGCCGGGCGTCGGAGCGATCGATCTTGTTGATGACCACGATGATCGGGAAGCCGAGATCGAGGCACTTCCGGAGCACGAAGC
>SXNL01000285.1 GCA_005777185.1 Myxococcales bacterium
CGCTTTCTCGGTCACCTGGGTCTCGGGCCTCCCGGCCATCGAGGACATCACGATCGTCATGGGTCATGCCAGTCTCGCCCTGCTGGGTTCACACACTAATCTCGGGGGGGCGGACCTTCTCACGTACGTTGGCACAGAGGGAACCTCAGGGGGTCGGCGCCGAAGCGCGCATCCGCCACCGGTGGTAGCTCCAGAGGACGTTGAACGCACCGAAGATGGCCGCAAACGCCCAGCCCATCGCCGGACCGCCCTGAAGCTGCGACCCCACGATCCCGACGGTCGCGGTCGCCGACCAGATGATCTTCAGGTTGAGCATCGCCCGGAACGTCTCGGCGCTCTCGTTCCTCCCGAGGAGGGATGGAATGCCGATCCCGAAGAGCGCCGCGGCGACGAGACGGGCGGAGATCGGGTCCACGGCAGACCAGCCGAGCGCACCGAGGAAGGCGGTGGGCGCCACGAACAGCGGCACCGCGAAGACGATGTCGGCCACGAAGTGCACGACGAACCAGTTCCTCAGCGACGGAGGCGTCACCATCGGTCGACCATCGAGGGAGGGCGCGCTCGCGCGATGGATCGGTGGGGTGGGGTCTCGACGTCTCAGGCGCGCCCGGCGCACGCGGTCGTCGGGCGATGTTCTCGCGAGATCGGCGATGGCATGCGACGTGCTCTGGGCCGGCGCATGACGACGGGGTCGCTCTCCTCAGTCGCCCTTGTGGCCCTCGTGATGGCCCTCGTCGGCTGCGGCGCTGGCGCGGACGCAGGGATCACGGATCTCGCGGAGGCGACGACCGCCGGGCCGGGCGGCTCGGGCCACGCAGGCCCAGGCGACGCGGCTCCGTCGTGCCACATCGACCCGAGGCTCGCGCTCGAGCCGTTCACGGCGCGCGACGTCACGCTGGGCGCGTTCCGTGTGAGCCTCGGCGCGGGCTCGTCCCTCTCCGTCCGCCACACGCGATCTCCCTCGCGCGATCTCTTCTCGTCCTCCTCCCTTGGCCTCCTCTCCGCGGCCCGCCACGAGCTCGCCGTGGACGAGCACCAGGGCTCCTTCGACGTCCGCGAGAAGGACGTGGTCACGTGCACGGGCGCGAAGCTCACGCGCGTCGGAGAGGCGGCCGGCGCCCTGCGCCTCGAGGGCTCCTTCACGGGCGGCGGCCCGACGTGCGCCGCGCTCCGCTTCACCGCGGACCTGTGCGAGGCGCGCGAGGGGCACCTCGCGTTCGACGTCTCGCTCTCCGACCGCGCGTTCGGCGCGATCGATCTCCTCGTGGCGTCCGAGCCCGACGAGCGCATCTACGGCCTCGGCGAGCAGTTCGCGCACGACTCCCTCGACCTGAAGGGGAGACGGATCCGCGTGCTCGCGCAGGAGGGGGGCGTCGGGCGCGGCCACCAGCCCATCTCCGCGGCGGTGAACGTGGCCTCTCACGGATCGGCGGGCAGCGAGGAGAGCACCTACTACGCCGCGCCCCACGTCCTCACGAGCAAGCTCCGCTCGTTCTTCCTCGAGAACGACGAGCTGTCGGTGTTCGACTTCACCGAGCCCGATCGGACGCGCGCTCGTGTGTACTCTACACGCATGCGCGGGCGCGTGCTCCACGGCGCGAGCCCGCTCGAGCTCGTGGAGCGCTTCACCGAGTACACGGGACGCATGCCGCCGCTCCCCCCCTGGGTGGGCCAGGGCGCGATCGTGGCGCTGGCCCGCCCGCTCGACGAGGGCCTCGCGGCTGTGACCCGGATGCGCGCGGCGGGCGTGGAGATCTCCGCGGTGTGGAACCAGACCTGGTCGGGCAAGTCGAAGACCTTCGTGGGCGAGCAGGTCCTCTGGAACTGGGCCTACAACCCCGCGTATCACCCCGGATGGCAGGGCTGGGTCGACGCGCTCGACCGCCAGGGGATCAAGACGCTCTGCTACGTGAACTCGATGTTCCGGGAGCTACCCCCGGACGCCGGCAGCGTCACGCGCAACACCTACGCGGAGGGGCTCGCCCTCGGCGCGTTCGTGCAGGCGCCCGGCGGCGGCACGTACAAGCTCCCCGTCACGGCGTTCGACGTCGCGCTCCTCGATCTCACGAAACCATCCGCGCGCACGTGGATGAAGGGGCTCATGAAGTCCGAGATGATCGACAAGGCCCGGTGCTCCGGGTGGATGGCCGACTTCGCGGAGGCGCTCCCCTTCGACGCGAAGGTGGCCTCCGGCGTCCCGGGCGCGACGCACCACAACCAGTACCCCGTCGAGTGGGCGCGGCTGAACCGAGAGGTCGTGGAGGAGAACGGGCTGCTCGGGAAGGTGCTCGTGTGGAATCGCTCCGGCTTCACGCGCACGCCAGGGGTGAGCTTGCTCGTGTGGGAGGGCGACCAGCTCACGACGTGGGACAAGTACGACGGCCTCGTCAGCGCGCTCCATGGCCTCCTGAACGGCGGGCTCTCCGGCGTCGCGCTGAACCACTCGGACACGGGCGGCTACACCTCGCTCTCCGCGGGCGGCGTGGGCTACGACCGCGAGGCCGAGCAGCTCCAGCGCTGGACCGAGATGAACGCGTTCACCGCCGTCCTCCGCACCCACGAGGGCAACCAGCCCGGCGCGAACGCGCAGGTCTACGACGCGGGGCCGACGCTCGCGCACTTCGCGCGCATGTCGAAGGTCTACAAGGCGCTCGCGTTCTACCGGCAGACGCTGTTCGCGGAGGCCGCCTCCCGTGGCTACCCCGTGGTGCGGCACCTCCTGCTCTCGTACCCGACGGACCCGGAGAGCTGGCGCATCGACGACGAGTTCATGCTCGGCTCCGAGATCCTCGTCGCGCCGGTCCGCAACAAGTGCTTCACGGTGCCGTTCTGCCCGTACGACAAGGAGGTCTATCTCCCGCCGGGCGCGTGGGTCCACCTGTGGAGCGGGCTCGAGCACGGGAGCGCCACGAAGGGGACTCGCGTGTCGGTGAAGGCTCCCCTCGGCGAGCCGGCGGTGTTCTATCGAAAGGGATCGCGCGTCGGCGCGACCTTCGTGCAGAACCTCCGCGCCGCGGGCGTCCTCCGCTGACGCGCGCTCGACGCGGGCGCGAGACCGGTGTAGCCGACGGAGCGGAGGATCCGATGGATGCCCTACGAGCTCTTCTACTGGCCGTCCATCCAGGGTCGTGGCGAATTCGTCCGGCTCGCGCTCGAGGAGGCGAGCGCGGACTACGTGGACGTCGCGCGCGAGGAACACGGCATGGCGCGCAGGATGGCGCTCCTCTCGCCCGCCGGCGGCCCGCGCAGGCCGCTCGCCCCCGTTCCTCCGCGCGGGCAAGCGGCTCCGAGACGCCGAGATGACGTGGAGCGCCTACGCGAAGGAGAGGCCCGACCTCCGAGGGAGGTACGGCGAGCCCTTCCCTCCCCTGCCGGAGAGTTTCGGCCGGGGTTCATCGTTTCGGCCCGAGCGCCCCAACGATTCCGCCCACTTACAGTGCGAAGGACGGGAGTTGAA
>SXNL01000286.1 GCA_005777185.1 Myxococcales bacterium
CACCCCCGAGTTCACGAGGCTCGAGTTCTACCAGGCGTACGCGACGTACCGTGACCTCATGAGCTTCCTCGAGGTGCTCCTCCGGGCCGTCGACGCCGCGCTCGCGGAGGCGCTCCCCACGTCCCACGCGCGCTGGAAGGCCGAGCGCCCGTTCACGATCGACGAGCCCTTCGCGCACGTCGGGATGGCGGAGGCCGTGGCCGCCGCGGCGCGCAAGGCGGCCATCGCCCCGTGGATCGCCGCCGTCGACGGCGGCGGCGGCGGCGCCCTCGTGGGCCTCCTCCGGGACGACTTCGGCGATCACATCAAGGACTGGGCGCGGTCGTCGCCCCGCGCAAAGGCCGTCGACTGGGGCAACTTCAGGAAGGGCATGGCCAAGTGCGACAACGACGGCGAGCGCCTGTTCTCGGCCTACGAGTACCTCGCCGAGCCCTTCCTCGCGGACGACTACCGGAGCGCGGACGGCACGAAGAGCCTCCCCGTCTTCGTACAGGACTACCCGTACGAGATCTCGCCCCTCGCGCGCCGGAATGACGCGCGCCCCGAGCTGGTTGACCGCTTCGAGCTCTTCGTCCACGGGCGCGAGCTCGGCAACGGCTTCAGCGAGCTCAACGATCCCGAGGACCAGGCCGCACGATTCCGCGACCAGGTCGAGAAGAAGGCGCAGGGCGCCGAGGAGACGATGGACTACGACGAGGACTACGTGCGCGCGCTCGAGCACGGGATGCCGCCCGCCGCCGGCTACGGCATGGGGATGGATCGCCTCACGATGATGCTCACGAACGCCCCGTCCATCCGGGACGTGATCCTGTTCCCGCTCCTGAGGCCCTGACCGTTGCTGAGCCTCGTCGCGCTCTTCGTCCTGCCTTTCTCGAAGGCGCTCCGCGAGTGGTACGCGCGCGTCATCCCCCTCCTGTGGACGGTGACGAAGATCCTCGGCGCCATCGTGACCCTCTCGTGGGTCATGGGGATCGCGTACCTCTCCTACTCCTCCCCCGCCACGCTCCGTAGCCCGGTGTTCTGGGGCTTCTTCGTCGGGAGCTACACGTACCTCGCCGTGATGCTGTGGATCGACGGGCCCCTCTCCATCGCGGGCCTCATCATCATGTTCCGGTTCCTGCGGCGGATCTGGCGGGTGATGAGCAAGGTCCTGCTCACCTTCTCGGGCCTCTCGTTCCTCGCGCTCGGCGCGTGGGCGCGCAGCCTGCCGCAGCTCCGCGGCTCGCAGTGGAACCTCAAGGACACGCTGATCCGCGCGGGGGCGATCGTCGCGGGCGTCGTCTTCGTGCTGTTCATCCTCGCCACGCTCCTCCCGTTCCTCCTCGACCGGCTGGAGGGCCGCGGCTTCAGCGCCTTCGTCGGCGCGCGGCACGTGCGAAGCGAGAAGTCGGGCTTCCTCACCGTGATCAGCGTCCTCGCGATCTGCGGGGTGTCGCTCTCGTCGTGCGCGCTGTCCTCGGTCGTGTCGGTCATGGGCGGCTTCAGCCAGGACCTCAAGCGCAAGATCCTCGGCAACAACGCCCACATCATCGTCGACCAGACGAGCCAGGCCGGGTGGACGAGCCACGAGGAAGTGCTCGAGCGCATCCGCAAGACGCCGCACGTCCTCGCCGCGACGCCCATCGTGCAGGGGGAGGTGATGGTCTCGAGCCCGTCCAACCTCGCCGGCGTCATCGTGAAGGGCGTCGACACGGGCACCATCCGCGACGTCATCGAGCTCGGCAACAACATCGACGTCGGCAAGTTCGAGTACCTGGAGCACCCCGACCGGCTCGTGCGCCTGCCGCCCAGCGAGGTCATCGGCATCGGCCCGGGCGGCGAGCAGTACCTGAAAGGGCCGGACCTCTCGCTCGGGACCGATCTCGACCCGGCGGTCGCCCTCGCCATCGCCCCGAAGCCCGCGCGCCCCGGCATCATCATCGGCCGCGAGCTGTCGAAGACGCTTCACGTCTACGTCGGCGACGAGGTGACGCTCGTGTCCCCGCTCGGCGACCTCGGGCCCATGGGCGTGATGCCGCGGACGAAGAAGTTCCGCATCGCGGCGGTCTTCTTCAGCGGGATGTACGAGTACGACGCGACGCAGGCCTACATCGACATCGACGCCGCGCGGCAATACTTCACCATGGACGGCAAGGTCACGCGCATCGACGTGAAGGTCGACGAGGCCGAGCGCGCCGAGCTGTCGACGCCGGTGGTGAAGGAGGCGATCGCGAGGCCGGATCTCCGCGTGCGCGACTGGCGCGAGATGAACCGGAACCTGTTCAGCGCGCTCAAGCTGGAGCGGATCGCCACCTTCATCATCCTGTCCATCGCGATCATGGTCGCGAGCTTCTGCATCATCTGCACCCTGCTCCTCATGGTGACGGAGAAGGGCAAGGAGATCGCCATCCTGAAGGCGCTGGGCGCGTCGGACGGCGCCATCCTTCGCACGTTCATGCTCGAGGGCGTCATCATCGGCGCCATCGGCACGATCTTCGGCGTCACCGCGGGGTTCGCCGTGTGCGCCGGCCTCGCGTGGTTCGGGCTCCGACTCGATCCAGATGTATACTACATCGATCGCCTGCCCATCGCCGTGAACGGGTGGGACTTCCTCACGGTGGCGGTGTCGGCCCTCACCATCTGCACCCTCGCGACCGTGTATCCGGCCTATGCTGCGTCGACCCTCCGCCCCGTCGAGGGGCTGAGGCACGAGTAGCCAAAGGAACCCACAGTGCCGAATGTTCTCGTAGCCGCCCAGGACGTCAAGAAGTCGTTCGAGCACATGGGGCGTACGCTCGACGTGCTCCGCGGCATCGACCTCACGATCTACGAGGGCGAGGTCCTCGGCATCGTCGGGCAGTCCGGCGCCGGGAAGTCGACGCTCCTCCACTGCATCGGCACGCTCGACGTCATCAGCGGCGGCTCGCTGCGCATCGGGGGCGAGGAGCTCGCGGGCATGAGCGGCGCGAAGCTCGCGGACCTGCGCAACCGCAGCATCGGGTTCGTCTTCCAGTTCCACCACCTCTTGCCCGAGTTCAACGCGGTCGAGAACGTGATGATGCCCGGCCTCATCCAGGGCCGCGCGCGCCGCGAGATGTCGACACGCGCCACGGCGCTCCTGGAGGAGGTGGGCCTCGCCCCCCGCCTGAACCACCGTCCGGGCGAGCTCTCC
>SXNL01000287.1 GCA_005777185.1 Myxococcales bacterium
CCGGCAGATGGACTTCGCGTGCCCGATGTGGAGGTATCCGTTGGGCTCGGGCGGGAAGCGCGTGACGATCTTGCCGCCGTTCGTCCCCGCGGCGAGATCCTGCGCGACGATGTCCCACACGAAGTTGCCGGGGCCGTGGTCGGCGTGGCCAGGGGGACCGTCGGGCTCGCTCATGGGGCACCGGATGATAGCCCAACCTTGCGGAAACGCTCCGGCGGAAGTACGAAGGACGCGTGCGACCGGGACGAAGGCTCCTCACGATGGGCGTTGCGCTCGCGTGCGTCGGGGCGCCTGCGCCGTCGTGGGCCGGCCCTGACTGCGAGGGGGCTGACAGGCCCGCTCAGGCTCCCCTCGCCGGCCCGGAGGACAGGCCCTCTCGCGCCCCCCTCGCCGACTGCGCGGAGCGCGGCGACGAGGTCCCCGGTCCCGCGGTCACGCTCCACGTGGGGGGTGCGGGCACGGCCACGTTCGAGGGGCGGAGCAACAACGCGTACTGGGGCGGCGCGCTCGCGGGGTCCTTCGCCCTCGTCCCGGGGAGGGCGCCCGAGGAGCGGAGGGACGTCGCGTACGACGCGCGCCTCGGTGAGGACGGGCGGATGGACGTCTACTTCCCGGACGGCGACGCGCCCCGGAACCCCGCGGTGCTGTTCATCCACGGAGGGGGCTGGACCGGCGGCGACAAGGACCACTTTCGCAACGCGGCGCGCAGGCTCGCGCGCTCGGGCTACGTGGTCGCGAGCACGAACTATCGCCTCGTGCCGCGGGGCACGTTCCCGAGGAACATCCAGGACTGCCTGTGCTCCCTCGCGTACCTGCGCGCGCACGCGAGCGAGCACAGGATCGATCCGGACCGGATCGTGGTCATGGGCTACTCGGCGGGCGCACACCTCGCGGGGCTCGTGGGCCTCGCATCATCGAACCCGGAGGTCGCGCCCGACTGCGCCGAGGCCCGCGGGGCGCCGATCGCGCCGCCCGCTGGAGTGATCGCGGCATGCGGGCCCCTGGACATGCGGACGTTCTGGAGAGACGCGAAGGACAAGGCCGACATCGAGCGCATCTTCGGGGGCTCGCCCGCGACCCTCCCGCACGCGTACGCGCTCGGTTCCCCCCGCTGGCACGTGAGGGCGGGCGCGCCGCCGTTCCTCGTCCTGGGGGATGCCTTCGACTTCGGCGGCATCGAGGAGACGCGCGACGCGCTCGCCGCGGCCGGGAACGACGTGAAGCTCCTGAAGATCGCGGGGAGCCTGCACGTGCTCGAGCAGCACGCCGATCCGGGCGCGTACGAGGTCGGCATGGCCACGGAGACGCCCGAGGCGTGGATCGCCATCGACGACTTCCTCGACCGCACGATCGGCAGCGCGCGCGCCGGAGCGGCCCGTTGAGGCGACGCGTGCGCGTCGCGGTGGCCGTCGGGCTCCTCGCGCTGGCGCCGGCGCGTGCGTTCGCGGAGGCGGACGTCGCCCCGCCGCCTCCGCCGGCCTGGTCGACGCTCGGACCGCGGAACGCCGTCACGACGGCGCCTCTCGCGTTCCTGGCGCGAGGCGCCGCGCTCTCCTACGAGCGACTCGTCACGCCCCGTGTCAGCGTGGTGGCCCTCGGAGGCTACCGCAGCGCCGCCCTGGGCGACTACGCCTCGACCACCTGGACGGGCGGCGTCGAGGCGCGGGTGTGGGTCCGGTGGCCGCGGACCGCGGTCGCGATGAGCGGCCCGTACCTCGGGCTCCACGTGAGCGTGGGGTACACCCAGTTGACCGACAGGACCACCGCGACCCGCGTCGGATCGTCGTGGGGCCTGTCCGAGCGCCTCGACTTCGGGTGGCGCTTCGTGGCGCTCGGGCATCTCGCGGTCGCGCCGTGGGTCGGGCTCGGGCTCCGGGAGGACGTCGACGGCCGCGGCCGGCTCGCCACGACGGCCCGCGTCGCGGGCGCGTTCGGGTTCGACGTGGGGTGGATGTTTTGATCCGTGGGTGGATGTTCCCAGGGACACGATGCATCATGCCCCCATGACCACCGCCGCTCGCGTCCTCGTCACCCTCGACCGCGGCGTCGCGCGCGTGTCGCTCCATCGCCCCGACAAGCGCAACGGCCTCGACCTGGAGATGTTCGAGGGCCTCCTCGTCGCAGGAGAGCGCGTGGCGAGCGAGCGCGGCGTTCGCGCGGTCGTCCTCTCGGGCGAAGGCAAGGCGTTCTGCGCCGGCCTCGACTGGGCGGCCTTCCTCGCGGCGGGCCCCGCGGTCCGGGACAGGCTCCTCGATCGCGCCCCGGGCCGGCCCGGTAACCTCGCGCAGCGGATCTGCTGGATCTGGCAGGAGATCCCCGTCCCCGTCATCGCGGCCGTGCACGGCGTCGCGGTCGGCGGGGGCCTCCAGCTCGCGCTCGGGGCGGACATCCGGATCGTCGCGCCCGACGCGCGCCTCTCCGTCATGGAGATCCGCTACGGACTCGTCCCCGACATGGGGATCACCAAGACGCTCCTCGGCCTCGTGCGCCCGGACGTGGCGCGCGAGCTCACCTTCACCGGCCGGATCGTCGGCGGCGAGGAGGCCGTGCGTCTCGGTCTGTGCACACGCGTCGCGGACGATCCGCTCGCGGAGGCACTGGCCCTCGCGCGCGAGATCGCGGCGCGCTCCCCGGAGGCGATCCGCGCGGCGAAGAAGCTGTACCAGGAGGCCGCCGGGAGGGACACGGCCGCTGCGTTCGAGCTGGAGACGGCCACGCAGATCACGTTGCTCGGAACGCCGGAGCAGATGGAGGCCGCGATGGCGACGCTCGAGAGGCGAGAGCCCGTGTTCGGCGAGCCGGGGTGACCCGGCTCGAGCGGCGGCATTCCCACGGCTGCGCTATCCTCTGCTCGTGCGTTCCGCGAACCCGGGGACACGTGTGGATCGGACGGGCGCTTGCTTGCTGCTCTGCTTCTTCCCTGCGTCGTGCGCCGGCCCGCCCCCGACCGCCGCGACGCCCTCATCCGACGCATCGCCCTCGAGCACGACCCCGAGCGACGCCGGCGCGTCCACCGGCGGCGACGCGGGCGGCGCTCCTGCACGACCCGATGGCCCCCGCGCCTTCAGGCTCCCGATCCGGCCGGGCGACGCAGCCAACACCTCGTTTGGCATCAACCCCTTCGGCATCCACATCGCGGAGCACGGGTCGGACGGGCACCCCGGGTTCGACTTCGAATACATCCCCGGCGCGAGCGCGCTCGCCGCCGCCGACGGCACGGTCGACAAGGTCCTCACCGATGTGCACGACCCGACCACGTCGACGGTGCAGCTCTCCCACACGATCCAGGGCAAGCCCTTTCGCACGGTGTACACGAACCTCAAGACCGTGGACCTCGCGATTGCCCCGGGGGCGCCGGTCACGGCGGGACAGGTGGTCGGCGTCCCGGGCACGGTGACGCGCTTCCAGGGCGGCCGAAACGTCGTCTACGCGATGACGCACTTCCAGGTCGACGACTTCTCGCGGCGCGAGGGACTCACCAACGTCTCGGCGATCAGCCCCGAGGGCGCGTTCACCGACGCGGAGAACGCCGTGCTGCTCACGCTCTGGGCGCGCGCCTCGTACGAGCAGGAACCGTGCGAGCCCTTCCTCACGAATCCGAGAGGGACGACCGTGAACCCCACCCTCACGCGGACCTGGGTGGGCGCGACGGGTGCCAGCCCTGCCAGGCTCGAGGTCTCGTGCGCGAGCGACGGCAAGGGCACGACGCGATCGTACCGCTTCCTCGACCAGGCGGGCAGGGAGCTCGAGGCCGGGAGGGCCACCGTCGAGGTCCAGCCGGGGGGGCTGACCTTCGCGGACTTCTCGCCCGCGTCGGGCCCGGCGCGCAAGGCGCTGATCGCGATCACCGACGCGAGGATGGTCATGGCCATCGCCGCGCCGGGCGCGGGCCGCCCGGGCACGCTCGACGGAGCGAGCACGTTCACCACTTCCTACCCCTGACGGGGCGACCCGACCGTCAGGGCCCCATCCCCGGGTCGAGGCGCTCGTCGTAGTCGCTGTCCGGCTCGACGAATATCCGGCTCATCGCGGGGATCCGGTCGCGGACGCGCCCCTCCAGCTCATCTGTCACCCGCTCCACCGCGGGAAGATCGAGCGACGGCGAGAAGCGGACCTTGAGCGCGATGAGGACGCTCTGGGGGCCGATGTGCAGGCTGAGGAGCTGCCGCACGCTCTCCACGCCCTCCGTACCCTCGGCGATGGCGATGACGTCCTTGCGCATCGACGCCGTGATCCCTTCCCCGATGAGGAGGCTCCGCGTGTCGCGGGCGAGGAGGAGACCCACGCAGCAGAGGAGGACGCCGATGACGATCGAGCCGATCGCGTCCGCACGCGAGTCGGCCGTGAGGTGCGCCGCCACGACGGCGGCGAGGGCGATGGCGAGGCCCGCGACAGCGGCCGCATCCTCGAGCAAGACGAGGGGAATGATCGGGTCTTTTCCGTCGAAGAGCGCTGCGCGGAACGACGCGTCGCCGCGCCCCTTGTTGAACTCCTTCCAGGCGACGGCGAAGCTCGACCCCTCGAGGCCCAGGGAAACGACGAGGACACCGATCGCGAGCCACGGGGAGCCTGGCGCCTCGGGGTGGGCCAGCTTGTGGACGCCCTCGTAGATGGCGAACACGCCGCCCATGAAGAACAGGAGGAGCGACACGATGAACGACCAGAAGTAGGACTCCGCCGCGCGCCCGAAGGGATGTCGCGCGTCCGCCTTGCGCGCAGCGAGCACGATCCCGAGGAGGAGGAGCGCCTGGTTGGCCGTGTCCGCGAACGAGTGAACGCCCTCCGCGAGCATCGTGGTACTGCCGGAGTAGAACGCCGCGACCAGCTTGGCCACGGTGATGCCCCCGTTCGCGGCCATCGCCGCCTTCACGACCCTCTTCGGATCACCGCCGTGGCCTGCCATCGGGCTCAGTGTCGCACGAGCGGGCACGCCGCGTCTCGCGCGGGCGATCGGTTCACTTCAGGTAGGACCGAAGCGCGGCCTCAGTCCACGATCCCGCCCCGGACCAGAGCCAGCGAGGCGCCCCCGACGAGGATCCACAGCGCGACGCCCTGCACGAGCGGCCGGGCGCCCACGCGCGCCAGGCTCGCACGCGACATCCCCGTCCCTATCAGGAACAGGGTTACCGTGAGCCCGAGGCGCCCGGCCTTCGACAGCCAGGGGTACACGGGCGACAGGGCCGGCAGGTACGTGTTCAGGATCGCGGCCACGACGAACAGCGCGATGAACCAGGGCCACGCGATCTTGGCGCGGCCGGGTCGGGCGTCGCCGCGCGCGAACCACCGCAGGCCCGCGCCCGTCGCGAGCGTGAGCGGCACGATCCAGAGCGCGCGCGCGAGCTTCACCGTCGTCGCCACCGTGAGCGCCATCGGCCCGAACTTCGCGCCCGCGCCGACGACCGAGCTCGTGTCGTGGATCGCGAGCGCGGCCCACAGCCCGAACTCGCGCTCCGTGAGATGGAACAGGTGCCCGAGCGGGGGAAACACGACGAGACCGATCGCGTTCAGGAGGAACACGGTGCCGATCGCGACCGACATCTCCTCGTCCGACGCCTGCACGGCCGGCCCGATCGCCGCGATCGCGCTGCCGCCGCAGATCGCGGTGCCGCAAGAGATCAGGTACGACGCGCGCGGCGCGACCTTCAGGATCCGTCCGAGGAGCATCCCCGCCGCGAGCGCGAACGCGATGCCCACGAGCGTGTAGAGGAAGCCCGAGCGCCCGGCGCGGAGGACCTCCGACAGGTTCATCGCGAACCCCAGCAGGACGACCGATCCCTGCAGCAGCACCTTGCTCGCCGAGCGCGCCTCCTTGGGCCACGGATGCTGCGCGAGAAGGCCGAAGGCCACGCCGAGGCCGAGCGCGAGGGGCGGGGATGTCCACGGCGACGGGATCGCGACCGCGGCGAGGAGCACGACGAAGAGGATGCGATGGCCCATCACCGGCGCAGCGATCAGCCGTACCCGAGCTCTCGCCAGCGGACCATGCCTCCCGCGAGGTTCGCCACGCGGGCGATGCCGGCTTTTCGGAGGATGATCGTGGCCATCCCGGAGCGCTTGCCCGTCTGGCAGACCACGACGATGGGCCTGTCGCTCGCGACGTCGGAGGCGTGTGCGCGGAGATCGTCGAGCGGGAGGAGGCGCGCGCCCTCGATGTGTCCGAGCTCGCCGTCGAACTCGGCCGCGGTACGCACGTCGAGCACATCGACGTCGCCCTTGTGGCGTGCGACCCACTCTGGCGCGATCTCGGGGAGGCCCGCGTAGGTGATCACGACGGGACCCCAGTCGGGCGGGCGCGGGCGGCTGCCGTCCTGGGGCTGCCCGGCGCGCAGGTTCGCCGGCACCGCGACCGCGAGCTGCTTCGGGTGGGGGAGCGCGAGGTTCTTCATGTATCCGACGAAGTCCTCCTCGCGGGCGCCGCCGCCTATGCGCGGGTTGTGAACGCGTTCCTCGCCGATGGTGCTCGACGTGCGACCCTCGTAGTCGTGGCCGGGGTAGACGACGCAGGCATCCGGCAGGGTGAAGAGCTGCTCGGTGATCGACCGGTAGAGTCGCGCCGCGTCGCCGCTCTGGAAGTCGGTGCGACCCGCGGCGCGCACGAGGAGCGCGTCGCCGGTGAAGACCATCGCGTGATCGGAGGTGACCAGCGACACGCAGCCGTCGGTGTGTCCCGGCGTCGCGCGCGCCTCCAGCGCCTGCTCGCCGAAGGGGATGCGCGCCCCGTGGACCAGAGGCACGTCCACGTTGGTCGCCCCGTAGACGGGGGACATCGCGATCTTGCTCCCGAGCGCCTCCTTCATGAGCCACGCGCCCGAGACGTGGTCGGCGTGGCAGTGCGTGTCGAGCGTGTGCTCGAGCCTCAGTCCGAGCTCGCGGATCAGCGCTGCGTCGCGCGTGTGCTGCTCGAAGACCGGATCGATGAGGACCGCGGCCTTCGTGCCGGCGTCGGCGAGGAGGTACGTGTACGTGCTCGAGGTGGAGTCGAAGAGCTGCCGGAAGATCACGTGGCGGAGTATGTCATGGCGACCGGGCGCAGCGTGCCCCGATCTGTGGCGCCCGCCCGTCGGGTTTCTGGTCGTTCCGCACGATGGTCCCCAGCGTCGGCCCGTTGGCGTCGTAGGCACCGCCCCGGATCACCCTGGAGGTCCCGGCGCCGCGGTCCGCGCAATCCTTGCAGGGGTTGACCGAGTACGTGCTCCCGTACGGAGCGCCGCTCACGACCGTGTAGTTGTCCACGGTCCACTCCCAGACGTTTCCCGCGAGGTCGGCGTGGCCGTACTTGCCGTCGCCCTTTGGCGACTTCGAGCCACCTGCCGCGGGCGCGGTCGCGGGCGGCGCGAAGACGGCGAACGTGGCGTCGACGACGTCGGACGAGGGCGGGTTCGACCACGGGTAAGCGCGCTGCTCGGACCCGCCGGCAGCGGCGTAGTTCCACTCGGCCTCGGTGGGAAGACGGCCGCCGTCCCAGATGCAGAACGCCTGCGCGGTGTACCAGTCGAGGCAGTTCACGGGCTTGCCGTCGTTCGGGCCGGGGACGTCGCTGAACATGATGGGCGCCATGCACTTCACGTTCGCGACGGCGAGCTGTTGCGTCGCGGGGAGCCTCCCATCCCAGGCGGGATCCCACCCCTTGTCGGAGGGATCGTTCGGGTTCTTGCCGGCGCCGGCCTTCGGCTTGTTGCCGGGGTACGCCGCGGTGAACTTGCGGTACCGACCGACGGAGATCTCGAACGCGTCGAGGCGAAAGTCGCTCACGGTCGCCGGGAAGCGCGCGTCGTTGCTGCGATTGCAGGTGCCGCCCGCCACGGGAGGGCTCGCGCAGCAGTCGGCCGTGCCGGCGGGCCCGCAGGTTGGAGGCAGGCCCACGCAGCTCGCGCGACCCGGCCCGGCGTCCGCGCCGGCGTCGTCGGGCTGCGCGCTCACCCCGCCGTCGATCCGCACGCTCGCGCCGTCGCCACCTGCGTCCGTCGCGTCCGGCCGAGCCCCGGAGCTCGAGCACGCACAGATCGCGAGGACGAACGGCAGCCACGGCGCGTCAGGCCGACCGAGGAGGGGGATCACTTGCACGTGGAGAGGATCGTCCCATGGCAGTCGATCACGCTGTGGAGGTCGACCGAGCAGTGCGCAGGGCACGAAGCAACGCCGTCGGCGGCGCCGTCCGTGGAGAAGAGGACGGGGCCGCCGTCGAGGAGCGCCCCACCGTCCGGCCCCACGCCGACGCCGCTGTCGTCCTGGAACACGTTGTTCGGCACGTCGCGACCGGTGCTGCACGCCGCGCCCGCACCCCCGCACGCGAACGCGAACGCGAACGCGAACGCGAACACCGCGCTGACCACGAGAGCCGGTTCGCCACGACGCATGAGACACCTCGCCAATCGAAGCGTACCACGGTCCGTCTTCCGTCGACCTCCTGAAGTTCCCGTCAGGCGTCCTGGATGGAGTAGCCCGGGAGGGTCTGGAAGACGGCGACGAAGCGCCCGTCGACGTGGGGCCACTCCACGTACCAGGTCATGTTTGCGGCGAGGATCTTGGCGAGATCGGCCGCGGTCGCCTTGGCTCGAGCGTCGGCGTCGTCGGCGTCGTCGGTCGGCATGTCGCCGAGCACCAGGCGCTGGAGGAACGCGGGGCTGGCGCTGCGCACCGACGTGAGCGGCGCGAGCATGGCGCTGATCCGCTTCGCGCGAGCCGCCGACACGGGCTGGCCCGCCCCGCACTTCTCCTTGCTCTCGAAGCGGTCGCGGCGCAGGAGGCCGTGCAGGGTGACGACATCCCCGGCGCGCGCGGCGGCCTTGCGGGACACGCTCCAGTTGCACGCGCTCGCGGTCCACCCGCCTCCCTCGTTGCGGGCCAGCCTGTTGCCGTCGGCGTCGTAGACGTCGTCGGTGCCGAACCGCGCATACACGTGCTCGGATCCGTCGTAGAACGCGTCGAGTCGGTGGTGGTCGCCCTGGAGGTTCCCCTGGTGGACCCAGTGGTGGATCCCGCTCGCGTCCGGTAGGACGTCGAGGAGGTACGCGCTCGAACCCTCCCAGTGAGAGGGCGTGGCGCCCTGCGAGATGGCGACGAGTCGCCCCTCCGCGTCGTGGTGACGCCACGTCCCGACGATGGACCCATGGGCGAACGACCCGGTGGCGATGGGCGTCGGGACCTTCGTGTCGTGGTAGAACGTCCATGCGCCGGAGCGGAGGCCGTTCTCGAAGCGGCCGACCGCCGCCACGTTCCCTCCCGGGTGGTGGAAGGTCCACTCACCGTGGGGTCGGTTGCGCTCGAAGGGGCCGGAAGCCATCGCGGATCCATCGGGGTACACGCTCCGCCACGTGCCGCGGCCGCGGGTCATCTCGCCCGAGCCCGCGAGCTTGCCTGCGGCGTCGGTGCGCGTCCACTTGCCCTCCATGGAGCCCCTGGCGAACGCGCCGCGCGTGGTTCCGTCGTCGGACGCGAACGCGCCATCCTTCGGGGGCGCGGCGGCGAGATCCCACGGCTTGTAGCTCTCGACGACCGGGGCGACGTAGCCCGGCTGGATGGAGGCGAGCTCTTCCACGGTGAAGCCCGAAGCGTCGATCCATGCGCGTACGATGGGCATCGCCGCGGCGATGTCCTCCAGGAGATCATGGCGGTGATCGCGTGCGATCCGCTCCGCGACCGGGCGGCCCGCGGTGCGCTCGATGAGGTAGCCCACGGCGCACACGTTGCCGTCGTCGTCGATGAACACGGGGTTTCGCCAGGGGATGTGGAGGTTCCTGGGGGTGATGCCCTTGTCGGTGTACTGCGCGAGGTAGCCGAGGAGCTCATTGCGCCGCGAGGCGAGATCGGGCCGCGTCGGAGGGCGCGAGGAGAGCCATGCGTGCACGTGCCGCAGGTGGGTCTGCATGCGCAGGTGCTCGCGGTCGGCGGCGCCGGGCGTGCGGCCGAAGCGCGCGAGGAAGCTGTCGTCGCCGAGACGGTGGTTGGCGCCCTCGCGGAGGCCCCGCGCCCCGGCTCCAGGGGGGAGCGCGAGGGAGGGGGAGGCAAGCGCGAGCGTGAGGGCGGCCAGGGAGGCGGCGGAGGCGAGGCGCATGGGGACGAAACGACGGAAAATCGGGGAGATATTCCGCGCCGTCCGACTATTGCGCCACCGCCTCCAGCTTCTTCTCCCCGTAGCGCGCCTTGACGTACGTCCGCAAGGCGAACGCGTCGCTGCCGTAGGCGTCCACCGTCCCGTCCGGCCAGCGGATCTCGATCGTGGCGGTGTTCTTCCCCCCCTCGCATGCGGCGGCGTCCCCGAGCCCGAAGATCAGCGTTCGCCCGTCGATGCTGCCATACGTCCCGCGGCTCGACTTCTTCTCGCGTACGAACGTGCGTTCGCCGACCTTCACCGTGACCTTCGTGCCGAAGGCGTCGGTGTGCACCTTCTTCCCGTCGCCCCGCACCTGGAGCGCGATCCAGGTGTTCGCGTGGCCCAGCGTGTTCTCGAAGAGCATGTTCGCACGCCCGCCGCCCTGGTCGCGCGCGCCGAAGAGGAGATCCGCGTCGCCGTCGTGGTCGAAGTCGGCCCACGCGAGGTTCTGGCCGGCCTTCCCGCGCTTGCCACCCGGGGCGGTGTCGTTGATGCCCGACGCGAGGCCGACGGACGTGAACTTGCCATCGTCGCCCTGACGGAAGAGGCCGAAGTACCCCTTCTGCTCCGGGCCGACGAAGCCCCCCTCGTACTTGTCCGTGCGCGTGAGCGACAGGTCCAGGCGCCCGTCGTTGTCGTAGTCCACGATCGCCGCGTCGATGTCTCCCTCGTTGAAGGGGAGCCCGCGATCGAGGAACTGGTTCTCGAAGGGCGCGCCCTTCCCCTTGTTGACGAGGAGCTGCGAGGGATCGCTCCAGAGGCGGTTGTTGTCGGCGCCGTCGGCGTGGCTGATCGTCGCGAGCCACACGTCGGGGAGGCCGTCGCCGGTGACGTCGGCGCAGTCGATGCCGAAGCCGTTGCTCCCGACGATCTTGTCGGGCGAGACGGGCTCGGGATCGCGCCCGTTCCCCGTCTTGGCGTTGAAGTAGTTGCCGGTCGCGAGCGCGTGGAAGCCGCGCGTCCTGGCGACGTTCGCGAACTTCCCGGTCCCGTCGTTCTCCCAGAGCTGGTTCCACCCGTTCAGGAGCGACACACCGTACGTGGAGACGAAGACATCCAGATCCCCGTCGTCGTCGTAGTCACACGCGACGAGCCCGTTCGTCGGCTGCGACGGGAGTCCCGGGAGGCGCTCGGCGGTGACGTCGCGGAAGGAGCCGTCACCGTTCCCGAGGAGCAGCGTGTTCCGGGCTGCGAAGCTCGACTGGCCGTTGCCGAGGAAGAGGTCCACCTTGCCATCGCCGTCGAAGTCGGCGAAGACGGCGTTGGCCGCGTACCGCACGGCCTCGACCCCGCTCTTCGGTCGCGCGGCGAAGCGCCCTTGCCCGTCGTTGAGGAGCACCTGGCTCGTCTGGCCAGCGAGGTCGATGTCGAGGCCCGCGAAGCAGTCCTCGTCGCCGTCGTTGTCCACGTCCGCGAACACGAGGAAGCCCGCCTGGACGTCCTTCAGGCCGGAGCTCGCGGAGATGTCCTCGAAGGTGCCGTCGCGCTTGTTCCGGAACACGAGGTGCTCGAAGGGGATCCCCGCTTGCGCGTTCGGGAAGAGCGAGTGCATCACCATGTCGTCCCAGCCGTCGCCGTCGACGTCGACGGCAGCGAGGCGACTGTGATCGTTGATGGGGATCGGCTTCGTGGGCGAGGGGATGAAGTTGTTCTTCTGGATCCCGCTCCTCTCCGACACCTCACGAAAGAAGTCCTTCGTGCCGGAGGTGAGCGGCCGGGCCTCGCACGGCGTACCGGGGCTCCTCGGGGCGGCCGCGTCCGCCGTCGGCGTGGCCGGGGCGGTCGGCGCGCTCGGAGCCGAGCTTGAGCACGCGGCGCCGAGCACCGCGGTGAGGGGGCCGAGGGCGATCCAGCGGGGTAGGCGCATCCCTCGCGTATACCGCGGGTGGGGCCGGGGGCAACGCACAGTTGAGGTGGATTTAGGCGCGGCGGCTGGCAACTGCGGGGGCCACACGAGGCCCGACGTACCCACGACGTGATAGGGGAGGCTCGGGTCGAGGGCGCGCCGCCCGCCAGCCGCGGGTCGGCCTACCCCACCGTCTCCGCCCCCTCGTCGTCCAGGTCGCCGACGGGCCTCACGATCCTCCGCACCGCGCTTCTCAGCTCGTCCACCAGCGCCTTGTGGATCACCTGGCGCACCCCCATCCGCTTGGCCTCGGAACGCAGGCCCTCGGTCACGTTGCCCGACACCAGGATCACGGGCAGATTCGCGCGGATCCGCATCGCCTCCCGGGCGAGGAGAATCCCGCTCGTGCCCGGCATGTTGAAGTCCGTGACGATCACGTCCACCTCCGCCGGGGCGTCGCGGATCGCCGCGAGGGCCGCGCCCGGATCCGAGTAGCCGGTCGCGCGGCAGCCGTCGCGCTCGAGCAGCATCGTGATGGCGCGCACCTGCGCCGCCTCGTCGTCGACGCAGATCACGTGCGGCACCTTCGACGAGATCGACGACGTGCGCGGTACGGGCGAGCCCTCGTGGGGCGTCTCCGCCGTGAGCGGCACGGCGGTCGCGGGCAAGTACACACGCGCCGCCGTCCCGGTCCCCGGCGTCGACTCGAGCGTGACGGCGCCGCCGTGCGTGGCCGCGATCCCGTGCACCACGGAGAGCCCGAGCCCCTTCGCCTCCGCGGCGCCATGCGTCGTGAAGAAGGGCTCGAACGCCCGCGCGCGCGTGGCCGGGCCCATGCCGACGCCGTCGTCGAGCACAGAGATCCGCGCATAGGTACCCGCTTGCAGCGATCCAGGGAGGGCCCGCGCCTCCGCCGCGCCGAGGTCGCACCCCTCGACCCGCACCTCCACGCGCCCTCCGGCGGCTCGCGCGGTTCCCGGCGCGCGCTCCAGGCGGTCCGCGATCGCACGGAGCGCGTTGGTGCCGAGGTTCATCACCACCTGGTGGACCTGCGAGGCGTCCGCGGGTACGGCGGGGGTGTGCTCGTCGACGACGCTCGCGATCTCGACGCCGGCGGGTGCGGCCATCCGGAGGAGCCGAACGGCCTCCGTCACGACCGGCCCGAGCCGGACCACCGCGAGCTCGGGCGGCTGGCGGCGGCTGAAGGTGAGGATCTGCCGGACGACGTCGCGCGCCCGCACGCCCGCGGCGTGGATCTCGGAGAGACTCTCGGCCGCGGAGTGGTCGGGCCCGAGCTCCTCCTGCGCGAGCCACACGTTGGCCATGATCGTGGCGAGCACGTTGTTGAAGTCGTGGGCGATCCCGCCCGCGAGGGCGCCCAGCGACTCCATCCTGTCGGCGTCGTGGCCTGCGGGGGCAGGCCGCTCCCCGGCGGCGGCGGCCTGTTGCTCGGCCTCTCGCTCGGCCCGCGCCGTGACGACGACGCTGCACTCGACGCCGTCGGGAGAGCGCGTGGCCTCCAGGTCGACGTCGCGGAGCGCGCCGTCCGTCCCGACGAGGGCGACCGTGCACCGGCACGGGACCTGACGCTGGAACACCGCCTCCAGGAACCCCTCGAAGGCGGCGTGTTGCGCCTCCGACACGAACGACCCGAGGCGGCGGCTCAGCGGCCGCGCGCGCTCGAAGCCGAGCAGGGTGCCCGCGGCGAGGTTTGCCCGGACGATGGTGCCGCGGCGGTCGAGGGTGAGGAGTGCCGAGGGCGCGAAGTCGTAGATCTCCTGGTAACGCTCGCGGGCCAGTCGCGCCTCGGCCTCGGCCTCGACCAGCGCCTCCGTGAGGAGCTCCACCTCAACCTGGTGGACCGCCAGCTCGTGCGCCATCCGATCGCTCGCGGCCGCCGCGCTCGCCACGTCGGCGCGCGCGGCCTGGTTCCGGAGTCGCTCCTCCGCACGCCGCCGCAGGTCGGCCGCGCGGCGGGCGCGCCCGGGGTCATCGCGCACGGCGAGCCCGGAAGCGCGAGGGGGGGGAGCCAACCATCTCTCCATCAGTACACGGCGAGCCCATGGCGTAAAGGCCAGTGTAGCTGCTTTTTCCCGGACTGAGCCCGGCGGGGCGCCCGGCGCCGGGAGATCCGACGCAAAGGCGGGCGCGCGGTCCCTCAGAACGCCAGTGTCACACCCCCGGCGAGCCCCAGCGCCGGTGTGATGCGCCGGGTCGCAAGGAGGTCCATGTCGGCCTCCGCGAACAGCCCGACCCCCCCGCCGAGGAGCACGTCGGCGCCCAGCGCCGAGGCCAGCCCCACCGTCAGTTCGCGCGCCCCCCGACCGAGGCCGGGCGCGGCGACGACGCCTCCGCCGACGTACGGGCGCAACGTGCGGCTCACTCCGATCGGCCGCCGCAGGAGGACGCTCAGGGGAAGGGTCGTGCCGTCGTCCCCCGTCACGAGGCGCGCCATCGCGGCGAGCTCGAGCCTCGCACGCCCCCGCGACGAGCGCGACGAGCAGCAGGGTGAGGAGCGCGCGCCGCACGCCCGACAGAGAGCACGCCGCGTGCCCCGCGAAATGTGGAGAATGCACGTGCTTGGGACGCGCGTGTGAACGCCGGGGCACGGCGGGTGCGTGACACCACGTTCCCCGGACGTCACCGCGGGCCGGCTCCGGCATGTGGTATCGTCAGCCCATGCCCGGCGAGCCCGTCCAGAACTGCGCAGGCTGCGGCGCGGGCCTCACGCTCGATCACCTCCGCGGGACCGACTGCCCCTACTGCAAGATGGTGTTCCCGCACCACGCGCGCGCCGTCGAGCAGCTCGCGCAGGCCGGGGTCGCACAGCCTCCCGGCGGGTTCGGTGCGGCAGCTCCCGGGTCCCCCTACGGTGCACCGGGAGCCTTCCCGAGCGCGCCTCTCTACGGCGCTCCGCCCGTCCCCCATGTCCCCGACCGGGCGATGAACCGCGTCGGCATCGTGATCCTCGTCATGGTCGTGTTCGCCCTCGTCGGCGTCGTCCTCGCGATGGCCGCGGGGTTCCTCGCGTTCTTCGCCGTGCGCTGACGTCACCGTCCGGGACGCCGCAAAGCGTGGCGGCGCACGCGCCCCGCATCAGTAAGGCGATGGGGACCCGGGGTTGCACACCGGCGCCTGGAAGCCGCACGTACCGTTCGTGCCGATGGCGAGCGTCGACGGTGGGCAGTTGTCCGTCAGCTGGAGGACGTCCTGGTGGCGGCAGCCCGCCCAGATCTTCATCCCGGGTGCCACGCCGTCGGCGTTGCACGCCGCCCCGGCGGCGGGAGAGGCCGCGTAGTCCGGTCTGCTGAACGTGGCGTCGGCCTGGTCGACCTTGGCCCGGAAGTTCGCCGGGCTGAGGACCGTGGCGTTGAGCTCGACGAGCCGCGCCCAGACCTCGGGGGTGAACGCCTTGATGAACGTGTCCTTGATCGTGTTGAACTGGGTGTTCAGGAACGACGCCTGCGTGCGATTCGACGCGAACCCGGCCAGGTGTCCCCACTCGAGATCCTTGTCCTGGGGCAGCAGCGACCACTTGCCGTCGCCGGCCCGCCGGTAGAGGCGGTGGTTATGAAAGCCGTCGTCCCACGGCTGCGCCCAGTTGCGGATCACGATGAGATCACGAAGGCGCTTGATGTCCCAGTTCGCCGTGAACCACGCGCGTACGGGGGTCCAGTCGCCCGACGCGAGCGCGGTCGTGCGCACGGCGTTCAGCTCCTCGATCATCGTGCGCACGAGCGCCGGCGTGTCCCACTTGTGGGTGGCCCGCGAGTAGGTGTACGCGTAGCGCTCGTCGACCGTCCAGTTCGGGCACGCCGCGCTCACGGGGAGAAGTGACGCGTTCCCGATTCCCCATGGGCCCTCCACCGTGGCGGGGCTCGAGTTTCCGTCGGACTTGAACATGTCGCCGACGCGCTCGCCTGGGGCGCTGTAGCGCTTCATCATGTCCACGTCGAAGTGCTCGATGTCCATCATGTAGTGGTAGTAGCCACCGTTCACGTGGACGCGCACGAAGCGAGCCTTCTGCACGGGGATGTCGACAGCCGGATCGGCGTAGATGAGCGCCCCCACCGCGTCGTGGATGCCCGGGCAGGATTGGTTGAGCTTGTTGAGGGCGACGGTGCCACGCTTGCCTTCGTGCTTGGCGTACGCCGGAAAGTCGATCTTCCAGCTCAGTACGAAGGCTGGCGTCAGGGTCGAGGGAGCGGCGTTCGGCGCGGGTCGGTCAGGGTAGGTGGAGATCGTGGTCCGCGCGCGATCGAGCGTGATGCCGTTGAGGCGCTGCCACCGGCTGCCCTGGTACCGCGCGAACACGTCCGAGACGGCGCCGTCGTGGACGAACACCGCGGGGACGGCGGCGTTCCAGGACTCGCGGACGAGACACCGGTTGCCCGGCGCGGCCGGGTTACCGCCCACGTCGACGCGGCGCGTATCGGGGCTGGCCGTGTACGTGTTGTCGTACATCCGCGTCCACTCGTCCTTGTGGATGAAGATGTGATAGACCGGCTCGGTCGTGGGCGGGTTTCCTGGCGTCGGCAGCGTGACGACCGGCGAGACGAAGTAGGCGTGCCACTCCATCGGATCCGTCGCGCGCGGCGAGACGACCTCGGCCCCGGCGCCGCGATCGGCGCGGATCCGGTAGCGCACGATGGAGCCGTCTGGCTGCCTGGGAAGGGTCGCCTGCCACGCGCTCCCCGCGGCCGTCAACGGTGTGACCGTCAGGGGCTCTCCCGTCGTCTGCAGGTCGTCGACGAACCACTCGACGGTCGGGCTCGTGACCTTGCCCAGCGTGGAGAAGGTCACGGAGATCTTCGGGTCCTCGCCGCTCCGGATCGGCTTGTCCTTCGTGGCCCCGATGACCTGGATGGCCTTCACGATCGCGGGCGGCACCGGGCTCGCTGACGCGTTGGGCCTGCCGGGCGTGGCGCCATCGAGCGGAGACGGCGCCCAGTTGGAGATCTCGGACGACGGGACGTCGGCGCTGACGCGCTCCAGCGAGTGGCCCTTGAACCGGTGGCCGACCCGCGTCCGCTCGGGGGTCAGCCGCTGGAGCCACTCCTCGTCCGCGCCCAGCGCGTCCGCGGCGATGGGGTACGGGAACCCGTCCCTGTACACGACGGTGTCGATGGGCGCGCCGGTCGCGTCGGTCAACGAGATCGTCGCGCCCCCGTTGTGGAGCTCGCCGGCGTAGTCGCCGAGCACCTCGGACGCGGTGAGGCCGTACGCCGGGATCGCGACGAGGGCGGACACCTTCTTCGCGATGACGCGGTAGCCCTTCGCGGGGATGGTCGTGCCGGGCGGGAACGTGTAGCGGACGGGGAACTCGCCGCCCGTCGAGAGCTTCCAGCCGGCGAGATCACGGGCCGACGTGCCGCGATTGTGGATCTCGATGAACTCGTGGTTGTCCTCGACCGCCTCCTCGTCGACGGGGTGGTACATGATCTCCGAGATGACGACCCCTGGCTCCGGGAGGCCGGCGTCCGATCCGGACGGCGGTGGGGGTGGGGGTGGGGGCGTCGGCGTGGACCCGGCCCCTCCGTCCTCGGAGACCACCTCCACGGTGGTGGGGGCTTGCGCCGCGTCCGTGCCGCAGGCCGCGACGAGGGACGTGAAGACGGCGACCTGCAGGCGAGAAGCACGCGATCTTGAGGTCATGGTCACCCGTGGGTCGGGGCCGCGCCGGCGGCCGGTCACGAAAAGTCAAAGGTTACCCCATCGCGAAGCCGAGTGCACGGCGCTGCGATCGCAGCGTCACCCGGCGCCGGCGTGCGCTTGCTCGCAGCCCCCACCGGGCGCGGGGCTCAGCGGCGCATCAGCCTCATCGCCACGTTGGTGCCGAGGCCGAGCGTGTGCCCGAGGCGGATGACGAGCACCGCGTACGCCTCGAGGTAGCGGGCGTTCTCGAGCGGTCCGGCGTCGACCGGCTCCAGATCGAGGTCGGTGATCAGCCTGGCGGCGATGGCCTTCGCGTCCGCGTCGTCGCCGCAATGGAACATCGTGGGCCGCTGCCCGTCGAAGAGGCGCGAGTCCGCGGCGAGGATCTGCTCGAAGACCTGGTTCAGGGTCTTCACCACGCGCGCGCCCGGTGCCATCGACGCGAGGACCTCCGCGCACGACCGCGCCTCGGGCGAGCCGTCCGCCGCCTTGCGCGGGCTCATCGTGTTGGTGCAGTCGAGGACGACCTTCCCCTCGAGCGATCCCGCCTGCGCGAGCGCGTCGGGGACCGCGGTCCACTTCGTCGTGAGCGCGACGACCTCGCTCCTCGAGACCGCCTCCTTCACCGTCGCGGCGTGCGCGCGCGGACCGAGCTCCTTCGCGACGACCTCGTGCTTCCCCGCATCCCGCGAGCCCGTGATGAAGACCTCGTGCCCCTTCTGCGTCCAGAGCTTCCCGAGACTCCTGCCGAGCTTGCCCGGGCCGACGATGGCGATGTTCATCGGGCGAGCATACAGGAGATCTCGCCGCACCCGGAGCTGCTACCGACGGGGGGCCTGGCCCGCTCGACTGGCCTGCGCCTCCGCCTGCGCCTGCGTTGCGCCCCTGCGCCGGAAACGTGCTCGGTCCGCGGTGGCCCTCCTACGCTCCACGGATGCGCCGGATAGGCTTCGTCATCGCCGGGCTCCTGCTCTCGCTCTCCGTGAGCGCAGCCCAGCCGAAGGCACGACCCGTCCGGCCGGGCAAGGGTACGTCGCCGGCCCCTCCGCTCCCGCCGTCCTTCGCGCCGCCGGCCATCTCGACCGCCAAGCCGCCGGGGTGCGCGCAACGCGCCGTACACGCCGCCGGAACCCACGCTGGCGGCACGGTCGTGAACGACATCGCGAGGCTACGGCGGAAAGGGGGCTATCGGGGGTGGTCGGCCGCTGGCTTGACAGGCCCGCCCTCGCTCGCCACGATGATGCCGTGCAGGTCGTCCTTCGGTGGCTCGTGCTCGTGGCGAGCCTCGGCTTGGTGCTCGCCTTGCCGCAGAGGGTCGTCGACCCGGCGGAAGGCAGCACATCCGCTGCGAGCGCCATCGGGGACGACGCCGATCGCGAGGCCGACGACGACGACGCGCTCCCGCCAGCAGCGGGTGGCGCCGCGCCGGCCGAGGCGAATGAGGCCCTCGGGCTCGCGCTCCGCCTGGTCGCCGCGCCGACGGGACCTGCGCGGCCCCCGCCCACTCCCCCGCCCAAGCGTCGCCGTCCGGCCTAACGCGCACAGCGCTGGCCAGGGACACCCGGGCTGAAATCAGGGGTGCCCCAGCGCCGAGTCGGCAACGCGACGTCATCCGTGTCCACTGTCGGGGGGACCGAGATCGACACCTCGTGCAAAGGAATCCAGCCATGAAGAAGATCCTCATCTGTCTCTCCCTCCTCGTCGCCGGCTGCGCCTCGCAGGACATCCCGCAAGCACATCGCGGCAAGCTCTTCGCGAGGTCCGGCCTCTTCTCGGCCTACCGCGGCGGGCACGGCCTGACCGGTCCGGTCCTCGGCCCGAGCACGCAGTTTCTCGGCCTGTACGACGAGCTTCGTCTCGTCGACTGCTCGATGACCAACGTGAGCCAGGAGCTCGACACCCTCACCCACGACGGGGTCCACTTCGGCTTCCACCTCGACGTCCGCTTCTCCGCCGACTGCAGCGATCAGGGCGTGGATCGAATCCTCTCGAGCGTGCGGGGGAACGAGCACGACGTCATCACCCCCGGGACGCTCTACGCCACGTTCATCCGGCCGGCGATCGGTGAGGCGGCGCGCGAGCAGGTCTCGCCCTACCGCGCCAACGAGCTCAACGACCGCCAGGCCGAGATCTCGGCGGGCATCAAGAAGCGGTTCGTCGACCTCATGGCCACACGCGAGAAGAACTTCCTCCTCGTGCACGAGGTGAACGTCTCGAACCTCCACTTCCCGCCGGCCATGGACACCGCGAACCTCGAGCGCGCCGTCCAGTCCGTGCTGCGCGACAAAGCCATCGCGGAGCGCGAGCGCGTCACGGCCGAGATCGAGACGACGACCATGCGCCGGGAGCTCGCTGAGAAGGAGGCGGACAACACGGCCGCCCGCATCGACCGGATCGGGAAGGCCCTCAAGGGAAACCCGGAGTACATCCAGTACGAGCTCATCCTCAAGCTGCCCGAGATCTACCGAGAGGCAGGACAGCACGGAAACATGATCCTCGCAGCACCGCAGCTGCAGGGCCTGCCGTTCATGCCAGGCTGGACGCCGCCGGCGAAGAAGTGAGACACTCACGATCCTACGATCGTCGCGGAGGTGTACCGTGATCCGACACCGTGTCTTCTTCCCATGGTTCGCGGCGGCGCTGGCCGTGGCCCTCGCGTCGGCGTGCGGCACCGAGGACGTGCGGCCGAGCGAGACGGCGGGGCCGGACCCAGCCACACCGGCCGCGGACGGCGGCTCGGTGGCCGCGCCGGATGCGACGGGGGACGCCGGCCTCCCTCCGCCGCAGGGCGTCGTCATCTCGGAGATCATGTACCACCCCGTCGAAGAGCGAGCGGCCGTCGAGGGCCACGAGTTCATCGAGGTCCACAACCGGGAGGGGACGCCGCGAGACATCTCCGGCTGGAAGCTGACGACCAAGGGTCAGAACGGCGTCGACTTCACGTTCCCCGCGGGGACCACCATCCCACCCGGAGGCTACCGGGTCGTCGCCAAGGACAGGAACGCGCTGGTCGGCGTCGCCGCGTACGGGCTCGTCGCCGCCGACGTCCTCGGCGACTACAAGGGGGAGCTCGACAACGGCGGAACGACGGTCACGCTCACGGACGCCAGGAGCGCCGTCGTGGACGCCGTCGTCTACAAGGACGGTTTCCCTTACCCGATCGCGCCCGACGCGATGGGCGCCTCGGACGACTGGCTCGCGCGCCTCACCCCCCCGCGGACCACCGCCGGTCATGAATACAAGGGGCACTCCCTCGAGCGCGTGAGCGCGGACGTCGCCTCCCTGGCGGTGTCGAACTGGGCGCCCTCGCCCCTCGACGGCGCGACGCCGGGCAAGGCGAACGCGTCCGCGAACCCCGCGCCTCCCACGATCGTCGAGGCCATCACGATGACGTGGTCGGGCACGGACAAGCTGATCCGCAGCGCCGACACCGTGACGCTGTCGGTGACGTTCTCGACGCTCGGCAAGTATACGAGCCCGCAGCTCCAGTACTTCGTCGACGACGTGCACGCGCCGGCGAGGCCCGCCGCGATCACCGTGCCGATGACCCCGAACAAGACGGCGTGGGAGGCCACGCTCCCCCCGAGGCCGGACAACTCCATCGTGCGCTACCGCATCCAGGCCGATCGTGGAGACGGAAAGGGGCAGGCCACCCTCTCGCCGCGCCCGACGGACCCGCTCGAGTGGCACGGCTACTTCGTGACCCCGCGCGCCACCGTCGCTGGCGGCGTCGCCTCGACGGCGCCCAGCTACCACATGTTCCTGACCCGAGCGCACTGGACCCAGATGTGGGACAACATCTATCACCCCGTCGGGCCCGACGCCCGCCGTGTCATCGAGGGTGGAAACCCCGCGGCACCCGCGAACCGATGTCTCCTCCGGGCGTCCTGGGACGGCGAGGTCCCGGGGGTCTTCGTGTTCGGCAACGTCGTGTACGATGTGTTCTCGCGCTACCAGGGGAGCCGGTGGAACCGCGTCAACGGCGTCCCGTTCGTTCCCTCCAAGACCACGATCAACCCGCTGCCGGATCGCCCCGCGAACGTCGTGCTGTCGTGGAAGGTCGACTTCCCCGCGTACGCGAAGTTCGAGGGCAAACGCAGCAAGATCACCCTGCACAAGCTCAACTCCGGATGTCCTGGCCTCGCGGAGGCCGTGGGTGAGCGCGTCTACGGCGATCCGGCGGTCGCCGTTCCCGCGCAGATCGCGTTCCGCTACGCGCGCGTCCACATCAACGGCGGCTACTACCACTACATGCTCGACCTCGAGCGCGTCGACGACGAGATGATGGGTCGCTACCTCGCCCCGGGCGAGCCCATGGGGGACCTCTTCAAGTCCGACGGAAACAGCGGCTCGGTCGAGGGCCCTTGGGGGCGAGGCGACGAGTCCATCCTCCCGCCGAGCGCGGAGTGCCCGAACTGGACGGTCGATCAGCGCTACGCGTACACCTACGAGCGCGGCAGCAACAAGTGGGCGGGGCCCGCGATGATCCGCACGATGATCGAGGAGTTGAACGCGCTCCGGACGGCCGCGCTCGCGTCGGGGGACTGGGAGCCCGCGCGCACGTGGTTCAAGGCGAAGTGGGACGTCGCGAAGATCCGCGACTACCTCGTCCTCCGCAACTGGTCGCAGGCGGTGGACTTCGGCGTCCACAACCACCTGATGTACCGTCGCGCCTCGGACCACAAGTGGGTCATCATCGCTGTGGACAGGGATCGCGAGTTCGGCGAGGCGCCCGTCGGCGGCGTCGCGTGGGCGTCCAAGGGTACCCGGGCGTCGTTCTACTTCGGCAGCTCGCTCGGCGGCAGCGTCACGAACATCCTGTACGACACCTTCCTCCAGGCGTTCCCGACGGAGGTCTGGGAGCGCGTCGTCGAGCTCGACGCGACGGTCCTGAGCCCGAGCAGCTTCCGGAAGAAGGTCGACGACGCGTTCGCGACGTTCAGCCTCCCGGACTACCAGGCTTCCCCGGCCGCCGCTGCGGCCTGCAACGCGGCGCTCGAGCCGGCGAGCATGAAGGCGTGGGCCGGGTGCCGCCACCAGGACATCGTCTACCTGAAGACCAACCCCACGGGGACGGCGCCCGCGTGCAATCCCGCCAATCCGTGCAAGCTGCCCGAGTGTCTGTGAGACGTCACCCGAGGCATCCCCTCATTTTCCTCACGTCGAGCCCGAGCCCGAGCCCGAGCCCGACCCCGACGAAGACGAGCCGAGCTTCAGCACCATCGCGGTGAGCATCGCCGTGATCCGCAAGAGGAGGGCTCGCACAGCCACGAAGCGTTGCGCATCGGCGAGCCCGAGCACGGCCAGAACGTCAAGGACAGCTGCGGTCTCGGTCGCCGAGCGGCGCGCCATGCGGTAGAAGCGCGCCTTGTCCGCCGGAGCGAACTCCCCGGCGCCTTCCGCGATGTTGAGGGGGGATCGAGGCGACAGCTCGCCGAAGTTGATCGCTGAGGTAGGCGCGGCCCCTTGGAAAGCGGTCCGCGAGCTGGTC
>SXNL01000288.1 GCA_005777185.1 Myxococcales bacterium
CCGCGCGCTCCTCGCCCTCGGGCGCCGCGAGGAGGCGGCCCAGCGCGTCCTCGTGCTCGGCGCGCGCGGGTTCGCCGACGTCCCGGACTTCGTGCGCGTGGGCACGCTCGCGTCCCTCGCGGAGACGGCCGCGCGCCTCGGACGCGACCCGCGGCGCGCGGGCAGCCGCACCACGCGAGCTCCCAGCGCGAGAGAGGAGAACGCGCGGATGGGAGGTCGCGCGCGTGTCGCTCGTGATAAAGGGTGTCCATGATGCCCGCCGACCTCGGCCTCATCGGCAATGGTCGGCTCCGGACGCCGTGCGAACGTCTCCTGCGCGAGCGGACGGGCTCGTCCACGCGGCGTGCGCAGCTTCTCCTCGCGGATCGGAGTACCGCTCATGAGCGGCGGTGATCCGAGGGCCCGCGCCGAGCTGCCTTCGTCGCCACCGGAGGCATGGGAGCCGCTGCTGCGTTTCGCGCGCTTGGCCGGTCGCCCGTTGGAGCGGTTCCTGCACATCGAGGCCGCCAGCGGCATATTCCTGCTCGTCGCGGCGGCCGTCGCTCTCGCCTGGGGGAACTCGCCGTGGGCGGAGAGCTACATGCGTCTCTGGCACACGCCCCTCGGCATTCGCGTCGGCGGGCTCACGTTCGAGCGGTCCCTCGAGTGGGTCGTCAACGACGCTCTGATGGTGATCTTCTTCTTCGTCGTCGGGATGTAGATCCGCCGCGAGATTCACCACGGCGAGCTGTCGGAGTGGAGGCGGGCGGCGCTTCCCGCTGCTGCCGCGCTGGGTGGCATGCTCGCCCCCGCGGCGCTCTACCTCGTCATCGCGGGCGCTCCGGCTACCCGCTCCGGGTGGGGCGTTCCGATGGCGACGGACATCGCCTTCGCGGTCGGCATCCTCACGCTGCTCGGGAAGCGCGTGCCCGCAGCCCTGCGCGTGCTGCTGCTTGCGCTGGCGGTCATCGATGACCTCGGCGCCATCGTCGTCATCGCGCTCTTCTACTCGTCGGGTATCGCGCTCTCCGGCCTGCTCGCGGCCGCGCTCGGGTTCGGCGGCGTCCTCGCGATGCAGCGCATCGGCGTGCGGGCGAAGATGGCGTACATCGTTCCTTCGATCGTCGTCTGGGCGGGCATCTACGCGGCCGGCATCCATCCGACCATCGCGGGCGTCCTCATCGGGCTCCTCACCCCGGTTCGCGCGTGGCTCGGCCCGGACGGGTTCATGGCTGGGATCCGCCACGAGGTCGAACATCTCGCGAACGTGACCCCCGGCGCGCTCTCCTCTCACGAGTTCGCCGAGACCCTGCGACACGTGGACGTCGCCCGCCGGGAAGCGATGTCGCCCGCCGAGAGCCTGATCGACACTCTCCACCCCTGGGTCGCGTTCGGCATCATGCCGGTGTTCGCGCTCGCGAACGCGGGCGTGGCGGTCTCGGGGGGCGCGCTCCACGGGGCCTCGTGGCGCGTCGTGGCCGCCGTCGCAGTCGGCCTCATCGTCGGCAAGCCCGTTGGCATTCTCCTCACCAGCTGGCTGACCCTGCGCCTCGGGATCGGCACGCTCCCTGCGGGCATGACCACGCGCCACCTCGTCGTGCTCGGCGTTGTCGCAGGCGTTGGCTTCACGATGGCGCTCTTCATCGCGCAGCTCGGCTTCACCGACTCGAGCCACCTGGCGGCGGCAAAGATCGGCGTCCTCGCAGCGAGTGGCGGTGCCGCCGTGCTCGGCCTCGTCCTCGGCCGTCTGTTGCTCGGGCCGGTCGTGGCTCACGCGGCACAGACGGCGGACGAGGCAGAGAGCTCCACGGACGCGTGAGGTGGATGCCTACCGGCGTGTGCCACCCTCGCACGGCGCCTGCCCCCTGCGCCGCGCGCGGAGCTGCTCGCGGATCGGCACGAAGATCGCGCCTCGTCGCAGCGCGGCCTCGCGGCCTGGCGGCGTGAGATCGTAGTGCGCCGCGATCCGGTGGTCCTGGAACCACGCGCGGCGGAGGCCGAGCCCTGCGGCGAAGGCGTGGAGCTCCTCCACGGTCGTCGCCGTCATGTGGCAGGAGCCGGCGCGAAACGGTCCCTGCGCGTGCGGCCAGACGCGGAGCTCGTCGACGAAGACACCCATGGGACCTGTATCTTGGTCGCTCGGCGCCGGGCGCGCAAGGCGAGGGCTCGTGCGGCCGACATCGCTACCGCCCGAACACCGCGCGCAGCACCACCGCGATCACGATCAGCCCCCCGCCCGCCAGCGCCGCTGGCGCGGGTCGCTCCCCCGCGACCAGGAACACCCACAGCGGGCTCACCACAGGCTCCAGGATCGCGAAGAGCGACGCCTCAAGCGCCTTCAACACGCGCACCGCGGCGCTGTAGAGCAGGTACGGCAGCGCGATCTGAACCGTCCCGAGCAGGATCAGCACGGTCCACCCCGTGGTCGTCGACGGCGTCGATTCCAGCATCCACGGCGCGCCCGCGACGGCCGCGATCAGGTTGCCCACGGTCGTCGCCACCACCGCGCTCGTCGGGTTCGCGCGCAGCCCCCGGGCGACGGCCTTCCGCTCCTCGAGCCTCAGCAACACCGGGAGCCCAGCGAAGCCGAAGCTCGACACCATGGCGACGAGGTTCCCGGCCAGCCCGCGGGCCTCGAGCTTCCCCACGAAGAACAGGATCATCCCGCCGAATGCGACCCCGAGCGTGAGCCAGTCGCGAGGCCGGACGCGCTCCGCCAGGACCGGCCACGAGAGGAACGCGACCCAGATCGGCGCCGTGTACTGGAGGAAGATCGCGTTCGCTGCCGTCGACAGCTTCGCCGCGACGCAGAAGCAGTCGACCATCACCGCGTAGCTCACCGCCGCGGCCCACACGAGGGGCGTCTTGAGCGCTCGCGCCACGTCGTCTCGCTCGCCACGCACGCCGCGCGCGGCGACCGCGACGCCCATGGCGAGAAACGCGAACAGGCTCCGGTACCCCGCGATCGACATCGCGTCCACGTCCGCGAGGAGCTTCACGCCGAGGCCCCCGCCGCTCCACAGGAGCGCGGCCGTGAGCACCAGCACGATCGCCGTCCGCCGCGAGAGGGTGGTGCTCAGGGCTCGGGCTCCGGTTCCACGCGCGCGCGCACCTCCTCGAGGATCGCCATCAGCGCGCGTCGCTTCATCGCGAGCGCGGGGAGCGCGGCGCGGGCCCGCCCGGGCAGGATCGCGGCGAGCTTCGCCCGCAGCCTGTCCAGCCGGTCGAGCCACGGCAGCGCCACGAAGGGGCACACGACGAGGACCGCGAGGCTCGCCCACGCGCACGGCTGCGGGAGGAGCGTGAAGGCGAGCCCCGAGAGGATCGCGACCCACACCGGGTACACGACGAGGCCCACGCCGATCGTGTAGGTCGAGGCCTCGTCGGGATCCCCCTTCAGGCGTCGCGTCACGAGCCGCGGAAAGAGGTAGGGCACGTAGAACGCGATCGTCCCGAGGAGCGCGAGCGGCGCGGTCGCGAGCATGAACAGACCCCGGACCACCCGTCGCGGGGAGGGCCGCAGGATCCCGAGCCGCACGACCTCGTCCGTGACGCCCACCTTCTCGAGGTCGCGGTGGTAATCCGAGACCGCGTTGCGCAGCTTCACGAGCGTCGCCGGCTCGCCCGTTCGCAGGATGCGTTCGGCCTGGCGCACCCTGCGCCCGATCGCGTACTCCTCCTCCAGCGACTCGATCCGGTTCTCGCGCGCGAACATCGCCGCGATGCGCGCGATGAGGAGGCGGTCGTCCCACGTCGGGGCCTCGACGAGGAGGTCCTCGAGGTCGAGGCGGATCCGCTCCATGATCGCGCTGGCGAGCGCCTCGCCGTCCTTCCCGAGCTCGTCGACGGATCGCACCTGCCCGAACACGACCAGCACCCGCGAGCGGAAGATGTCGCGCGCGTCGAACTCGAGCGCGACCGTCTGGACGGTGAGCTTGCGCCCGCCCTCCGCGCGCGCCCGCGCGATCATCCGGCCCGCCCCGGACTTGAGGGCCACGAGGTGCGGCTCGTTGTGGCTCGTCCCCTCCGGGAAGATGAGGATGTTCCCATCGTTGCGCAGGTGCTTCGCCACGCGCTCGAAGACGGCGTCGTTGTCCTTGGCGCTCTTGTTGGGATCGTCGCGCCGGCGCACGATGGGCACCGCGTGGGCGGCGTCGAGGAGCCACTTGAGGCCCGGGATGTTCCAGAGCGTGCTCTTCGCGACCGGCGACACCACGCACGGCGTGCTGGTCATCACGAGCATCGGATCGACGAGTCCGTTCATGTGGTTGCCGGCGAGCAGGCGCCCCCGCGTGTCGCGATCGGGCACGTCGCCCACGATCTCGATGTCGCGGAAGTAGATCGTGACGACGCGCCGGAAGAAGATCCTGAGGATCGCCCGCACCGGGTGCTCGCGCATCCCGCGCAGCATACGGCGAAGCGGCGCCCGCCTTTACGAAGATTTACCTGGGCCCCATCTGCGGTGCGCTACAACATCGACATGCGAAACGTCGCCCCCGCGGTCCTCGCCGCGCTGGTCCCGCTCGCTGGCCTCGGGTTCGCGTGCGCCAGACGCGCACCTCCCGCCGCGCCTTCGCCTCCTCCCACCGCCACCGTCACGGCGGCCCCGCCCGTTCGGCCCGCCCTGACGCCCGCCGCGATCGACGTCGCCCTCGAGGCCGAGTGGAAGAAGGACGGCACGGTCCCCGCCCCCTCCTGCGACGACGCGACGTTCGTGCGCCGCGCCACGCTCGACATCGTCGGCAGGATCCCGGACGAGAAGGACGCGCGGGCCTTCGTGGCGGACAAGGATCCCGAGAAGCGCCGGAAGCTCGTCGACGTGCTCCTCGCGTCTCCGGCCTACGCCGAGCACTGGATGAACTACTGGGACGACGTGCTCATGGGCAAGGAGGTGCGCGCCCCCGTCGTCGATCGCGTCGCCTTCCGCGGCTGGCTCCGCTCGCGTTTCGAGGCGAACACGCCGTGGAACCGGCTCGTGAGCGATCTCGTCGCCGCCACGGGCCAGAACAGCCTCGGCGGCGCGCGCGTCCGGATCGGCGCGTTCATGCCGATGTCGGAGGCGCCGAAGGAGGACGCCGGCGAGGTGAGCCTCGACCAGATCAACGGCGCGGTGAACTGGACGCTCCGCTTCCAGGAAGCGCCGCAGGACCTCGCGGGCAGCGCCTCCCGCATCTTCCTCGGCGTGCAGATCCAGTGCGCGCAGTGCCACGACCACAAGACGGAGAAGTGGAAGCAGGACGACTTCCGCAGGCTCGCCTCGGCCTTCCTCCACCTCCGCGTCGACGTCCTCGACGGCGGCAAGAGCGGCGGAATGGTCCGCCGGGTGGAGATCAAGGACTTCGGGAAGGTGCTGCCGCGCCTCGGGGGGATGGCGGAGATGAAGCCGATCCTCGAGGCCAAGGCCGCGGCCCTCGACGGCACCGATCTCGAGAGAGGCCCCGCGACGCGCCAGGAGCTCGCCGCGTGGATGACCTCGCCGAACAACCCGTGGTTCGCCAGGGCGATCGTGAACCGGATGTGGGGCCACTTCCTGGGGCGCGGATTCGTCGATCCGGTCGACGATCTCCGCGCGTCGAACCCCGCCACGATGCCCGATCTCCTCGACGCGATCACGAAGGACTTCGTCGCCCACGACCACGATCTGAAGCGCCTCGTACGCACCGTCGCCGCGACGCGCGCCTACGGTCTGTCGGCGAGCGCGAAGGCCAGGGTCGACGCCGACAACCGCGCCTGGGCCCGCTTCAAGCTCGTCCCGCTCGGGCCGGAGGAGATGCTGAACGCGCTCTTCCAGGCCACGAACGCGGAGGGCGCGCTCCGCCAGGCGAATGTGCAGAACATCGACGCCCTCCGATTCCAGCTCGTCCGGAACTTCACGTTCCTCTTCGACGTGGACGAAGAGGCCGACACGCACGACTACATCGGCTCGGTCACGCAGGCGCTCACGCTGCTCAACGGAAACCTCACGAACTACGGCGCGCGCACCATCCCGGGCACCGCGCTCACCGAGATCCTCGCCCGGAACCGGGCGCCGGAGGAGAACGTTGCCGCCGTCTACTGGCGCGTCCTCTCGCGTCCGCCCTCGGATGGGGAGATGGCGCGCTGGACGCGCTACGTGCGCGAGGCGGTCAGCCCCGCGCCGCAGACCTTCGGCGGGCCAAGACCGCCGCGCAAGAAGGGCGGCCCCGACGCCCTCCAGCGGCTCGGGAACAAGATCCCCTCCACGACCGACCCCAAGAAGGCCGCCTACGAGGACCTCTTCTGGACCCTGCTCAACTCGAGCGAGTTCGTCTTCAACCACTAGGACGCGGACCCTTGCCCATGACCAGCCCCCTCGACCTCTCCCGACGCGCGCTCCTCGGCGGCGGACTCGGCGCCGCCCTCGGATCCCTCGTCTGTCGCTGGACCGAGCGCGTCGCGTCCGCGGACACGGCGGACACGACGGCGCCGGCGGCGCGGCCCGGCAAGGCGAAGAGCGTCATCCTCCTCTGGATGAACGGAGGCCCGAGTCACCTCGACACGTGGGATCCGAAGCCGGGCACCAAGAACGGCGGTCCGCACAAGGCGATCAAGACCAGCATCCCGGGCGTGCAGATCTCCCAGCACCTGCCGCAGATGGCCGAGCTGGCGAAGCGGATCGCGATCGTCCGTGGCCTCTCCACGAAGGAGGGCAACCACCAGCGCGCGCAGTACCTCCTCCACACCGGCTACGTGCCGAACCCGACGATCCAGCACCCGTCGCTCGGCGGCTGGACGAGCCGGAAGCTCGGCGATCCGAAGAACGGGCTGCCCGGATTCGTGAGCATCGGCGGCCCCAGCCTCGGCGCCGGCTTCCTAGGCGTCCAGCACGGGCCGTTCGTCCTCCAGAAGGGCGGCGATCTGCCGCAGAACATCACGTATGGCGCGGATGTCGACCGCGATCGCTTCCTCGCCCGCAAGCGCATGCTCGACCTCATGGAGCAGGACTTCGCGAAGCAGACGGGGGACCTGAAGGTCGAGGGCCACGCGTCCGTCTACGACAAGGCGGTCAAGCTCATGCACTCGCCCGATCTCCGCGCGTTCGACGTCTCGGGGGAGCCCGACGCGGTGCGCGAGTCGTTCGGGACCCACGACTTCGGGAAGTCCTGCCTCGTGGCGGCGCGCCTCGTCACGGCGGGCGTGCGTTTCGTCGAGGTCGTGCTCGACGGGTGGGACACGCACAAGGACAACTTCACGCGCACGAAGAACCTGATGGGCGCGCTCGATCCTGGGATGAGTGGCCTGATCAAGGATCTGGAACGCCGCGGCCTCCTCTCGTCGACGCTGGTCGTCTGGATGGGTGACTTCGGGCGCACACCCCGCATCAACGCGGACGACGGTCGCGACCACTTCCCGAACGTGTCGTCGTGCGTGCTCGCCGGCGCGGGCATCAAGGAGGGGGTGGTCCACGGTGAGACGACACCCGAAGGCGACAAGGTCGCGAAGGACGCGGTCGCCGTACCGGACCTGATGGCCACGGTCGCGTCGCTCCTCGGGCTCGATCCGGGGGAGAGCTTCCTCACGCCGATCGGGCGCCCGATCGCGATCACGGACGGCGGGCAGCCGATCCGAGCGATCGTCACCTGAAGGTCAGGGCTTCCGACCGATCGCCTCCAGCGCCACCTCCGGCAGATCGCACTGGATCGCGTCGGCGCCCTTGTCGAAGAAGTCCAGGTACAGCGGCGGCTTGCCGCCGGTGCGTATCGCGAGGTCGACGCCGAAGGCGTTCGTCAGCACGCGCGAGCCGCCCGCATGGATCTCCGGCACGCCCGCCGGGAAGGTCGTCTGCGAGACCTCCACGAAGACGGGGAGATGGTCTTTGTACTTCGCGAGCACCGCCGTCGCGCCCGCCGCGTCCTTGACGCGCGGCTGGATCATGAGCCGGGGCTCGAGCGCGAGCGCGCGGTCGATCTTGCTGGTGTCGTCCGTGTCGAACACGGCCCAGAGGAGCGTGTCGGTCTTCTGCACGGCCCTCACGAGGTCCTCGACACGGTTCGTCTTGTTGGCGTCGATCAGCACGAGCGCCCGGTCCTTGCTCGTCTCGAGGAGCTCCTCCAGCGTGGGCACCTTCTCGCAGGAGAAGTCGCCGGCGAACTTGTCGGCCTTCAAGGAGAGCTTCCGGATGTCCGCGAACGACGTCTCGGAGACCTTTCCAGTCCCGGTCGTGGTTCGATCGAGCGTGTCGTCGTGGATGTTGACGATGACGCCGTCCTTCGTCGGCCTCGGATCGGTCTCGACGAGATCCGCGCCCATCGCGATGGCCGCGCGGTAGGCCGCGAGCGAGTCCTCCGGCGCGATCCGTCCGAGATCCCCGCCCGCCCCCCGGTGCCCGCACACGAGCCGGGTCTTGCACGCCGGGTCGCGCAGGCACTCGGGCGTGCTCGCGGCTCTCCGGGGCAGGCGGGGTCGCGCGAGCGACGTGCAGTCGAACAGCCCTGGATCGAGGATCACCGCCGGCCCGGCGTCCGTCGTGCCGGCGTCGGTCGGCTCCACCGCGGGGGTGGTCGTGCTGGCGCAACCGTCCAGCGGGATGAGGACGACGACCCCCAGCGCAAGGGCGAGCCGCCTCATCGTCCCGCCGCGTCGAGCTGCTTCCCGTACCCGACGAGCGCGTCCTTCAGGCGCATCGCGGCGCGGGTCCTGTGTCGGTCGGCACGGTACACGAGGCAGATCGTATCGCGGATGTAAGGCAGACGTTCGTGCAAGCGCACGAGCCTGCCCTCGTGCCCGTACCTCGCCACGCGGCGGGGGAGTATGGCCGGCCCGATGCCCGCGAGCGCCAGGCTCTTCACCAGCTCGAGATCGCCGCACACCAGCCGGCGCCCCGGGATCACGCGCTCGCGCTCCAGGAGCTCGAGGAGCTCGCGCGACTCGGAGATCCGCCCCGCGAAGATGACCGGGCCCGCCCGCAGCCGATCGTGCGCGCGCGTGAGTCCCGGGTCCCGGCCCTCCGGCTCGTGGGAGGTCCTCCCGCGACGGGAGGCGGGCAGGGCCTCCGAGGCGATCATGACGTCCATGGCGTCGTGGAACATCTCCACCAGCGTGAGGTCGGGGTGGGGCTGGGGATTCACGACGATGCCGAAATCCACCTTCCGCGCGAGCACCGCGTCCGCAGTCCCCCGCGAGGTGTCGTTCGCGAGCCGGATCTCGACGCCGGGGTTCTCGCGGAGGAATCCTGCCATGAAGTCCGGGAGGAAGTACGCGCCGAGGGACTCGTGGCACCCGAGCGTGAACTCGCCCACGTCATCCTTCTCGATGCCCCGAACGCCCTCCTCGGCGCGGCGCATCGCCTCGAAGATCTCGCGCGCGTGATGCACAAGCTCCTCGCCTGTGTGGGTGAGCGTCACCCCCGTACGCTCGCGCAGGACGAGGGTGGTGCCGAGGTGCTCCTCCAGGTTCCGGAGCGCGACCGTCAGCGTCGGCTGGCTCGCGTGGAGCGCCCTCGCCGCGGCCGTGATGCTGCCGTGCGCCGCGATGGCGAGGAAGTACCGGAGGTGGGTGGGATCGAGCATGGGCCGATCATAGTGTTTTCCTATGCCTGCAATAAAGATCCCCTACTGGCGGGGTGACGTGCGAGGCTCCAGGCTGACTACGCTCCCTCGCGGGGGCGTCTTTGGGGTGGTGACCACCTTTCATCTCGGAGGAGGACTGCGATGCGAAAATGGATCTACGCACAGGCCGGGCTTGGTCTCGCTGTCACGTGCGCCGCGTCGTACGGTCTGGGGCTCGAAGGTTGCTCGAGCACGGCCGTGGACCCGCCCAAGACGGACGCCGGGACGACGACGCCTCCCACCGACGGCGGCGGGGCGGGCGACGGCGGTGGCTTCACGGGCCCGGTCTCGAAGAACCCGAACCGCGGCTCGGCGATCGCCCTCTCGGAGGACGAGTCGATCGTCGTGATGGTCAACCGCGACTCGGACTCGATCTCGGTCTTCGCCATCACGTACGCGGCCGACGGCTCGACCGCCGACGCCAAGAAGGTCGGCGATGACGTGAAGGTGGGCGGCGAGCCTTGGCAGGTCGTCATCGCGCCGGACAACGACACGGCGTACGTCGTCCTCCGCAAGGACCAGAAGCTCGTGAAGGTCTCGGGCCTCAAGAAGGCGCCCACGGTCGGGACGTCCGTCGCGGTCGGATCCGAGCCCACCGGCGTCGCCCTCACGCCCACCGGTCAGAAGGCCTGGGTCGCGAACTGGGTCGACGGCACCATCATGGGCATCGACACCACCGACATGAAGGTCGGCAGCACCGTCGACCTCAACGCCGCCCTCGTGAAGGGGATGCCGTCGGCCTACGGCACCATCGCGCCGCGTCCCTCGATCGCGCACCCGCGCAGCGTGGCGATCACGAACAACGGCGACAAGAACGACGATGACGAGTCGGTCCTCGTCACCGAGTACTTCGCCCAGCAGGCGGAGCCCGAGCAGGCGGCCGGCGGCAACGCCGACAAGGCCCGCATCGGCATCGTCTACAAGGTGAAGATCAGCGACAAGTCGGTGTCGGTCGTGAAGCTGAACCCGATCGCGGACATGGGCTTCAAGGATTCGGCGGGCGGCCAGGCCGGCTGCTTCCCGAACCAGCTGCAGTCCATCACCATCAGCGGCAAGCAGGCGTTCGTGACGAGCGTCTGCGCTTCGCCGAAGGGTCCGACCGGCGTCGTGACGACGGCGACCCCGCCCGACGTTTCCAACGTCAAGACGACGACCCACGGCGCGGTGTCGGTGTTCGACATCGACAGTGGCAACGAAGTCGCGACAGGCACGGCGAGCCTCCACGACAAGTTCGACAAGCTGTACACGTCCAAGGCGGCGCCCGACGACGGCAGCCGGCGCTACCCCATCGTCCCGTCCGACATCGGCTTCGTGCCGGGGTCCGCGATCGGCTACGTGCCCGCCAACGGCTCGGACGCGGTGTTCCGGGTGCGGTACGACGACAAGGGCGCGTTCCAGGAGGCAGGCGCGACGAACCAGAACTTCATCAACCTCACCACGCCCGCGACCGAGCCCAACCGGGGCCGGCTGCCCATCGGCGTCGCCGTGAGCTCGAAGAAGTTCATGTTCGTGGCGAGCGACGCGAGCCGCAACCTCGCGATCATCGACCTCAACACGCAATCCATCGCCGGCACGGTCGATGCGCCGAAGGTGTACCCGGCCGCGGCGCTTCCCACGCCGGGCTCCGCGGAGGAGGCGGTCCTCAAGGGCAAGCGCTTCTTCAACACGGGCCTCGGCCGGTGGTCCCTCAGGGGGCAGGGCTGGGGTGCTTGCCAGTCGTGCCACGTCGACGGGCTGACGGACAACGTCACCTGGCACTTCGCGCGTGGTCCGCGCCAGTCGACGAGCCTCGAAGGGAGCTTCTCGAAGAAGGACCCCAAGGATCAGCGCATCTTCAACTGGACGGCCATCTTCGACGAGATCGCCGACTTCGAGGGCAACACCCGCGGCATCTCGGGCGGCGTCGGCGCCATCGTCCACACGCTCCCCGTCCCGCCCGCCCCGGCGGCGGCCACCGATCGCATCGACACCGGGGCCGCCACGCTCCCGCCTGGCGTGTCGGGGCCCAACCAGGGGCTGTCGGGATCGTCGACCGACCTCGCGGACGTGCAGAACCCGCTCGGTCTCGACGCCCCGTCCAAGCTCAAGGACTGGGAGGAGATCACGAAGTTCATCCAGAAGATCCGGCCGCCGCGCGGCGCCACCAACGTGGACGCGGCGAAGGTCGCGGCCGGCAAGACGCTGTTCGCGGTGGACGGCGCGTGCGCCGGCTGCCACGGCGGCGACAAGTGGACGATCTCGAAGGTGTTCTACACCCCGAGCTTCATCGCCGGGGAGACCAACAAGACGCTGGCCTGGACGGCGCCCGTGGGCTTCCCGCCGGCCCTCCTCCCCGCTGCGAACGCGGCGAACCGCTTCATGCGGTTCGGTGGCGCCAATCCCGCGGCGTTCGACCAGCTCCAGTGCATCCTCCGGCCGGTCGGCACGTTCGGCGTCTTCGATCCGCTCACCGGCGTGTCGGAGCTCCGCGCGGACATGACGACGGTCGGCCAGGGCAACGAGGTCGACGGCAAGGGCTTCAATCCACCGTCGCTCCTCGGGGTCTCGGTCGGCGGGCCCTACCTGCACGCCGGTAACGCGGGATCGCTCGAGGCGCTCTTCGCCACGACGTTCCAGGGCCACTACGCGGCGCTCGCCCCGAACTTCCTCTCGGAGACGGACGCCACGGCCCGCGCGGCGAAGGTCTCGCAGCTCGTGCACTACCTGCTCTCGATCGACGCGAGCACGGTGGTGGTCGGCATCCCGACGCCTGCGGGCGCGACGGGCGGCGACTTCTGCCTGTAGAAGACGCGACGTAGCGCGGACCCTCCGACGCCCCGGATCTCGCGAGAGGCCCGGGGCGTTGGTGTCTTCAGGCCTTCCGCAGCTGATCGGCCCTCGAGAGGTCCACGTAGGTGGCGAACCGTCCGACGCCCCGGATCTCGCGAGAGGCCCGGGGCGTTGGTGTCTTCAGGCCCTCCGCAGCCGATCGGCCCTCGAGAGGTCCACGTAGGTGGCGAACCGTCCGACGCCCCGGATCTCGCGAGAGGCCCGGGGCGTTGGTGTCTTCAGGCCTTCCGCAGCCGATCGGCCCTCGAGAGGTCCACGTAGGTGGCGAACCGGACGTCCCCGTGGCTGGTCGACGTCTCACCGCCCTCGCGGAACAAGGTCGCCCGGAGCGAGCCCAGCGCGACCTCGAGCTGGTCGTCGTCGGGCTCGATCGTCGTGATCTTCTGAACCAGGAAGCCGGGCCAGAGGAGCGCCCGCAGCGGGCCGGTCGTGCAGTGGCGCGCGAACACGCGCTGGATCTCGAAGGTGGCCGCCGCGATCACGGGGATGAAGGGTATCTTCACCAGGAAGAACACGAGGTTGTCGAGCACGGCCTGTCCCGTGTGGATGCGCGGCAGCACCCCGCCCACCGCGGTGAACACGAGGATCGACACGATGGCCACCATCACGAGGAACGTGGTCCCGCACCGGGGGTGCAGGGTGGTCTTCGCCCGCGCGTTCGCGACGGTGAGCTCCTCCTTCGCCTCGTAGGTGCTGATCGTCTTGTGCTCGGCGCCGTGGTACTGGAACACACGGCGGATCGGGCCCATCCTTCGGATCGCGAGCAGGTAGCCGACCACGAGGGCCAGCTTGAAGAAGCCTGTGATCGCCTGGAACGGCGCCGACTGGACCTCGAGGTCGAGGTGGAGCAGGCGGTTGAGCCCCGCGGCGCTGGCCTGCGGTAGCGCCCACATGAAGCCCACCATGAGGAGCACGCTGAACCACATGCCCCCGCCGCTCGGCTTCTTCGTCGTTGCTCCGGCCGGATGGGGAGCGCTGGATGGTCTTCCGCTCGGGGGTGGAGCGCTGGGTGGTGTGGCGCTCGGCGGAGGGACGCTCGGCACGGGCGCGCCATCGGTGGTGACGACCTGGAAGAGCCCGAGCCCCAGCGCGATCGCCGCCCGGGTGACGGCCGTCGTCGCCACGGAGAGGATCCCCATCGCGGCCGGCCCCTTCGGCGCTCTCTTCCTTGCGGCCTCCTCGCGCTCCTCGGCCTCGAGGTCCTTCTCCATCTGCTCGGCGGAGAAGCGGAGGGCTTCCTGCCCGAGCTTCAGGGCGTCGACGAGCGAGATCGCCCCACGGACGAACGGGATCTTGCGCGCGCCGACAGCCTCGGACTGCATCGCGCGCTCCCGGATGTGCAGCGAGCCGTCGCGACGCCGCACGACGATGGCGAGCGACGAGGGCGCGCGCATCATCACGCCCTCGAGCACCGCCTGGCCCCCGATGTACGGGCGCGGCTTCTCGACCGGGGGCTCCTCGCCCGCGGCCCCGGCTACTCCGGCGGCGAGGCCGATGGGCACTGCGCTCACGTCAGTTCGCGTCGGCCGCAGGCGAGTCGGCGCTCGCCTCCGTGGCGGCCTCCACGTCGGCGGCGGCCTCCGCCGCGTTCTCGGCCCCCTCGGCCGCGACGGCGGCCTTCTTCGGCTTCGCGGTGTACCGCTTGCGGAAGCGGTCCACGCGCCCGGCGGTGTCCATCAGCTTCTGGGTGCCCGTGTAGAACGGGTGGCAGTTCCCGCATACGTCGACCTGGAAGTCGCCGCGGGTCGACCGGGTGATGAACGTGTTGCCGCACGCGCAGCTGACCTGCGCCGGCGGGTACTCGGGATGGATGCCTTCTTTCATGGGGAGCTCCAGACGCCCACCCCGGAGATAGGGGAGGGGGAGGGGTAGTTAGCCACTGTTCCGGCCAAAGACAAGGCATTCCGCTGATGGCGGACAGCCGGACAGCCCCGGAACCAGGCCCGGAACGGCCTAGAAGGGGATGTCCTCTTCCCCGCCGCCGTACCCGAACTCCTCGTCGGCCGCCCCTGCGCCCGCACCCGTGTCGTTCGACGGGGGCGCGCTCGCGTGCGAGCCGGTGCCCCGCGCGCTGACCTGGGAGGCCTGCGGTGCCCGGGGGCGCGCGCCCATCTCGTCGCTCTCCGTGGCGCCTTCGCCGCGGCGGCCGGTGAGGAGGATGTTGTTCGCGATGATCTCCGTGCGGTAGCGCTTCTCGCCGTCCTTCTCGTAGCTGGACGTGCGGAGGGAGCCTTCGACGAAGATCTTCGCCCCCTTCGACAGGATGCGCGCGAGCGCCTCGCCCCGCTTCCCCCAGACCGTGATGGAGTGCCACTCGGTACGCTCCTGCCGCGTCCCGCCCTTGTCGAGGTAGCTCTCGGTCGTCGCGAGGCGGAGCTTCAGGATCGCCTGGCCCCCCTGCGTCATCCGGAGCTCCGGATCGGCACCGAGGTTCCCCAGAAGCATCACCTTGTTCAAGCCTTCGGCCATGACAGCACCCCTTTCGTTGGCGAGTCTACGCCTCCCCTTCTAACCAACACCCTCGCGGCGTCAACCCTGCCACGGGACACCTGTTCACTTTCGCGCCGGCACCTTCGACGGGGCCCGGAGAGCGCGAGGGCGCGAGGGCTCCTCTCGGCCGCTCGCACTCAGCGGGGCGTATCGATCACGTGCTTGACCTTCATGATCTGCACCTGCTCCACCTTCCCCTTGGGGGTGGGCACCTCGATCTTGATCGTGGTGACCAGCTCGCCCGACACCTTCGCGGCGACCGCCGTCAGCTTGCCCTCGTAGGTGTACTGGCCCTTCGCGTCGAGCTCGACGGTCGCTCCCTGCGGCAGCCGCGGATCCCCGCGGAGCGCCTGCTTCGCGGCCTTGCGGGCGATCGTCGCCTCCACCACGTAGGCGTCGCCCGTCATCTCCTTCAGGAGGAACGTGCTCGTGTTCTTCGTCTGTACGCCCTGCTCCTTGCCCACCGTCTGCTCTTCCCACTTGCCGCCGACGCCGACGGGATCCTCGGGCCACGGGGCGAGCACCACGTCGAACGCCTGCGTGATGAGCTGGAGCATCTCCTCGAGGCCGCGGGGCGGCTCCTTGCCTTCGAACTTCAGGTCCGCGAGGCCGCCCCGAGGTGTCACATCCATCGAGACCCCCACGCCCTGCAGGGCGGAGAGCGCCGCGGCCGCCTGGGCCTTCTGCCTGGGATCCGATCCGGGCGGGGCGGTGACCTCGATCTTCTTCAGGATCGCCTCGAGCCGCGACCTCGCCTTGTCCTTCTTCGGCGTGAACGCGAGCGTGAGCGCGAGCGGCGGCTGATCCTGCTCCTGCTTCTGGCCCGCCGCCTCCTGCGTGACGCTCGCCTTCAAGGTCATGCCCCGGGTCTCCGTCTTCGAGGCGAACGCGTACCGGCGCGCCTTCGGATCGGTCCCCGGCTCGAGCACCTTGAACTTGCGCTCGGGCACCGCGTCGTCCTCCGCGAGCTGGCTCGTGCCCCCGTCCCCCTCCGGTCCCCCCGCGAGCATGCCGCCCTCCGGGACGGCGGCGTCCGCGATCATCGGCCGCGCGCTCTTGCCCTCGCGGAAGAAGTCGTTGACGACGAAGTCCTCCGGGATCTTCTCGGGGGGCTTCGGGGTGGACGCCTTCTGGGCGTCCTTGGGCTCGTCCTTGCAGCCGGCGCTCGGGACGAGGGCGAGGGCGAGGGCGAGGACGACGAAGAGGGGGAGCGCGCGCCGCATGGCGCGGCACCCTACCATACCCGCATGTTTCTGTAGTAGGGAGCACTCCTCCATGACCGAAGGGCCGAGGATCTCCATCGTCATCCCCATCTACAACGAGGAGGGGATCCTGCGCGCCGCGGTCGTCGACCTGCGCGACCGCCTCCGGCCCCTCGGCTGGACGTACGAGATCATCCTCGCGGAGAACGGCTCGAAGGACCGCACCGTCGAGGTCGGCGAGGAGCTCGCGCGTCGGTTCTCCGACGTGAAGGACGGGCAGGTCAAGATCATCTCCATGGGCGAGCCGAACTACGGCAAGGCCATGAAGCAGGGCATCCTCCTCGCGCGCGGCGAGATCGTGATCTGCGACGAGATCGACCTCTGCGACGCCGACTTCCACGAGACCGCGGTCGAGCTCCTCGAGAGCGGCGAGGCTGACCTCGTCATCGGGTCGAAGCTGGTCGCCGGCGCCAGCGATCAGCGGCCCATGTTCCGCCACGCGGCGTCGATCGCGTACTCCACGTTTCTCCGGCTCACGCTGGGCTTCCGCGGCACGGACACGCACGGCCTCAAGGCCTTCCGCCGCGCCGCCCTGCTCGACATCGTGCGGGCGTGCCTCGTCGACAAGGACGTCTTCGCGAGCGAGCTCGTCATCCGCGCGGATCGCGGCGGAATCCGCATCCGCGAGGTCCCGGTGCGCGTGGCCGAGAAGCGGCCGCCGTCGATCAACCTCTTCAAACGCGTCCCCAACGTGCTGAAGAGCGTGGCCAAGCTCACCTACGCGATCCGCATCCGGGGCTGACCGGGGGGCGGGCGACGCAGGCGGGGAGGGTGAGGTCTGCGCCGAAACGGTGGTAGACTCGGGCGACCGGCCGTGGAGGAGCCTCCGAAGATCTCGATCCTGGGCGCGTCGATGTCGCTGCTCGTGTTCAGCATGCTGACCTCCATCGCGCTCATCGGCTGGTTCCACGACAACCCCGCGCCGTGGAACTGGCGGAGCCTCATCGCCGCCACATGCGCGGGCCTCGGCGTGACCACGAGCGCGCTGGTGTGGCGCGCGCCGTCTCGCGGTCACGCCATCATGGGGATCCTGGTGATGCTCTTCTCCCTCGTGCGCATCGGCGGACCGTCCGACTGGACGTGGGTGAGCTTCACGCTGGTCGCGGTGACGTTCGTGCTCCTCATGCCGCTCGTCCACGCCGCGATCGTGCTGCGCGCGGACTAGCCCCAATGCCGTTCGGTTAGGCGCGATCCAGCGACAAAGAAGGGGTGCCCCCACTCGCCGCGCTACGCGCGGCGGTCTCCCCCAAATCGCGCGCTACGCGCGCTCAGGGGGAGACGAAGAGGTTCCGGGAGCACCGCGCAGACCTCACCCTCCCGGCCTCCCTCTCCCTGAAGGGAGAGGGAGGAGCGCGCGAGCCCCGCGCAGACCTCACCCTCCCGGCCTCCCTCTCCCTGAAGGGAGAGGGAGGAGCGCTGGCACGGATCGGCCTCAGGAAGGACCCTCGAGGTGCGATGGGGGGCGCGACGCGGGGCCGACGGATAGGGGCGCGCATGAGCGACGACGCAAGCGCGAGGCCGACGCCGATCGTTCGGCGGGCGGCGACCGATGCGCGCAAGGTGAGGCTGGCGAGAGGCCTACGCCGCCGTCCGACTCGCGCCGAGGTGTTCGCCTGGCGGCTCCTGCGCGACCGCAAGATGCTCGGCCTGAAGTTCCGCCGGCAGCAAGTGCTCTGCGGCCACGAGGTGGACTTCTACTGCGCCGCGCTCAGGCTCGTCGTCGAGATCGACGGCGCCGTCCACGACGACGCGGAGCGGGCCGAACGGGATGCGAGGCGCACGACGATCCTCGCGCGCCGTGGCCTCCGCGTCGTTCGCCTCG
>SXNL01000289.1 GCA_005777185.1 Myxococcales bacterium
CATGCCCGCGGTGACGAAGACCATGTCGGCGCCGTGGATGAGCTCCTTGATGCGCTGCACGTCCTCGAGGGCCGCCTTGCGCCCGCGCTCCGGATCCGCGCCGGCGCCGAGGCCGCGCGTCAGCGAGGTCCCGATGTTGAGCTTGGTCGGCGCGACGCTCGCGTTGAGCGCCTGCACGTCGGTGTTCACGACGATGAACTCCACGCCCTCGAGGCCGAGGTTGATCATCGTGTTGACGGCGTTCCCGCCGGAGCCGCCGCAGCCGATGACCTTGATGCGCGCGTCGTACTGCTGGTTCTCGTCCGCGAACTCGATGGAGAAGCTCATTGTTTTCCTCCGGGGCTCCCTGGCGGCAACGGGCCGCCGCTCGTCCGGCCGCGCGGGCCGGAGCGTCTTCACTCTGAATTTCCGCCGGCTTCCCTGTGCCAGCGTCGTGGGCCATCAATGCGGGAAACGGAGCCGCGGGGCCAACAAAGCGACGTGGCTGCTGCGCATTTTGGTGGGAGATGTACGCACATCACCGTGGCGCGCGGACGCAGGACCAAGGCTGCAGGACCCAGACTGCAGGGCCAACGCTGCAGGGCCGAAGGCGCAGAACCAGGGCTGCAGGACCCCAAGGGCCGCAGAACCAGGGCCGCAGACCCGAGGCCGCAGGACCCAAGGGCCGCAGACCCGAGGCCGCAGGACCAGCACGCACACCCAGGACGCAGAGCCCGGACCCCGGAGCGAACACGGGTCGCCGTGCACGCGGCCTAGAACGCTTGCTTGATCCACCCCCACAGCCGCGACCCCTTCGGGCCCTCGGCGGGGCCTGCCTCGTCGGCCTTCTTCGCGGCGCTCGCCGTCATCCGCATCATCGAGTGGGACGGCGGCGCCACGGCGATGCGCGCCGGAGCGGCGATGCGCGCGTGGGAGTGCGCGTCCGCGAGGGCGTTGGCGCCGTACCGGACGAGGCCGACGCCGCTCGCGTACTGGGGCCCGTGGACCAGCTGCGTGATGCCGCGCACGCCCGTGGGGAACCCGATGCGGACCGGGACGCCGAGGATCTCCTCGGCGAACTCGCTCATGCCCTCGAGGAGGACCGCGCCGCCCGTGAGCACGACGCCCGCGGAGAGCTGCTCGAGCATCCCCGTGTCCTCGATACGCTTGCGGATCGCACAGAAGATCTCCTCGACGCGCGGCTCGATGATATCCGAGAGCACGCGCCGAGGCGCGCGGCGCGGTGCGTGTCCGCCGACGCCCGGGACCTCGATCTCCTCGTCCTCGCGCACCATGCGGCCGAGCGCGCAGCCCGAGAGGCGCTTGAGGCGGTCGGCCTCCGCCATCGGCGTGCGCAGGCCCGCGGCGATGTCGCTCGTGATGTTCATGCCGCCGACCGGGATCACGCTCGCGTGCGCGATGCCGCCGTCGACGTAGAGCAGGATGTCCGTGGTGCCGCCACCGATGTCCACGACGGCGCCGCCGATCTCCTTCTCGTCGTCGGAGAAGACCGCCTCTGCGCTCGCGTACGGGGAGAGGACGACGTCGGCCACGGTGAGCCCGCACTTCTCGGCGCACCGGATGACGTTCTGGACGCAGCTCGTCGCCGCCGTGATGAGGTTCACCTTCACGCTGAGCCGGACGCCGCTCATCCCGATCGGATCGCGGATCCCGTCCTGCGCGTCGACCATGTACTCGCGCGGGAGCACGTGGAGGATCTGGCGGTCGGCGTCGACGGGGATGGCGCGCGCGCCCTCGAGCACCCGCTCCACGTCGGCCCGCGTCACCTCCCCGCCGGAGATCGCGGCGACGCCGTCCGACGCCTGCGCGCGGACGTGGCTCCCGGCGACTCCCGCGTAGACGGTGCGGATCTCCACGCCCGCCATCGTCTGGGCGCTCTCGATGGCGTCCTTGATCGCGTGCACCGTGTGGTCGATGTTCGACACGATTCCCTTCCGCAGACCGCGGCAGGGAACCTGGCCGACGCCGAGCACCGTGATCCCGTCCTCTCCCACCTCGCCGACGACGGCGCACACCTTCGTGGTGCCGATGTCCAGACCAACGACGATTTCTCCGAGGGCAGCCTTCGTGATCATGCTGTGAAAGCAGTCCCACGGGCGGCGGCCCATGGCCAACTTTTGCAGCCGTTTACCGCCGACTTTTCCCTCGGGGCCCCGTCGCGCTACGCTCCGCATCGGGGAGAGGCAGACATGCACGCGTCCCTGGAAAGAGAGCTCGAGCGCCTCGGCCTGAACCGGGGGACTCCGCCGACGGGCGACGGCTGGACGAGCGTGCTCGACGGCATCTCCCGAGCCCTCGACGCCGAGACGGTCGCGCGGGAGCGCGCCGAGGCCGGCCTGGCGGACGCCGAGGAACAGCTCCGGCAGGTGCAGCGAGTGGACGCGATCGGCGGCCTCGCAGGCGGCCTCGCGCACGACTTCAACAACCTCCTGTCGATCATCCTGAGCTACACCAATCTCATGCACGAGGACCTCAGCCCGACCGATCCGCGGCGCGCCGACGTCGAAGCGGTGAAGGACGCGGCGACCCGCGCCGTCGATCTGATCCGGCAGATCCTCGCGTTCGAGCGCAGGCAGTGCCTCGAGCCGCAGGTGCTCGATCTCGGGCAGGTCGTCACCGGCGTCCTTCCCATGCTCAGGCGCCTCGTGCGGGAGGACATCGAGATCGTGCTGGCGCTGGCCCGGACGAGGACGATCGTCGTCGCCGATCCGAGCCAGGTCGAGCAGGTCCTCGTGCATGAGATTGGTGTAGCTCAGGATGATC
>SXNL01000003.1 GCA_005777185.1 Myxococcales bacterium
GCGAGAGGCGATTCTCCCGTTCACATGCCCCCTCTCCCTTCAGGGAGAGGGGGACGGGGGGTGAGGTCTGCGCCGGCGCCCCACCGCCTCCACGGAACCTCTTCGCGCGCGAAGCGCGACGGGTGGGGGCACCCTCGCTCCAACGAATGCCTTTTCCGAACGGCATTGCCTCTAGGAGGCACGGATCGGCGGCGTCAGCGCCTCTCGTAGATCCACAGGGGCTCCCCCGTGGACCCGTGGATGCGCCGGCACCCGAGCGGCCACGGGAGCGTGCACTCTGCACGTAATGCGCGGCGGTAGGGGAGGCGCTCGTTCGTGAGATCGTCGAAGAAGCGGTGTGACGCGGCGTCCACGTACGCGCGAACCCCGTGCGGTGTCGCCGGCGATGCCGGTCCGACGGCGTGGCTGAACTCGGAGGAGAGCACGATGACCCGGGGACGCCGTGCCTCCGGATCCATGACCGGATCGACGACCTCGGAGACGTGTGGGAGGTGGGATCGCGCGTCGATCGGATCGGTCCCGACGCGCGTCACCACCAAATTCGCCGGCAGCCGCGGCAGGAACTTCGGGCCGCCGTAGACCTCGACCGTGGTCCCCGGCGGGAGAGCCGCGAGCCAGCGCTCGGCGTCGTATCGAGCGTCGGCGAGGAGCGTGGCCTCGACGGAGGCGACGCCGAGGAGGGAGGCGGCGATCGCGAGCGCAGCGATCGCGAGGCCCGCCGGACGCGCCCGCGCGAGGATCGCGCCCATCGCCGCGCCCGCGTAGGGGAGCACCAGCACGGCCTGCGCGAGGAGGAAGCGGTCCTCGGTGCGGCGCGCGCCGAGCGTGAACGTGAGCGTGAACGACAGCGCGCCGAGGGCAGGGAGCAGGGCGTCGAGCCGGTCCCGGCGCCGGAGCGCGATCACCAGGCCGGCGAGCGCGAGCGCGAACATCGGCCACGACGAGAGGCGCGGGACCGCGAGCACGGCGTCGCGCACGAGCTCGACCGTGCCCGCGGCGGTGCTCGGGTACCCTTCCCACGTGCGGCTCGCCGGGCCAAAGAGCTCGCGCAAGCGCGCCGCCCACCCCGTCGGGTTCACGAGGGCGCCGCTCACGACGAGGAAGAGCGCCGCCGCCGTCGCGACGGCCCGTGCGGTGGGGCGGGCGAGCAGGCGACGCTCGCGCGCCCATCGCGCGGAGACCGCGAGGATCGGCAGGAGCAGCACCCCGGCGATCTGATCCTTCGTGAGGATCGCGAGGACCGCGTACACGGCGGCCCGGCGTGGATCCGTCACCGCGCGATCCCTGGTCAGACGAGCGAGCTCGGCGAGGCACGCCGTCGCCCAGAACAGCGCCGGCACGTCGAGGTTCCCCGTCTTGCCGTAGTACGCGAGCGGCCCCACGGTGGCCGCCGCGAGGCCGGCCAGGGGTGCGACCAAGGGCCGATCCGGGTCGGCGTGCAGGCGCATCGTGAAGTGGACGATGCCCACGGTCATCGCGACCGCGACCAGCCGGGCGAGCACCTCAACCGCGGTCATGGGCCCGGGCTGGATCAGCGCCGCCTCGAGCGCCGCCGGGCTCGTGCCCGCCGTGGCGGCGCCCCACGCGAGGACGGGGAGCGCCAGCACCGTGAGCAGCAGCATGTGGAGCGGCGGGTAGATGTGGTGGTGGCCCGGCGCGTAGGTCTCCACGATCGCTCCGAGCCCGGCGCCACGCGGCGAGATCGCGTCGGCAGCCCACGACTCGCTGCCCGGGAGCCCCCACCACACGCCGGTGGCAGCGAAGATCGCCGTGGCGAGGAGCACGGCGCGCCGCGCGAGCATGAGCGCGACGATAACATGGGGCGGGGGGCAGGCAGCGGACGGCGGACAGCGGACAGCGGATGGCGGCGGGTGGTAACATCGACCTTCCGTGGTCCGGGTCATGCACGTGGTCGTCGCAGGGGACATCGGCGGCGCGGAGCGCCTGCTCGTGGACGTGGGCCGGCACGCGGCGGAGACCGGCGCGGAGCACGCGATCGCCCTGTTCACTCCCAACCCTCGCCTCCGCGCGTACCTCGCGAATAGCGGCCTCCCCATCTTCGATCGGGGCCCCGTGCACGAGAACGCCGTCGCGTACCTGTGGCGCTCCCTGGGCCCCGCCGATGTCGCGTGGCTCGCGGGGCGGATGCTCGCGTGGCGCGCCGACGTCGCGCACATGCACACCCTCGGCTCCCATGTCCTCGGCGTCCGCGCAGCCCGCCGCGCGAAGGTCCGCACGCTGCGCACCGAGCACCACTACGCGCACTACCGCGATCCATCGGCCTCCGGCTTCACGCGCTGGGCGCTCGCGCGCACCGACTCGATCGTCGCGATCAGCGACTTCGTCCGCGCCGAGCTGGCTCGCGAGGAGTCCGGCGCGAGCGAGCGCGTGCGCGTCGTGCGGAACGGCGTGGACGAGCAGGCCTTCGCCTTCGCTCCCCCTCGAGGGGAGCCGGACGCGCCGCTCCGGTTCGCGATGGCATGCCGGCTCGAGGCGTGGAAGGGGGTCGGGCTGGCGATCGCCGCCCTCGCGGAGATCGACGGCGCCACGCTCGTGGTGGCAGGCGAGGGGAGCGAGCGCCCCAAGCTCGAGGTGGAGGCCAGGCGCCTCGGCGTCGCGGACCGCGTGGCGTTCCTCGGCCGCCGCGAGGACGTCCGCGCCGTGCTCGCCGGCGCGGACTTCTCCATCAACGCCTCCGAGAAGGAGCCGCTCGGCCTCTCGGTGCTCGAGTCGCTGTCGGTCGGTCGCCCGGTCGTCGCGTTCGCCGAGGGCGGGATCCCCGAGATCGTCACCGACGGAGCGACGGGCTTCCTCGCGGCCCCGCGCAGCGCCTCGTCCCTCGCGATCGCGATGCGGCGGGCCAGCGAAGCGCGGGGGGAGCTGCCTGCCCTCGGCGGCGCCGCGCGCGCCTTCGTCGAGCGGGAGTGCACCGTCCGCGTGATGGCCGCAGGATACCGGCGCGCCTACCAGGAGCTCACGAGGTGAGGCGTCGGCTCGTCAGCTGGGTCCGCACATCCTCGAAGACGCCGCTCTTCTGGGTGCTCGCCGTCGCGGCGGTCCTCCGGCTCGTGGGCATCCACTGGGGTCTGCCCGCGTCGGACGGCTGGGACGACGATGGCGTGGCGCCCCGGGACTTCCTCGTCGGCGTGTTCCAGACGTACGCCCCCACCGAGCACTACACCTACCCCCCGGTACACCTCCTCCTCCTGACGGCGCTCACCGCGCCGGTCTGGTTCGTGGGCGCGGTCCTCGCTCCGTCCCTGGAGGCGGACGTGCTCGTGCAGCACTTCATCCAGGTGCCGTACATGACGGCCTTCGCGATCGTCGCGCGGCTCCTGAGCTGCGTGATGTCGGTGTGGACGATCCGGCTCGTGGGCCGCATCGGCCGCGAGATCGCCCCGGAAGTGCCGGGTGTGGAGCTGGTCTGCGCGATCGTGTGCGCGCTGGACGTGCCGCTCACCTACTACGGGCACACGACCAACCTCGACGGGCCGTACCTGTTCTGGGGCGTGATGGCGCTCCTGGAGGTCGTCCGGATCGTGGGCGAGCGAGATCTCGCGCGGTGGTGGCGCCTCGCGCTCGCGATGGTCTGCGCGATCGGGACGAAGGACCAGGCGTACGCGATGTTCCTGGGCTCGCTCCCGGCCCTTCTCGCGGCCTGGCTCGCCTTCGATCCCTGGGCGCGCGCCAACGCCCGCGGCGTGGCCGTCACCTCGGCGAAGACGGCGGGCACGACGGTCGGCGCGCTCCTTCTCGTGGACGGCGCGATCACGAACCCGTCGGGCTTCGCCGCTCGTGTGCGCTTCCTGCTCGGTCCGGCGAGCCAGGCTCACGCGTTCTACACGAAGGACTGGGAGGGCCGGAGGCTCGTGCTCCTCGACATCGTGCGCAACTGGGACCGGTTCTACCCGCCGTGGCCGTTCCTCGTGGCACTCGCCGTGGGTCTGTTCGTCGCTCTCCGCGCGCGCGAGGCGAGGCACCGCGTGCGCGCCCTGCTGCCGCTCCTCTTCGCCCTCTCCTTCACGCTCGCGTTCAACCTCACGGCGCGGCGGACGGAGACGCGGTTCGCGATGCCGCAGAGCGTCTTCCTCGCCATCTACGCCGGGATCGGGGTCGCGGCCCTCACGTGCGCCGCCCGCGCGCTCGTGAGGTGGCCCGCGCGGCTCGCGGCGGGGGTGGTCGGTGCCTACGCCCTCTTCCAGTGCGTCGCGGTGGACGTCGCGCTGCTCCTCGATCCCCGGTACGAGGTCGAGGCGTTCCTGGCCGCGAACGTGCGTCCCGGCCAGACGATCGAGACCTACGGACACAACGTGTATCTTCCCCGTTTCCCGCGGCGCGAGGGCGTGCGCGTGGTTCGCGTCGACGCGACGCCGAAGGGCCCACGCAACCCGCTGCCCGGTGTGGAGGAGCTGGAGGCCGCGTTCGGCGCCAGGCGATCGCCGGACTTCATCGTCGTGCCCGAGTTCTGGGTCAGCCGGTACCTGGTCGACCCCTTCGTGCCGCCGCCGGGCTACATGCGACAGCTCGCGACCGAGGCGGCGTCGCGCGACGACGACGCGCGGGGGTACTTCAAGGCCCTCCACGAGGGCAGGCTCCCGTACGAGCTCGTGTTCACGGGGACGTGGCGGTCGAGGGTCTGGCCACGCGTCGACATGCACGCGAGCACCACGCGAGACGTGAGGGTGTTCGCCCGCAGGCGGTGAGCGGCGCCCGCCGCCACCGGTCCCCTGTGCTACAGGGAGCCCCGTGCTCTCGGTCCTCTTCATCAACGACACGTCCCGCAACGGCGGCCCTGGGCGCACGCTGCTGACGATCCTGAAGCACCTCGATCCGGCGGTGATCCGTCGGACGGTCGTCGTGCCGCGCGAAGGCGTCGTGACCGGGATGCTCCGCGCGGCTGGCGTGCAGGAGGAGCTCTTCACGGAACCCGGTATCGTCGAGAACGCCGTCGAGCCCTGGGATCGCGCCATCTCGCGCGAGGACTTCGACGCCCCGCTCGCGCGCAGGGCCGTGCGCGCGACCGGGAACGTCGCGCGCGCCACGCGCGCGGTGCTCGGGCTCGCGGCGCGCGTGAGGCGCGAGCGGTACGACCTCATGTTCTGCAACGGGACCACCGCCTGCTTCCTCGGGGGTGGGCTGGCGGGGCTCACGGGCGTGCCCGCGCTCTGGCACGTGTTCTATCCGTCCGTGGCGAAGCCGATCCAGCCCCTCCACATGCGGCTCGCGCGGAGCCGCGGCGTGCGTCGCATCGCGTGCGTCTCTTCGTGCACGACGACGCAGTTCGGTCAGGGCATCCTCGACGCGAACGGCGAGAACAAGGTGCAGATCCTGCACGACGCCATCGACATCGCCGACTACGACGCCGCCGTCCCCCCGGCGGATCTCCGTGGCGAGCTCGGGCTTCCCGCCGGGAGCGTCCTCTTCGGCAGCCAGGGCCGCATCGTCCCGAAGAAGGGCTACGTGGAGATGATCCGCGCCGCGTCCGAGGCGTTGACGACCCTGTCCGGCGCGGAGCGCGCGCTCTGCCACTTCGTCATCCTCGGCGACACGCCGGAGGACACCAAGGTGAACCACCTCGAGGAGTGCCAGACGCTCGCGCGCGAGCTCGGGATCATGCGCAACGTCCACTTCCTCGGCTTCCGCCCGGACGTGCGGCCCTACGTCGCCGCCTTCGACGTGGTGGTCATCCCCAGCGTCTACGAGGATCCGCTCCCCCGCGCCGTGATGGAGGCGATGGCCATGGGGAAGGCCGTGCTCGCGCACGCCGTCGGCGGGATCCCCGAGCAGGTCGTGCACGGGGAGACGGGCCGCCTCGTGCCGACAGGAGAGCGCCTCGCCCGGGAGATGGTCGCGTACCTCCGCGCGCCCGACGAGCGCCGCGCCCACGGCGTCGCGGGCAGGCGCCGCATCGAGACGCACTTCGAGGCCGCCGCCCACGGCCGCCTGATCCAGGAGGAGATCCTCCGCATCGTCGACGGGCGCGCGCGTTGAGCGACGCGGAGCCACCGGCCGCGCCGCGCCCGCGGTCTCTCGGGCGTACCGCGCTCCTCCTGCTCCCGCTGCAGGTGGTGTTTCGCGGCGGCGAGGCCGCGCTGCCGCTGCTCCTCGCGCTCTGGTTCGGTCGCAGCGACGCGACGAACGTGCAGGTGCTGCTCGCGAAATTCTTCGCGTTCTCCGGGGCGATCCTCGTCGCGTCCTTCCAGGACTCCGCGTTCGTTCCCACGCTCACGAAGGTCCGTCTCGAGACGCCCGGGCGTATGGGTGAGGTCGCGGGCAGCATCCTCACGCACACGATGGTGGCGGGCGCGGGCCTCGCGTTCCTCATGGGCGCGGGCGCGGCGGCGTGGTCCCACGCGAGGTATCCGCCCGAGATCACGGCGCTCGCCCGTGGCCTCACGTTCTTCTACGCCCTGCACATGGCGGCCCTGTCCGTGCGCGCGTTTCTGGTAGGCCTCCTCAACGCGCACCACGCGTACGCGGCCTATCCCGTCGCGAGCGGCGTGGGGATGCTGATCGCGCTCGCGACCATCTTCGCCGCGAAGGGCACGCTCGGCGTGCAGGCCGTGCCGCTGGGGCTCCTCCTCGGCGAGGTCGTCGCGTCCGTCGTCTTGTTCCAGGTCGCGCGCCGCCACGTGACGTTGCGCCTCGGGCTCCGGCGGGAGCCGGAGCTGCGCGTGTTCGTGGGGCTCGTGTCCGCCGAGGTGCTCGGCAACGTGATCACCCGCATCAACCCGATCGTGGACCAGGTGGTCGCGAGCTGGTCCAGCGTGAAGGGGGGGGGGACCGTCCTCGCGTACGCGTTCGACGTCGCCACGCTGCCGACCTCGCTCGTGCAGGCGAGCTTCCTGTCCGTCATGCTGTCGCACCTTTCGGAGCACTCCGCGCACGGTGACGGGGAGGCCTTCGGGAGGACGCTCCGGCGATCGCTGGCGTGGATCGTGGCGCTCCTCATGGGCGCGTCGCTCCTCCTCGGGCTGGTGCGGCGGCCGCTCGTCCGGCTGCTCTTCGCGCATGGCGCCATGGACGAGGCCGGCGCCGATCTCATCAGCGACGTGCTCCCCTTCGCGCTCGTGGGGGCCGCGCCCTTCGGGGCGCTGCTCGTGCTCGCCCGCGCGCACGTCGCGCTCAGGAACACGCGGATCATGATCACGATGGGGATCCTGAACGCCGCGCTCAACGCGGGACTGAACGTGGTCTTCTTCCAGGTGCTCGGCCTCGGCGGCATCGCGCTGTCGACCTCGGTGATGAACCTCGTCGTGGCGCTCGTGTTCTGGGCGCGGCTCGGCGCGCCGCTCGCGCGCCTCGGAGACGCGACTCCCAAGAAGGCGGAGTGACGCCGGGAGGACGGTGGTAACATCGCGCGCCACCATGCCGCGTCTCGCTCGACTCCTCGCGATCCTCGCCGCCGCACACGCCGCCGTGCTCCTCGCTCCGGGCGCCGCGCTCGCCGACGAGGATCCTCCGCCGCCTCCGCCCGTCGAGCCGCCGGCTCCACCGCCCGCGCCTCCTCCCGCGGATCCGTCGCCTCCCCCGGCCGCCGACCCCCCTCCGGAGCCGGCGGCCCCCGCCGAGCCGCCCCCCGCTCCACCGCCCGCGCCTCCGGCTCCTCCCACCGCGCCCGCGGCGCCGGTCGCCGACAAGGCCGCCGAGCCAGCCCCCGCGCGCGACGCGGTCAAGGAGCCTCCCCCCTGGCAGGCGACGATCGATTTCGTCGGAGGTGCGGCCACGATGGACGTGCTGGCTCCACGAAACTTCGCGCTCGCGTCGATCGGCGTACCCAACGAGCGCGACAGCAAGCGCGTCACGGCGCTCACGGTGCTCGTCGCCGCCGAGCGACGGATGGACGCGCTCCGCGTGGGCTTCCGCGTGCCGTTCACGCACGGGAGTCTCGAGTCGCGAACGGGTGCGACGTCCTCACGCGACCGCGTCATCGGCGGCAACCTCTCCCTCGAGGGCGCGTACCGCTTCCTTCGCATGGATGCGCTCGAGGTGGAGGGTGGCCTCGAGCTCGCGCTCCCCACCGGCGCGGGCAAGGAGCAGCCGAGCGTCGCCGACGGGGCGACGATGCCCGCGCAGAGCACGGACTTCGGGCGCTTCGAGCGCTGGGCCGTGGCGCGCGCCGGCTCGGCCGTTCGCGGCGCGTACGACTCGTCGCTCTTCGAGCCCGGCCGCTTCGGCATCGTGCCGAAGGTCGCTGCGACGTACACGGTCGGGAAGCTCGCGATCCAGCCCGCGGCCAAGCTCCAGAACCTCGTCGACGTGACGGGCAACGCCTCGCGCGGCTACGTGGGAGAGCTCGTCGTCGGGCTGCGTGCGTCGTACCGCGTCCTCGACGCGTTCGCGCCGGGCGTTCACGTGTGGACGAACGCGGCCCTCACGCGGACCGAGGTGGCGAACGCCACGGTGGGCGTGGTCGAGCCGTTCGTCCGGTTCCCGCTGGGAGCGGTGACGCCGCAGATCGCGGCGGTGGTGCCGTTCGCGGGGCACCTCGTGGACGAGAAGGCGTTCGGGCTGCGCGGAGCCGTGGCGGGGGAGTTCTAGAGCCAATGCCGTTCGGTTAGGCGCGATCGAGCGCAAGAGAAGGGGTGCCCCCACTCGCCGCGCTGCGCGCGTCGGTCTCCCCCAAATCGCGCGCTACGCGCGCTCAGGGGGAGACGAAGAGGTCCCGGGAGCACCGCGCAGACCTCACCCTCCCGGGACGGGGGGTGAGGTCTGCGCGGGCTCCACAATGTCGCGCGGGCGCCCCACCGCCTCGGGATGCCAGGGAGGAGCGCGCGAGCACCGCGCAGACCTCACCCTCCCGGCCTCCCTCTCCCTGAAGGGAGAGGGAGGAGCGCGGCCACGGATCGGTCTCAGGAAGGACCCTCAGGTGCGATGGTGGGCAACGCGACGACTCGCGCCGAGGTGTTCGCCTGGGGGCTCCTGCGCGACCGCAAGATGCTCGGCCTGAAGTTCCGCCGGCAGCAAGTGCTCTGCGGCTACGAGGTGGAC
>SXNL01000290.1 GCA_005777185.1 Myxococcales bacterium
CCATGCCGATGACGATCTCCTCGACCTCGTGGGAGCCGGCCGCGTCGATGAGCAGGTCCAGCGTCGCGATCATGCTCTCGGCGCCCTCGCCGGAGAAGCGCTTCGCGTTGCGGAAGTTCGTGTCGATGAACTGCTCGAAGATCTCCGCGTCCGTGAGGCGCGTGAGGACGCGGAGCGTCTCCGATCGGTCGAGCTCGCAGCGGTTCTTCGTGGACTCGATGCGGGTCTGGAGCCACTCCCGCATCTCCGGCCGTTCGAAGTGAGTGTATTCTACACCTATCGAGCGGCAGTACGTCTCCTCCATGTGGTGGATGATCTGGCGGAGGGTGGCGCGCTCGGGGAGCCCGGCCACGCCGGCGGTGGAGAAGGTTTTGTCGAGGTCGGACTCGTGCAGTCCGAACTTGGCGAGCTCGAGCTCGGGCCGGAGGGGGGGCGCGGCGCCCAGCGGGTCGACGGCCGCGAACAGGTGCCCGCGGACGCGGTAGGCGTAGACCAGCTGGGAGACGCGCTCCTGGAGCGCGGCCATGGCGAGGAGGCGCTCGTTCTTGCTGGCGCGCGCGGAGATGGAGACCGCCGCCTCGCGCGCGGTGGGCTGGCCGCCGTGGGTGCCCCCGTTGGCGCTTGCCTGGGTCGGGCGCTCGACGCCGTTCAGCCCGGCGAAGAACGTGCGCCACTCGGCGGGAACCGATCCGGGGCTCTGGAGGTACTGCGCGTGCAGCTCGTCGACGAAGCCTGCGTTGATACCGAACTCTTCGAACATCGTGCGCGTCTGGATAGCCTAGGATCGGCGGGTCCGCCGGGGTTTTTCGCTTCGTTCATCCTCGAGCCAGGCCGCGAGGTCGGCGGTGGGATCGAGGACGATGACGAGGGCATCGACGCCCTTCGGCGGGGCGCCGGGGCCGGCGGGGGCCATGCGGATCCCGTCGGCGTCGCGGAAGAGCACGACACGGATCGCGGGGAGCTGGACGAGCGGCGTGGGCATCGGGGCCGACGGCGGGGACGAGGCGGGCGCCTCGGGGCGGCTCTCCGTGATGCTCGACAGCTCGTCTCCCGTGAGGTTCTGCGTCGGGTGCGCGTCCCACTCGTCTGCCATGGTGACGACCGGGGCACGCGAGCGCACCTCACGATCGGCGTGGCTCTTCCGGCGTCCGCGCCGCGCGTCCTGCGCGCCGCCGGGGTCGACGCTCGTGCCCGGCGCCGTGGGGACGCTGGGCTCCTCGCTCGTCGGACCGACGTACCGACCTGGCCCGGCGTCGTGGGCGGCGGGCACCTCGGCGGCGCGCATGGTGCCCGGGATCTCGCCGAGCGCGCCGGCCTTGCGCGCGGCCTCCTCCAGGTTGGCCTGGGAGCGGCGTCGCTTCGGCGCGAGCACGCCCGTGCGCGTGGACTGGGGCTGCGGCGGCGTGGGCTCGACGGCTGCCCTGGGCGCACGGCCCTTGGACGGGAGCGGGACCTCGCGCTTGGTGGCGACGCGCTGGAGCGGCATCGAGGGCGGGGGAGGCTCGGTCTTGGGCTCGGTGGCCGCGTACTCGGCCTGCTGCGCGCGGAAGGCCTGCGCCTGGGCGTTGCGGATCGACTGCGGCAGGGCCGCTGGAGGCGTGAGGAGCGTCTTCGTCAGGGCGCTCGAGCCGCCCGCGCCGGCGCCGCGCGTGGAGAGCGAGGTGAGATCCGCGGCGGCCTTGGCGAGCTCGAGTGCGCGCTCGTCCGCGTCGACCTCGGACGCGGCCTCCGCGGCGCGCCGGATCCACTTGAGCGCCTCGGCGATGTCTCCGCGCGCGAACATGGCCTCCGCGGTGGAGAGCGCCCAGGAGACGTCCTCGGCGTCCTCCGGCTTCGGCGCGGGGATCGTGAGCGTGTCGGCCACCGGCGTAGTTTGCGGGGGTCGAGGGGACTTGACAAGCAAATGGTCCGCGCGCGCGTATGCTACGGTCGCGGCGTGCGCTTGACGGTGAACGGCGAGGCGATCGAGGTCCCCGACGGCCTCACGGTGCGCGGGCTCGTGGTGCACCTCGGGCTGACCGAGGGGCCCGTGGCCGTGGAGATCAACCGGGAGGTGGTGCCGCGGGCGGAGCACGGGGTACGAGGCGTGGGGCAGGGGGACGTGGTGGAGATCGTGCACTTCGTGGGGGGGGGGTAGGGCGAGCCGTCCCGCGGGACGCTCACCCGTCCACGAGCGCCCGCGCCCGCGCAACCCGCGCGGTGATCGCCGCGTGCGCGGTCGCCTCCAGCGCCGACGCGCGCGCCCCCTTCGTCGCGATCGGCTCCCCTACCGACATCACCGCTCGCGTGGGGGGCGCGGCGCTGATCCTCGCCAGGTGCCGCGGGAAGGTCTCGTCGAAGAACGCCGCCTCCGATCCGGTCGCGTAGGCGATCCCCACCGGGATCACGTCCGCGCCCGATCGCGCCGCAGCCAGGAACGCCCCCGGCTGGAACGGCCGCACCTCGTCCCCGGCGAACGTCGTCCCCTCGGGGAACACGCAGATGGTCTCGCCTGCCTCGAGCACCCGGCGCATCGCCCGGATCGTGAGCATGCCGCTCTGCGGGCTCCGCCGGTCGACGAACACCGTGCCCGTGCTCCTCGCCGCAAGCCCGATCATCGGCCACCCTGCGAGATCATGGCGCGACACCATGCGGCCCCCGAAGACCGACAGGAGGATCCCGATGTCGATCGCCGACCTGTGGTTGGACACGATCAGCCGGCCGCCGGACCCTCGCGGCGGGATCGTCCCGTCCACCTTCAGCCGGATGGCGTACAGCCGGAGGAGGCCCTTCGTCCACGTCCGCACCCACCGATCGCGCACATCCGGATCGTCCCCGCGCGGTCCGAGCCGGCTCCGTCCGAGCCAGCCCGCGAGCATCGTCCCGGTGAAACCCGCGAGGCCCGCCGACCGGAACGCCAGGCGCGCCCGACCTCTCGCCCCTCCCGTCGTCACATGAACCTCCTCAGCGCGAGGGCGACCCGCTCGAGGCCGCGCCGGGCCAGCGAACGGTCACGCCACGTGGACAGATCGAGCCGGCGGGCGCGCGCGACGTCCTGCTCGAAGTACCCGCGCACCCACGCGCAGAACGCGGCGTCCTCCACCGCGATGTTGACCTCCAGGTTGCGGATCGATCGCTCGTCGAGGTTGTACGTCCCGATGGTCACGAACGCCTCGTCGATGATGGCCGTCTTCGCGTGCATCATCGGGCCGGCGTGCACGTACAGCTCCACCCCCTTCACGAGCAGCCGATCGTAGAGCCCCTCCTGGGCGAACTGCACCATCGGCACGTCACCCCGCTCGGCGACGAGGATCCGGATCCGTACCCGTCGCTCGGCCGCCCGCGCGAGCGCACGCTGGACGCGGCGATCGGGCACGAAGTAGGCGTTCGAGATGTCGATGCTCGACCTGGCGCCCTGGATGCGTGAGACGTACTCGGCGTGGATGCTGCGGCGGCTCCGTCGCTGGCTCGCCAGCACACGGACCGGGTTCGAGCGGCTGCGTCGCAGGGGCAACAGATCCGTCGGGCCCAGCTCGAAGGCGAGCCTGCGCCACGTCTTGTAGAAGAGGGTCCTGAGCTCCAGCGTCGCGATGCCGCGCACCTGGATCATGTCGTCGCGCCAGCCCTTGCCGCCGTGCTCGCGCGGGGACCACTCGGCCGCGAGGTTGATACCGCCGGTGAAGCCCATCTCGCCGTCGACCACGAGCATCTTCCGGTGATCGCGCTGGTCGATGAGCTGGAGGTTGAAGCGCGGGCTCAGCGGGAACAGCGGGTGATAATCGTAGACCTGACCGCCCGCCTTCGCGATCGGCGCGAAGAAGTCCGGGCCGATGGCCATGCTCCCGACGGCGTCGTAGATCACCTTCACCGTGACGCCACGACGGGCGGCGGCGGCGAGGGCCTCGCGGAAGCGGACGCCGACCGGATCGTCGCCGATCCAGTACATCTCGAGGAGGATCTCGCGGCGTGCCGCGGCGATCTCCTCGAGCATCGCCGGGAAGGCCTCGCGGCCGTCGCGGAGCAGCCGCACGTCCGTGCCGCCGACCTGAAACCAGCGGCTCGAGGCGGGCGGGAGGTCGGTCACGGCTGGGCCCGTCCCGACGGCGGGCGGAGCGCGACCAGGAGGAGGCCCTCCGGTCTGAAGGCCTCGTCCGCGAGGCCGCGCAGCGTGCCGTCGGTCGCGCTCCGCGCGCGGTCCTCGAGGTCTCCGGAGAACAGCCAGGCGACGCGACGCGCGGGATCCCGGAGCTCGAGCTCGCGGGTGCGCGCGCGGACTCTCTGCGCGCGGGCGAGATCGGCGGCGTCGAGCGCACGCGCCTTCGCCAGGACGGCGCGGACCTTCTCGACGGCCGGGTCGAGCGACACGTTCGAGCCGGACACGCGGACGACGATCGCGAGGCTCTCCCTCGGGCCGACCACGCGGACACCCCACTCCCGGGCGGCGCCGGCGAGCGCGCGGTCGAGCGGTCCGTCCTCGCCGTCGAGCGCGGCGGCGAGCAGGTGTGCGAGGTGAGGATCGGTCCCCGCGGGGAGCGGCGCCGCGACGAAGACCTCGGCGGTCCCGCCGGAGGTGCGTTCGAGGGCGTACGTGCCGGGCTTCGGCTTGGTCGCGATCTCCCGCGCGCACCCCCGTGCGTCGCCGGGGCGCCGGACGAGCCAGCGGTCGATCGTGCGCGCGGCGGCGTCGACCTGAGGCTCGGTCTCGCCGAGGAGCGCCACGCGCATGGGCCCGGAGAGCAGGGCGCGTCCACGACCGGCGAGCCCCGCTGCGCTCGCCCGCGCGAGCGCGTCGCTCGAGCCGAGGGGGTGGATCCACGACGGATGGCCCGGAGAGAGCACGCGGGCGAGCTGCGTGAAGGCCCGGGACGCGTCGAGCTCGCTCGCGCGGAGCAGCCCCGCCTGCGCCGTGGAGAGGTGGTGCGGGTCTGCGCCGACGATCGCGAGCGCGCGCCCCGCGACGTCGGCCAGCCTGCGCGCGTGCCCGTCCGCGCTCTCGCCCTCGCGGCGCGGGCCGTGCACGAGGACACCCACGCCCTCGGAGGTGACCCACGGCTCGATCTCCGCGTGCTCTTGCGCGCCCCGGGCCGCGGCGTGCGCGACGGCGGCCGAGAAACCTGCATCATGCAAGGATTCGGCGCCCGTCCCGCACGGGGATCCGAGGAGCAGCCACAGCTCTCCCTGTCCGGGCTCGGCGCGCGCGCGCTTCTCCAGCGCCGAGCCTGCGAGGTCGGTGCGGGCGCGCTTCATCGCGAGGTCGAGGTCCTCCTGCTTGATCTTGGGGCCCGGCTCCGCCACGAGCGTGAACGGCGATCGCCCGGCCGCGGCGTCCACCGTGGCGAGCCACCACGCCGCGCGCTCCGCGGCCTCCTCCGGCTCGCGACCCTGCCTCGACACGAGGCCGGCGTCCCGCTCGTCTCCCTGGGCCGCCTCGAGGGTGACGTCCTCCTCGACGAGCGCCGCCGCGGCCGCGACGCGAGAGGCCGCGTGCTCGCCGAGCTCGCCCGGCGAGAGATCGAGCTCGACCGCGACGCAGCCGCCCTCCGGGTGGGCGACCGCGGTGATGTCGCGCAGGCGACCGGGTGCGTCGAGGAGCCCGAGGCGCGCGCCGAGCGTGCCGCGGTGCAGGCCTGCGGCGGCCGCGACGGCCTGCGAGGCGCGAGGTGTCCAGAGCGCGACGGTCACGTGGACCGCACGCGGATCGGGCGAGGCGACGACGGCGGTCGTCTCGGCGACGGACGCGGGGGCGTTCGTCCGTGGCGCGGGAGGCCAGGCCTCGCCGCCGAGGATCCGCTCCGCGACCGAGTCCGCGACGGATCGCACTCCGACCACACCGATCGTCACGCGGCCGGTCCCGTGTGCGGACCGGCGCAGCGCCTCGAGGGTCGCCTGCGTCCACGGCGGCGTGGGCGAGAGCACGAATGGCTCGTTCTTGCAGGACCAGGCGGGCAGGGTCGACGCGTCGGCCACGCGCGTGATCCTCTCGACGCGGACCATCACGGGCGCGACCTCGACGTCGCGGACGGGCGTGAGGAGGGCCGCGCGAACGGCGTCCCACGCCGCGCCCGGGGCCTGCCCCTGGCGAAGCGGCACGCGGATCCGGTATCCGTCGAACGACGGCGTGACCCTCGCGTCGGGCAGCGCCGCGAGGCGCGAAGCCGTGAGGGCGCCCAGGGCAATCGCCGCTTCGCTCGACGTCGACAGCCGGGAGGTGACGACCGCGACCCCGATGGCCGGGTACGGATCGCCCTCGCGCGCGAGGACGGCGACCGGCGGCCGTTCGTCGCTCACCCGAACGTCCGCTCGCGCGAGGGCGGCCGACGGAGCACCCGGCCCCGGCTTGGGGGTTCGCGTCCTGTCCCCCCAGCACCCCGCGCCCACGCCGAGCACCATCGCGAGCACGACGCCACGCCAGGGAAACGGGCATCCCCCCGGCCGGGGCGACGCCCCCAGCACGCTCACTTCACGAGGTCCCCACGAGATCGCGGCGCCAGGTGCAGGGAGAAGAAATACGTGACGACTCCCGTCACCGACCGGTACCGGGTGCCGAGGGCGACGTCGGCGTCGGTGAGGTCGGACAGCTCGTTGGTGAGCGTCGGCGCGTTCGCGGCCGCGGCCGTCAGCGCGGCGGAGAGGCGGTTCGAGCTGTCGCGCCGAGGTGCCTGCGTCACGGTGACGTTCTCCACGGTCACGAGCATGCCGATCCACTTGCGGCCCTTCGCGTAGTCGCCGAGGTCCTCGAGGGGCACCTTCGCGGGTGTGATGCCGGTCGCGGTCTCGTAGCGGAAGGTCCCGACGGGTTTCGCCAGCTGCGGCAGGACCTGGCCTTTCGGGAAGACCGCCGTGCCGATCGCGGCGGTCTCCTGGTACACCCCGGTGAAGTCGAGCACGTCGCCGGCACCGACGCGAAGGTCGCCCGGGACGAAGGTGGGATCGTACAGGCTCACGCCGCTGAAGGGGACGGGCTCCCCGAGGTCCTGGACGAAGATGGTGCCGTGGCTCTTGCCGTTGCGCGTCTCGTCGAAGTTGTCGATCGCCACGACGCCCACCCCCGTCACGGTGACGATCGAGTTGACGGCGGGCCGCGCCTGGTTACCGGGGTTGGTCACGTCGCGGATCCGGAACCCGGCGCCCTGGAGCGACGCCGCGGGTGGGTTCCTGGCCACGCCGTCGAGGCGGACGGACAGGTCGTCGTCCCGCTTGCCCCCGCAGGAGACGAGAGAAGAGATTCCAAGGAAGAAAAGGAAGAGCGCTTTCGGGCCAGACATCACCCGCGGAACCTAGCAAACTCCCGCCCGACCGGAAACCCGCTTCACGGGGGCGCAGGTCGAGGTCAGGCTGCGCGCGCGGCGAGGGCCAACTCGAGGCGGGACTGGATCTTGTGCTTCTTCGAGTACACCGTCTTCACGCTGATGTTCATGCGCGTGGCGATGGCCTCGGGCTCCATCCCCTCCGCGAAGTACAGGAACGCGAAGGTGCGGTCCTTCTCGCTGAAGTCCTGGAGCGCGCTCTCGGCGATCCGCGCCTGCTCGTGCTCGGCGGTGATCTCGAACGGGTCGGCCGTGTCGGCGGCGAGGTCGCTGGCCTCCGCGAGGCACTCGCGGTGGGGTTCGCGCCTCAGCGAGCGGAGGTAGTCGTAGGCGCAGTTGATGGCCAGGAGGCCGATCCAGCTCGAGAAGCGGTTGCCGCGGGCCGGGTCGAACGAGCGGAGCTTGTGCTTGTCGTTCGCGAGGAGCGAGACGTAGAGCGTGGCGTAGATCTCGCGGACGTCGTCCGCGGAGATCAGCTGCGAGAACCGCCGCGTGACCTTCGTGATGCAGCGATGAACGAGCCGGTCGTACCGCTGCTGGAAGACCCGCCACGCGCCCGGCAGGTTGGCGAGCATCCCGGCGAGGAGTTCCTCGTCGTTCTCGTACTTGTCGCGGGTCGACACGAGGAAGAAACCGCTGTCACGACCACGAGCGCTGGAAAGCATGATGAGGGGACCTCCGGGCCGGGGAGCTGTGCCGGCGCACGGGCCTCTGCAGGGCCCGTTCCATCCCGAATTGAACCCTCGCGGTCCATGATATCCATGGTTTACGCACGACAGGCCCCCGCGGCGGGAGTGAAACACCGTAACGATCCCGTAACGACGGGCCCGCGTTACGGTCGGCGTTACACCTCGACGAGGGTGTTCCACTCCGGCTACCCGGCGGGGAGGGAAGTTCTCCCTCGCCACCCGTTTCCTTCCGTCAGAGCCTTCCCGGAGTGCACGGCTTCACCGCCCCCGAGGCGAAGGTCTCCTTGTACTCCAGGTAGAGGCGGCCGGCGTCGGTCGCCCGGCGCCGGTCCTCGTCGGTGAGATCGCGGACGACGCGCGCGGGCCGGCCCATCGCCAGCTTGCCCGCGGGCACCCGCGCGCCAGGCGCCAGCAAGGAGCCCGCGCCCAGCATCGAGCCGTCCTCGAGGACCGCCCCGTCGAGGACGACGCTGCCCATCCCGACGAGCACGCCGTCGCCCACGGTGCATCCGTGGAGCAGCGCCAGGTGCCCCACGGTCACGTCGTCGCCGACCCGCGTCGCGAACGAGCCGCCCGTGACGTGGATGACGGTGCCGTCCTGGACGTTCGTCCGGCGACCGATCCGGATCGGGAACACGTCGCCGCGCAGCACGCAGGCGAACCAGACGCTCGCGTCGTCGCCCAGCTCGACGTCGCCGATCACGGTGGCGTTCGGCGCGACCCACACCCGCTCTCCGAACGCCGGTACGACACCTCGGTGGGAGAGGATCACGGCGCCCCCAGAACCGGCAGCGCCCGGCGCTTCCGGCCGGCGCTGCGGGGCATGCGCCGGAGGTCGGCGGGCGCGATCTCGCCGCGGAGCGAGTGCTTGTACGCGCGCGTGATCGACGCCGACACGACGGCGCCGGTCGCGTCGACGCCCTCAGGGATCTCCATGTGGACGATCTCGTTCCGCTCCGTCCGCCCGGTCACGATCTGCATGCCGGCGCCCGCCGACCCGCCCTTGCTCGGCCCCTCGACGAGCACGCGCTCGGTCCCGCCGACGAGGCGCTCGAGGTGGGCCTTCCCCTGCGACTCCGAGAGCTCGAACAGGCGTCGCAGGCGGTCGGCCTTGACGTCCTCGGGTACGTCGTCCGCCAGCCGTGACGCCGGCGTGCCTGGACGCTCCGAGTACTTGAACCCGAACAGCGACACGAACCCCACCTCGCGCACGAGCGCGAGCGTGCCCTCGAAGTCCGCGTCGGTCTCGCCCGGGAACCCGACGATCACGTCGGTCGACAGCGTCAGGTCGGGGCGCGCCTCCTGGAGCGCGCGTGCCCGCGTCACGTACTCCGCGCGCGTGTAGCGGCGGATCATCCGGCGGAGGACGCGATCGCTACCCGACTGCACGGGCAGGTGCACGTGTCGCGCGAGGACGTCGAGCGTGGCGTGCGCCTGGACGAGGGACGGCGTCGCGTGCCGCGGGTGCGGGCTCGTGTACCGTAGCCGGAGCAGGCCGGGCACCTCGCGGGCGATGCGCGCGAGGAGGTGGGGGAACTGCGTCTCGTCGGGGTCGGCGCTGGCGGGCGGCGGGAGCCCAGGGTCGCGGAAGCTGTCGACGGTCTGCCCCAGCAGCGTGACCTCGCGTGCGCCCGCGCCGACGACGTGGTGGATCTCCTCCACGATCTCGTCCGCCGGGCGGTAGCGCTCCGGGCCGCGCGTCGTGGGGACGATGCAGAACGAGCAACGCTCGTCGCACCCCTTCATCGTCGTGACCCACGCGCTCGGGGGGGCGGCCCCGCCTGCGTACGAGACGGGCAGGAAGCGCGGTCGGTCGAGGTCGAACACCGTGTGGGCGCGGGGGGGCGCCCCCGACTGCTGATCGAGGACGAGCGCCGGCAGCTCGGCGATGTTGTCGGGCCCGACGACGAGATCGACGTGCGGGATCTGCCGCAGCAGTCGCTCGCCCTCCTGCTGCGCGACGCAGCCCGCCACGCAGATCACGAGGTCGGGCCGCCGCCGCTTCAGCGGTGCCAGCTTCCCGGCCTCGCTGCGCAGCTTCTGCTCGGCGCGCTCGCGGACGCTGCACGTGTTGAACACGACGAGGTCCGCCTCCTCGGCGCTCGGCGCCGCGACCCAGCCGTGCGCGAACAGCACCGACTCCATGCGCTCGGAGTCGTGCGCGTTCATCTGGCAGCCGAAGGTGTGAACGAAGTACGAGCCCACGATTCCCGGAAACCTTTAGCACCGGCCCTTGTCTTTTGCTTGAATCGGAGGTCTCCATGGTTCCTCGCCACACGTCTCGCGTCTCGCCGCGCGCCTCGTCCCTGCTCCTTCTGCTCGGGCTGCTCGTCTTGCCGGGCGGCTGCAAGAAGGGGGCGGACCGCGCGGGCGCCATCGCCTCGGCGTCGGCCGACCTCGCGCCGCGCGGCCCGCGCGCCAGCTGCAACCTCCTCGACCAGCAGGGAACGTGCGCGGAGTACGCGAACGACCAGCCGGTCGAGCGTACGCTCTGCGAGGGGCTCAGGGGTCGGTGGAGCGCGACGCCCTGCCCCGACGAAGGGCGCGTCGGCGGCTGCGCGAAGGAGGGTGGCGAGACGAAGCACTACTACAGGACCTTCGTGGAGCTCCGCTCCTTCACGCCCGAAGAGGCGAGGGCGGACTGCGAGAGCGAGCTCATCAAGGGGAGGTTCACGCCGTCCGGGGCCGGCGCCCCGTCGTCGCGGGCGCCGGTCGCGCCGAGGCCCTCGACGGCGGCGTCCGCCGGAGCGAGATAGCCTCGTTATATCCAGCAGTTACACAAATCGGCGCGCGCCGAGCGATCCACGTTGCGGGCACGGCGGCACGCTCTACACTGCTCGCCCCATGGCCAAGTTCGAAACGCTCGTTGATATCTACACCACCGCGGTCAAGACCTACCCCGACAACGATCTGTTCGGCACGAAGAAGGGAGGCGTCTGGCAGTGGACGACCTACCTCGAGTTCGGCAAGACCGTGGACAGCTTCCGGGCTGGCCTCGCCGGTCTCGGCTTCCAGCGCGGCGACAAGATCGCGCTCATCGCCAACAACTCCGTCGAGTGGGGGGTCGTGGCGTACGCGTGCTGCGGGCTCGGCGTCGCCTACGTGCCGATGTACGAGGCGCAGCTCCCGAAGGACTGGGAGTTCATCGCGAAGGACTGCGAGGCGAAGGGCATCGTCTGCGCGACGGACGCCATCACCCAGAAGGTGGTCGGCTTCCTCGACGAGGTGCCGTCCCTCCAGCACGTGATCAGCCTCGATCCCAACACCAAGGCCGAGGGCAAGGTCACGACGTACCGGTCCCTCCTCGAGGCGGGTGCGCGCAACAAGGTGGCGCCGATCCAGCCGTCGCCGAAGGACACGGCGTGCCTCATCTACACGAGCGGCACGACAGGCAACCCGAAGGGCGTCATCCTCTCGCACGGGAACCTCGCCGGCAACGTCTCGGCCATGAACGAGGTGTTCCCGATGTCCTCGATGGACCGGTCCCTCTCCTTCCTGCCGTGGGCGCACTCCTTCGGGCAGACGTGCGAGCTACACGGCCTCTTCTCGATGGGCGCGAGCATGGCGCTCTGCGAGTCGGTCGAGAAGATCATCGACAACCTCGCGGAGACCCAGCCCACGCTCCTCTTCAGCGTTCCGCGCATCTTCAACAAGATCTACGCCGGCGTGCAGAAGACGATCAGCGAGAAGCCAGACATGGTGCAGAAGATGGTGAAGAGCGCCCTCGCCACGCGCTCCAAGCAGCGCGACGGGCTGGAGGTGTCGCTCGGCGAAGGCCTCGTGCTCGCGCTGACCGACAAGATCGTGTTCAACAAGGTGCGGCAGCGCTTCGGCGGCCGGCTCAAGTACGCGTTCTCCGGCGGCGCGGCCATCTCGACGGAAGTGGCCGAGTTCATCGACGGCCTCGGCATCACCGTGTACGAGGGGTACGGCCTCACCGAGACGAGCCCGATCGCGACCGCCAACTGGCCCGGCAGCCGCAAGATCGGCTCGGTCGGCAAGCCCATCCCGGGCGTCAAGGTCGAGATCACCGCGGAGAGCGAGATCCTCGTCCGCGGCCCCAACGTGATGCAGGGCTACCACAACCGCAAGGAGGAGAACGACGCGGTCTTCACGGCCGACGGCGCGTTCCGCACGGGCGACATGGGCAAGCTCGACGCCGACGGCTTCCTGTTCATCACGGGCCGCATCAAGGAGCAGTACAAGCTCGAGAACGGCAAGTACGTCGTACCGACGCCGCTCGAGGAGCAGATCAAGCTCTCGCGCTTCATCCTCAACGCGATGATCTACGGGGACAACCGCCTGTACAACGTCGCCCTGGTCGTGGCGAACCTGGAAGTTGTCGAGAAGTGGGCCACGGAGAACGGCGTCTCCGCCCGCGGCGAGAAGTTGCTCGACGATCCGAAGGTGATCGCTCTGTTCCAGAAGGAGATCGAGCACTACGGCGAGAAGTTCAAGGGCTTCGAGGCCATCAAGGACTTCGCGCTCATCGGCGAGGACTTCACCGCGCAGAACGGGATGCTGACGCCCAGCATGAAGGTCAAGCGCCGCGAGGTCATGAAGAAGTGGGGCGACAAGATCGAGGCCCTCTACGCGAAGAAGCGCGAGAAGCCGGAGCCCGCGCAGGCGAAGGACAAGGGCGCGACCGCCGCCAGCTGAGCCATCCGGCGAGGGCGAGCGCGGCAGCCCACGATCCGGCGCCTCCGCGTCCGGCTTGCGTCGCGGAAGCGATCCTGCACCCGCCCCGCGGCTCGGTGATGGGGCCGCCCGCGGTGGCGTCGGGCACACCGGCGCCCGCGTCGCCCGGTTGCACGTCGAGGGGGCCGACGCAGGCGCCCTCGCGGCAGCGCGCGCCCGGGGCGCAGCTGGAGTCGTCCGCGCAGCGGTTCGCGCCCGTGCGGCAGGCGTCGTCGCTGACGCACTGCAGGTCTCCGGACTCGGTCGTGTGGCGGCACGTGAAGCCCCGCCCGCAGTCCGCGCTGCTGTCGCATCCGCGCCCGCACACCCGTCCACGCGCGAGGTCGACGCAGCGCGCCTCGTCGCCTGCGGCGGCGCACGCACCCGGGACGCGATCACAAGGAGAGCAGACGTCGCGGGCGTCGCCCGGACGCTGACATCGGTTCGCGACGCAGACGTGAGGGGCGGGGCAAGGGAGGAGGTCGCAGCCGGCTTCGCCGGTGCCGGGGTAGAGGGTGCACGCGCCGAGGCGATCGTCCGCCTCGAGCGAGCGCCAAGCGGGGCCCGCGCCGCTCGCGAACATCGTCGCCCGTGGGTCCGCCGAGTGACCGAGGCCGAGGAGGTGCCCGATCTCGTGGATCAGCACCGCACGGGCGTCTGCGGTCCCTGCGCGCCCGTCGAGCGACCACCGGTGGTCCGTTGCGTTGACGTGGATGTCCGCGTCGGTGGCGTTTCCGGCGGCGTCGGTGTGGATCACGGTCTGCGCGAGCGCACGCGCCTGGAGCCAGGCGGGCCAGCCGTCCTCGTGGAAGTACACGACGTTCCTCCCGTCGTTGGCTGGCGCGCGCGACTCGGCGGCGCCGACCCTCGCGCGAAAGGCCGTGCAGGGGAGGGTCGTCCAGGCGCGGATCGCCACGTCGATCTCCGCGGACACGTCGCCGCCCAGATCGCGGCTCGTCGATCCCGGCACGAGGACCACGGGGAGCGTCTTCCAGATCGCGTTCTCCGCGCCGCGCGTGAAGCTCGCGCTGGCGGCCGGTCCGCGGGTCCCCTGGATCACGAGCGGCTCCGCCGCGGCGACGCTCTCCATCCGGTCCGCGTGGCCCGCGTGCTCCACGACGAGAACGTAGCAAGCGTCCCGCCCCCCGGGCGAGTGCTACCATCCGGGCGGAGGCGAAGGATGCTGTTTGGCGCGGTCCAGATGAACAGCCAGTTGGACGTCGAGGCGAACCTCGCGCGCGTCGTCGCGCTCGTGAAGGAGGCGTGCGCACGTGGGGCCGAGATCGTGGCGCTGCCCGAGAACTTCGCCTTCTTCGGCCCCGAGGACGAGAAGCGAGAGGTGGCCGAGGTGCTGGGGCAGGGACGCATCTCGACGACCCTCCAGGCGCTCGCGCGCGAGACGGGGATACCCATCGTGGGAGGCGGCATGCCGGAGCGGAGCCACGATCCCATGCGCCCGTACAACACGTCGATCCTCGTCGACGCGGGCGGGCGGATCGCCGGAGCGTACCGGAAGATCCACCTCTTCGACGTGGACCTCGCCGACGGCACCCGCGTCGAGGAGAGCGCCGGGACCTCCCCGGGCGCCGAGGCCTCGGTGACACCGATCCTCGGCACGAAGCTCGGGATGACCGTCTGCTACGATCTTCGGTTCCCGGAGCTCTACCGGAGGCTGAGCGACCATGGCGCCCGCGTCGTGACGGTGCCCGCGGCGTTCACGCTGACCACGGGGAAGGACCACTGGCACGTGCTGCTCCGCGCGCGGGCGATCGAGAACGAGGTCTACGTCGTGGCCCCCGCCCAGTGGGGCGCCCACCCTCGCGGGCGGCGGACCTACGGCAAGTCGCTCGTGGTCGATCCGTGGGGAGAGGTGATCGCCCAGGCGCAGGAAGGGGAGGGCGTGCTCGTCGCCAAGCTCGACTTCGCGTACCAGGACCGGGTGCGGAGGGAGCTGCCCTGCCTGAGCCACCGCGTCCTGTGAGCCGCGCGACGCCGCGGGGCTCGGGGCGGAGCAAGCCGTCAGCCGACGCGTGACCAGGGAAAGTCCCAGGCGCGAAACGCCCGGGTCGTGGCCTTCGTCTCGAAGTCGCGGCGTACGCCTTCGGGGACGTCGGCGAGGTCGAGGCGCTTGAAGACGGACGCCTTGGACTTGTCCTCGTACCGCACGTGGAGGACGACGTCGCAGCCCGACTCGTGCGCGTACCGCGTGAACTCGAGCTCCACGGAGTGGACCTTCTCCTCGATGGCCGACACGAGGCGCGGCTCGGGATCGGCCTCGAGCGTGCGGAGGATCAACGCCTTCTCGTCGGGATCGTTCTTCCCGACCGTGACGGCGAGCTCCTGGGCGAGGGCGTGGCGCACCCACGCCTCGAGGACGGGGCTCTCCTCGCCCTTCCTTCGCGCGTCACCCGCCCCGCGGGCCCGGAAGACGAGGACGGCCGCGAGCGCGAGCCCGAGGAGGACGAGGATCACCGCGGTGAGCATGAGGTGATCCTAGCGCGTTCATCTCCTCGGCGCATGCACCCGCAGCCATCCGCTGGCGGTCGGCACGAAGTCGGCGCCTCCGCGGACGCATCTTCGTGCCGTCGAGGACGCACGTCGCACGACGACGATGCGGGCGCTCAGGCGAGGTGCTGACGGGCGATGTCCGCCCAGGCGCCGGTCGGCTCGAGCTCGAGGTCGCGGCGCCAGTGGGTCTTCGCGCGCGAAGGCTCCCCGAGCGCCTCGAGCGCCATCGCGAGGTTGAAGTGCGCGTCGGCGAAGCGACCGTCGGCCTGCAGGGCGCGCTGGAAGAACGCGACCGCCCTGTGCGGCATGCCCCGCTCCAGCATCACGTAGCCCAGGTTGTAGTGGGCTTCCGGCTGGCGGTCGTCGACCTCGAGCGCCCGCCGGTACAGGCGCTCGGCGTTCTCCTCGTCTCCCCGGCGGAAGAGGATGTTTCCGAGGTTCGTGTACGCGATGGCGAGATCGGGATCGAGATCGATCGCGCGCCGGTAGAGCTTCTCGGCCTCGTCGAAGCGCGCCGGGTCCTCGTCGATGGAGCTCGCGCGCATGTAGAGGTCGTAGGCGCTGCGCGACCGGGCCTGCTCCGTCGCGGGGCGGAGCATCCTGACGACGTCGTCGCGGAGGGCGCCGACCTGGAAGTCGAGCAACATCTGCCCCGTCAGGGGCTCGAACACACCTGCCTCCTCGCGGACCACGACGCGGCGGCCGTCCGAGACGATGCGGAGCTCATGGAGCGGGCGGATGACGCGCGGGAGCGTCTTCCGTAGGGCGCCGATCGCGCGCGCGACGTCCTTCATGCGCACGCTCTGCGAGAGGAGCTCGCGGGTGGCGCGGAGCGCGATGAGATCCTGGAAGGTGTACGCGGGGTGCCCGCCGCGCGCGCCGGAGGGGGCGACGATCTCCGCCTTCGCGAGCGCGCGAAGGCGGGCGACCGGCACGCCGAGGAGCTTCGACACCTCCTTCGGGCTGAACAGGTCCGTGACGGGCTCGCGCGCCTCACGCGCGGGAGCCGGGGCCTCGATCGCCGGAGCCGGCGGCTGGGTCAGGCGCCCGCCCCCGGGCCCGAACGCCACGTGGATCACGTTGCCCGGTCGATCCGGGCGTTTCCCCTTGCCGCCTGCTCTTCGCGCCATGTCCGTGCCGATGTCGATCCTCACGTCGGGACCCTCTCTCTCCGAGGGAGTGTGGTCTCAATCAAGGGCGCCTGCACGTCGACGTCAATCCTCAACCCGCGCGGATCGTCAGAGAACCGGATCTCGGTCGCGATTGTCCCCAGGGCCTGTGGAGAGCGCGAGCGGGCCTCGCGCTCGGCAGCCCGGACCGCGCGCAGGCGGACGTGCAGATCGCGCGCGGCCACCGCGCCCGCGAACGATCGCTCGGCGGCGGGCATCGCCTCGGGGAACGCGAGGATGAAGCTCGTCGATCCATACCACGTGCGCCCGGCGCGCTCGTCCCTCGCCTGGCCCTCGCTCACCACGTCGGCGCGGTCGAGGAGATCGCGCAGCGGGCCGTACCCGCCCCGGACGCGCGCCCCGCCGAACGTGAAGAAGGGCGGAGTTCGGGCCTTGGCGAGGCCGGGGCGCGCGGGTCTGCTCATCGTCGACGCGGATCGTGCCGCGCGCGTTCGGCGGCGAGCAACTTTGTAGTAAGAGGCGGCGCGTGCTGTACCTCTGCCTCTCCGACATCCAGGGCAACATGAACGCGCTCCGCGCCGTGCTCGCCACGGCGGAGCGTCGCGCATTCCAGCGGCTGCTCGTGGCGGGCGACGTCGTGTTCCCGGGCGCCGAGCCGCTCGAGACGTGGCGCCGGCTCACCAGCGCGCAGGCCATCATGGTGACGGGCGTGACCGATCGGGCGCTGGTGACGCTGGACTCGTCGAAGCTGCACCCGCGGACGGATCACGAGCGAGCGATGCTCGAGCGCATGAAGGCGACGGAGCGCGAGCTGGGCCCGGCGATCATGGAGAAGATCCGCCGCCTGCCCACCGCGGTCCGCCTGCCGCTCGAGGACGGCGGCGAGCTCGTCCTCGTGCACGGCTCCCCCGCCGACCCCTCCGAGGCGATCACGTTCGACATGTCCGACGAGGAGATCCACTCGCTCCTCGGCGACGATCCCGCGGATCTCGTCGTGTGCGGGATGAGCCACGTCCCGTTCGACCGTACGGTCTCCGACGTCCGCGTGGTGAATGTCGGGAGCGTCGGCGACGCGCCCGACGGCCTGACGCGTGAGCGCGGTGCGGAGCTGAGGCCGCGCGTGGCGCACGCGACGTGGATCGAGAGCCTCCCCGCCGGCCTCCTGGTGGAGCAGGTCGCGATCCCGCTCGACGACTGACCACCCGTCAGGCGTCCAGGCTCGCGCGGATGTCTCGCACGAGGCATCCGACGGCGCCGAGGCGCGCGGCCGACGAGGTGCCCTCCTCGATCGCGCGGACGATCGCCGTCCCGACCACGACGCCGTCGGCGTGCGCGGCTGCGTCGCGCGCCTTGAGGGGGGTGTCCACCCCGAACCCGACCACCGCGGGGAGGCCCGTCGCGTCGCTCCAGCGTCGGGCCGCGAGGCTCGCCTCCGAGAGGGGCGCGGCGTGGCCTCCCGTCACGCCCGCCACCGAAACGTAATACAGGAACCCCGAGGCGCCGGAGCGGATCGCGTCGGCGCGCGCGGGTGCGCTGGTGGGAGCCACGAGCGGGACGATCGGCAGGTCGCGCCTCGCCGCCTCCGCGCGGAGATCGGGGCACTCGCCGAGCGGTAGATCGACGAGCAAGAGCGCGTCGATCCCCGCCGCGTGCGCCGCGACCACGGCCTCGCGTTCGCCCATGACCACGATCGGGTTCAGGTAACCGAAGAGCACGAGCGGCGTATCGGGGAGGTCGGCGCGGAGACGGGACGCGACCGCCAAGGTCGCGCGCAGGCCGCCGCCGGCGCGGAGGGCGCGCTGTGCGGCCCGCGCGATCGCGGGGCCGTCGGCGCTCGGATCGCTGAACGGAACCCCGAGCTCGAGGGCGTCTGCGCCCGCGTCCACGCAAGCTTGGGCGAGGGCGACGGACTCCTCCGGGGATGGATCCCCGACACAGAGGTACGCGATCAGGACCTTCCGGCCGGAGTCCCGCGCGCGGCGGAACGTGTCCTCAATGCGCCGCGTGCCCACGGTCCTCCATCGCGCGGACGAGCGTCGCGAGGTCCTTGTCGCCGCGGCCGCTCGCGCAGACGACGATGTCCACGGGCCGGCCCTTCTCCCGCGCGGTCGCCCGCGCGACGTCCCCGAGTCGGGCGAACGCGTGCGCCGTCTCGAGCGCCACCAGGATGCCCTCGGTACGGGCGACCTGGCGCACCGCCTCGAGCGCCTCGCCGTCTGTCGCCGAGAGGTAGGTCGCGCGGCCCGTCCGGGCGAGGTGGGCGTGCTCCGGCCCGACCCCCGGGTAGTCGAGGCCTGCGCTGATCGAGTGCGCCTCCGCGATCTGACCACCCTCGTCGCACAGGACCAGGCTCCTGGAGCCGTGGAGGACCCCCTCCCGCCCGCGGGTGATCGTCGCGGCGTGGCGCTCCGTGTCGAGGCCCTCGCCCGCGGCCTCGACGCCGAAGA
>SXNL01000036.1 GCA_005777185.1 Myxococcales bacterium
CACGGCGATGCTCACCGCGATGGTGCTGAAGCTCGGCTCGTCTTCGTCGGGCTCGGGCTCGGGCTCGGGCTCGACGTGAGGAAAATGAGGGGATGCCTCAGGGGTAGGGTCCTATTTCGACCAGGCGTCGATCGCCGCCTTCTGATCCGCCGTGAGCGTGTACCCCGCTCCCTTCGGCGGCATCGCCGTCTGCGTGCCGGCCTGGTCGACGACCCGGGTGCGGATCTTCGCCTTGCGCGCGCCCCACAGCGCGTACGTCGACAGATCGAGGTTCGACGCGTCCTTGCCGCTGCCCCGCGCGCCGTGGCAGCTCGCGCAGATCGCGTCGTGCACGGGCCGTACCGTGGCGATCCACGTCGCCTCCTCGCCCCTCGCCACCTGCGCGGAGAAGCGCGACAGCTTTCCGCCGCTGGTCGACCACACGTCCCCCGAGGGTGAGCCGACGAGGCGCGTGTCCGGCCCGAGCGCGCCGCCGGACGCGACCGACACCTTGCCCCCGACGAGCAGGCCGAGATCCCCGTCGACCGCGAACCACACGTTCGCCCCCGCGCCGGCGAGCCCCCGGACGGTCCTGGAGCCGGCGTCGTACGCGAGCGTCGGCGTCGTGCCCGAGATCTCGTACACGCAACGCGGCGTCGCCGCGAAGAGCCTGCCGCCACCGTCGAACGCGACGAGCGCCGCGCCCGGGAGCGCGATGTCCGTCTCCCTGCCCTGCTCGAGCACGCGGACGCCGCGCTCGGTCGCCACGGCCACCCTTCCCTGCGCCGTCGCGATCGATCGCTGATCGGACGCGTCGTAGCGCGTGACGTTCTTGCCGTCGGCGATCGCGAAGCCACCCTCGACCAGGAACGCGGCGCGATCTCCCGCGCCCGCGAGCGCGTGCACGCTCGACGTGAGGCCGAAGCGCGCCGTCACGTCCTCGGGCGGGGCCTCGGGACGGACGCGGAGGAGCTTGCCCTCCGCGTCCACGCCGATCATCCACGTGGAGATCCCGTCCGCGGCCGGGACGGTGGCCGCCACCCTCCACGCCCTGACCACGGTGTCCGTCGCGACGAGGACGCCCCCCGCGAAGAACTGCACGCCGTTCGAGCCGAAGACGGCCGTCGTCTTGCCCGACTCGAGGACGGTCGCGACCGTCCCGAGGTCGGCGTTCGCCTGGTTCCACGAGACGGGGGAGAGCGTCAATGCGGCCGCGGGCGCCGGACCGGGGCTCCCGCTCTCGGAGACGTCCCCGCCGCACGCCGCGGCGAAGGCGAAGACCGACGCGCACAGCCACCTCGTCGTCGCGCGCATCTCTCAGCCCCCCGCGATCGCCGGGGAGATCACCCTCCCGGACACGATCTCCCTCGAGATGACCGAGGGATCCACCCCGAGCGCCGTCAGCACCGTTCGCCCGTACGAGGCGAGCGTGTCCGTCGCCGGGACGTCGCCGCCCGGCACGCCCCTCCCCGTCCGCGAGTCGATCGCGACGGCCCCCCAGTCCTTCTCCACCCTGCCCACGCCGCCGATGACGCCGGCCTTGAACGGCTTGCCGATGAGCACCGACACCTGGTGGTTCTGGTTGTGGTTTCGCCCGTCGACGCTGTCCTGGCCGAGCGTGCGCCCGAACACGTTGAGCGACGCGAGGCTGACCTGATCGGCCAAGCCGGCCGCCTGGAGCTGCTGCACGAGCGATCGGATGACGCCGACGCCCGACACGGTCTGCGCGATCTCGTTCGCGAGACCCACGTCTCGGTGGTTGTCGCCGCCGAAGGGGATGTGAATCGCCACGACCGGCGTCACCTTCATCTGGAACAGGGTCAGCGCCGCGAGGATCTGCGAGCTCGCGCTGTTGTCCTTGATGGAGGCCAGGTTGTCGAGCAGGTCCTGCCGGATGTTCCGCACCTGCTGCTGCGACGTCACGATCGAGTCGATGTACGCCCTCTGCGCCGGCGTCGCGCCGTTCTTGTACACGTCGTAGAGCTGCTTCAGGCTCTGATCGCGCAGCGCCTGCAGGTTCGCCATGGGCCCCGCCGCGTTGGTGAGCGTGGCCTTCAGCGCGAGCGCCGGGAGGCTCGGGAGCGCCTGGCCGGAGTAGGTGAGCCCCTCCGACGGGGACAGGGCGCCGAGGCTGATCGGCTGCGCCTGGATCGTGCCCAGGCACGGCGCGAGCTGCCGCGCGAGGATCGACGGGAACATCTCGTCCGCGCGCGTCGCGTGCATCAATCGCAGCACGTCCGGCTCCTTGGGGTGAACCGGGGTGTTGGTCATCATGTGGAAGAAGCAGGTGCGGTCGAGGGTGCTCTGGGGCAGCGTGCTCCACGGCGTGGCGGCCTTCACCTTGGTCCCGCCGAGGTCGATGTTCACCGGCGCGAGCAAGGGGTCGGGCGAGTGGTAGATCCCTGGGTCCTCGTACGTGCCCGGGCAGTTGGCGTTGATGGGATCGCCGAGCGCCGACGTCGCGAAGATCACGAACTGGGCCTTCCCGGGGGAGGGACAGGCGGGTTCGGCGAGGGCGCGCCGCGGATCGAGGAGGAGCCCCGCGGGCAGGCCCGTGGCCAGCGTCCTCAACCCGAGCGAGCCGGCACCGAGGAGGGTCGAGAGGAGGGCATTTCGTCGGCTGATCATCTGGGACTCCTTACAACCCGATGGAGACGGCGGACGGGGCGAGGCACGCGACGACGAAGGTGGACCGGAGCGCGTCGGTCGCCGAGACGCCCTGCGCGAGGGCGCCCGCGTGGTGCGATTTCAGGACGGCGAGCGAGGGCGCCGCGCGTGGATCGGAGGGCGGGAGGCCCATGACCACCGACACGAAGTCGTTCATCGCCGGGTCGGGGCTCGCGCTCGACCACTGCCTCACCCCCGCCTGCGGCTTGGCCGCGTCGATGACGAGGGTCGCGACGGCAACGCAGACGTTCTCCGTCCCGGCGCGGAAGAACAGCGTGGGGTCGTTCGGCAGGACGGGCGCCACCGAGCCGCGGCCGTAACCGTCGGAGGGAAGGCCCGAGACGATCCGCGGGATCGTCTGCTGCTGCTGCTGGGGCGTGGGCGCGTCGAGCGCGCACACGTCGGTGAAACCGAGCCGGTGGTCGAGCGCGGCGCAGAGGTGATCGCGCCGCGACACGGCGACGACCTCGCCGACGTCGTCCGCCGTCTTGGTCGGGGCCGCGTGCGTCATGATGGGCGACGAGAGGAGCTCGCGGACGAGCACCCTCCACGCGTACCCCGACGCCTTGAACGCGTCGACCACGCGCGCGAACTCGGGATCGTCGGCCTGGCAGGCGGACGAGTTGGCGTAGTAGCAGAGCTTCTGCGCCCAGGCCTGCGCGAAGAGGGGGTGCTCGGCGAGCGCCTGGCCGAAGTCCGCCACGCTCGACACGGGCCTGATGACGCCCTGGAAGGCGAACTGCCCGCGCTCGCCCGCGTACGCCGCCTCCGTCTGCCGGTGGTAGGTCCACGAGTACGTCGACGACAGGATGGACCGCGTGGGATCGAGCGTCTGGTGGCACGCGACGCAGGCCGGGCTCGACGCATGCGCCGCGTCCATGCCGGGCGTGGCCTCGGGCTTCGTGGGATCCGTGCCGTCGACCTGCGCGCCGAGCGCCACGATGAGCGACTGGTTCATGGTGACGCGCATCTGGTTCGAGGTGTTGGTCTGCCAGGTCGCGAAGAACGCCGGCGTCGAGAAGAAGCCGACCCGCGGGACCTCGAGGACGAGCTCGTTCGCGTTGCGGAGCGTCGCGAGATCCCAGAACGCGGTCGCCGTCTCCCCTGCCCTGGGCCGTCGCACCGTGACCATCTTCCATCTGGAGTAGTCGGCTTGCTTCAGCTGGGGCGCGGCGGCGCTTCCGCCGCCATGCGTGCAGACGCCCGGGCCCACGGCCTTGTGGTTGTCGAGCGAGCCGACGAGGATGCTGTGCAGCGTCCCGCCGCTGGGCGGGTACACGATGGGGTCCATCCCGCACCGCTCGGGATCCTTCTCGGCGTCGGTCGCCACGTCCGGGCTGTACCAACGCATGAAGTTCGGGCTCTTCGGATCGACCGTCTCCTCGATGGGGACGGGCCCACCCGCGGTGCCGATGGTGATCGACTGCTTCGGGTACGCGAGCTTGAAGCCGTCGGAGAGCACACCCGCGTCGTCGACCTGCCACCAGTCGAGGAACGCGTAGAGCTCCATCAATCCCGGCGTCATCATGAACCGCCGGGTGGTCATCGCCTCCGTGAGGGGCTTTCCCTCCTTCACGAGCGCGATCACGGTGCGCGCGAAGCTCTCGCGGACGTTCTGCGCGAGGGCGGGGCCGGTCGTCCGGTTGATGACGGCCTTGCGCGGGTAGGTCTGGTCGTCGAGATCCTCGATCCCGATCTGTGCTTGCTGGAACGCGAGCTCGAAGAACGTGAGGATCTTCGCCTCGTACTGCGGCGTGGCCATCCAGCCGTCGATGAGCCCCTTCAGCGCGCCGGGATCCGCCCGCACCGCCTCGACCTCGGCGTCCGTGGGCGGCAGGCCGACGAGGACGCTCTTCACCTTGGCCACGTAGACCGAGGGCGGGCTCGCCGTGAACGGGATCGGCGAGGACTTCCCGTGGACCGGATCGGGCGGAGCCGCAGGCGGTGCGTCCTTTGCCGAGCCGCAGGCCCCCGCCACGGTGGCGGCGGCGACGAGTCCCGTGACGAGGGCGAAGGATGTGCGGCGCAAGAGGGCTCCCGGGGTGGGCGGTGTGGCGGGGCCGAGTGCAATTCGGGGGCCGGCGGGTCTTTCCGAGAATCACTAGAGATTTCCCGGTTCGAGACGCCGATGTGGACGAACGGAGGTCCAGTGTCCAGCCGAGGTCTGTCCACCCGCACGGTCGAACCCGAAGTCTCTTTCGCGCCTCGCCGGGAGGCCGGGCACGCGGTGTGCTAAATCGGTCTCCATGCGCTCCACGGCCCCCTCCTCTTTCCTGTTTGGCATGTGCGGCCTCGTCGCTGTCGTCCTGTCGACGGGCTGCGGTCCGAAGAAGCCCGCCGAGGACGCGTCGAGCGAGTCGCCGGCAGCGCCCCCCCCGGGCGCCCCCGGCGAGAGCACCGACGACACGAAGTGGGACGGCTCGAGCACGACGACGACCCCCAAGCCCACGACGACCGCCGGCACGGGCGTGACCCAGGCGCCGGGACGTCGCCACAACGAGCCTGACAAGGACTCGGTCGAGATCGAGATGAAGAGGGGCGCGCGCGCCGTGAAGGAGCACTGCGGCGAGACGAAGGACGACGCGGGCAAGGCGAGCGGTCCCTGGGGCAAGACGAAGGTGAGCGTCGTGCTCGGCCGGAACGGTCGCGTGAAGGGCGTGACCGTGCCGGCTCCGTTCGACGGCACCCCGGTGGGAAAGTGCATCGTGAACTCGTTCGCCAACGGGATGTTCATGCCCTGGAACGGGCCGGACGCGACGATAGACTGGGACATCGAGGTGGTGCAGCCCGCGCCGCCGCCGGCGCCGGAGAAGCCCGAGAAGCCGAAGAAGTAGTCGGGCCCGGGCCGTGCTCGCGCTCGGGGAGCGCGTGGCCCGTGGTCACCGGGACGCCGAATGCCGGAATGCCCGGACTGCCGGAATGGCCGGAATGTGGCCATGGCCACTTCGGCCGCTCGCAAGTGCGCGAGATCGTACGCGCTCGATGTTGCCCCCGATCTTGCACGGGGCCCGACTATGCTCGCGGTCGCGTCGTTGCCGTCCGTCTCCATCCCCACGCTTGCCAGCCCCGAAGAGGCGCTCGCCGTCCTCGGTCACGCGTCCTTTCGCCCATGGCAAGAGGAGGCGATACGCGCGATCGTCGGCTCCCCGGGGCGCGCCCTCGTGATCGCGCCGACCGGCGGGGGGAAGTCGCTCACGTACCAGGTCCCCGCGATGGTGCTCGGAGGGACCACGCTCGTCGTCTCGCCGCTCGTCGCCCTGATGGAGGACCAGGTGCGCAAGCTGGTCGAGGCGGGCGTGCGCGCGACCTTCATCGCCTCCACGCTCGACCTCGACACGCGGCGCGAGCGCGAGCGTAGCCTCGCACGCGGGGACTACGCGATCGTGTACGCGGCGCCCGAGCGGCTGTCGTCGCCGCGCTTCAAGGATCTCCTCGTACAGGCCCGCCTGTCGCTCGTGGCGGTGGACGAGGCGCACTGCATCTCCCAGTTCGGGCACGATTTCCGGCCGGACTACCTCGAGATCGGGCGCATGATCGAGGAGCTCCAGCCGCCGCGCGTCCTCGCGTGCACCGCCACGGCGACGCCCGAGGTCAGGCGCGAGATCGCCGAGCGGCTCGGGCTCGCGGCCGGACGGTACGCGGAGATCCTGCGCGGATTCGCCCGACCCAACCTGAACTTGTCGGCCGTCCACGTGTCCGGTCCGCGGGAGAAGAAGCGGCTCGTCGCGCACGCGGTGCGGAGGGCCATCGGCCCGGCGCGCGCGCGGGCAGGCGAGAGCGCGCGGGGCGGCGCGATCGTGTACGCGTCGACGCGCCGCTCCGCCGAGGCGTTCGCCGGGCACCTCCAGGAGCTCGGGATCGACGCCGCCGTCTACCACGCGGGCATGGGAGCGGAGGAGCGTACGCGGATATCCGCGCGGTTCGCGGCGCGCGACGTCGACGTCGTCGTCGCCACGAACGCGTTCGGGATGGGGATCGACCGGCCGGACATCCGGGCGGTGATCCACCTCGCACCGCCCGGCTCGATCGAGGCGTACTACCAGGAGGTCGGGCGCGCGGGGAGGGACGGGCGAGACGCCGAGGGCCTGCTCCTGTGCGCGCCGCAGGACATCATGCTGAGGCGCAGGCTCGTCGAGGCACCCGACCTCGACGGGCAGGCTCCCGCGAAGGAGCGCGTGGCCCGCGCCTGGAGGCTGTTCCGCGAGCTGCTCCTCTACCTCGACGCGCGCACGTGCCGGCACGACTTCGTGCTGCGGTACTTCGGCGACGAGCAGGAGATCCTCGGCGGGTGTGGCCACTGCGACGTGTGCCTCGACCTGGCGCGCCGCGGGGAGGAGCCGGCCGACAGCCAGGCGGCCGCCGAGGCCGTGGCGATCGTGAAGAAGGCGCTCTCCGCGGTCGCGCGCGCGAAGAGCCGCGCGGGGCTCGGCGCGGTGATCGACATGCTGCGCGGGGAGGACAACGCGCGCGCGCAGCGCTTCGGGTTCACGAGGCTGTCCACGTTCGGGCTCCTGTCCCGCGAGACGGAAGGGTTCGTCTGGGCCGTGTTCCGCGGCCTCCTCGCAGCGGGTTGGATCGATCTCACCGCCACCGAGCACCCGGTCCCGTTCGTGACGCAGGCGGGGTGGGCCGTGCTCACCGGTAGGGCGCCGGCGGCGTTCGCGTTGCCGTCACGGGCGCCGCGGCCACCCTCGCCAGGGGCGGAGCGCGGGGCGGAGCGCGCCAGGAAGGTCGCGCCAGCGGCCAAGCGGGCCGAGCTGTCCGCCCTCGAGGCGATCCTCTTCGAGCGCCTCCGCGCGCACCGGCTGGCTCTCGCGCAGGCGCGCGGCGTCCCCCCGTACGTGGTCGCGCACGACAAGACGCTCGTCGACATGGTGAAGAAGCGCCCACGCCACCTGTCGGATATGTGCAACATACACGGGATGAGCCCGACTCGGGTCGAGAAGGACGGCGCCGGGTTCCTCGCGGCGCTGGTGGAGCACGCGGCGGACACTCCCGGGTGAAGCCCCGTCCGCTGGCCGTCGTCGTCCGGCGTCCGCGTCCGCGGTCGGCGGACCGCGCCTACGGTGACGGCGCGCCGCCCCCGACCGAATCGCTCACCAGCTGCCGAAGGTGGATCACGCCCTCGGCGTCCCCCATCACGATCAGCGTCATTCCTGCGGCGAGCACCTGCTCGGGCTCCGGGTTGTAGATGAAGCTCCGGCTCGCGTCGCGCAGCGCGACGACCAGCAAGCGCGTCTTCGAGCGGATCGGCGTGTCCCTGATCGCCAGCCCGACGTAGCTCGAGCCCGCTGGAATCGCGATCTCCTCCAGCCGGAGGTTCCGCGTCTTGTCCTTCAGCATCTGGTCGAGGAACTCGGTGACCTCGGGGCGGATGAGCTCGCTGGCCATCCGGCGGCCGCCGATCATGGTGGGGCTGACCGTCGCGCTCGCCCCGGCCTTGATCATCTTGGGCCCCGCCTCGTCCTCGACCACCTTCGCCACGATGCGCGCTTCCGCGTTCATCGCCCGGGCGCTCAGCGTGACGAACAGGTTGTCCTTGTCGTGCGTGAGGGCGGCGACCACGCCGCGGGCCGTCTTGATGTTCGCGCGCTGGAGCGCGGCGTCGTGGGTGGCGTCACCGTGGACGTAGAGCATCTTGCCCTCGGCGACCTCGTCGCTCAGGTGCTTGAGGTGCCCCTCGTCCCGGTCGATGACGACGAACGGCGTGCGCGTCGCGACGAGCTCCTCGATCACGTGGCGGCCCGTCGCGCCGGCTCCGGCAACGACGACATGGCCGCTCAGGGCCTCGATCATCCTCTTCATGCGGTTCCTCCTGTACGCCTGCCCGATCACCCCCTCGACGAGGAGCGCGGTGAGGTTGCCCTGCACGTACGCGAGCGCGCCCACGCCGCTCACGATGAGGGCCACCGTGAGCCCGCGCGCGCCCGGGACATGGTGCATGTCCACGAGCTCCGAGAACCCGACCGTCGAGAGCGTGATGATGGTCATGTACGCGCACTCGGCGAGGCTCCACCTTCCGTGACCCAGGCACCAGTACCCCACCGTGCCCATCGCCACGAGGGACAGGAGCGCGGCGACGGCTGCGACGAGGCGGCGGATGGAGGCGGTCATGGCTTCCCGGGGGCAGCGTACCGGCGCGGCACCGAAACGGCCACCTTATGAAGGGCGCGTGGAGGGCTCCATGGTACGCTCGCGGCGTGCGCGTTCGCCCCGGCCTCGGATCCCGCCTGTCCCCAGCGCTGTGGATCGCGGCGGTGGCGTGCGGTCCCTCGACGGCAGCGGAGGCCGAGCGGAGGGGCAACGTCGACTGGCTCGAGCGGAGCGGCACGCCGGAGGCCGTGATGGCGCTCGGGCGACTCGCCGACACGAACAAGGCGGCCGGCGCGGTCCTCGAGCGCCGGAGCGTCTACGATTCGACCGCGTTCATGGCCGCGTGGGAGGCGCACGGGCGCGGCGCCGCGTGGGGGACCTCGCTCCTCCGCGGCGGCCTCGTCGATCCGGCACGCGCGGAGCTCGCGGTGCAGGGGATCCCGCGGAAGGAGCCAAAGGGCGCCGTGTTCATCCCCGACATCGAGCAGGGCGTGAGCCGCCTCGCCGCGGGATCGCGCGCATCTGCGCTCACGCCGGTCCTCGCGAGCATGGGCCGCCCCGCGCACCAGGCGGTCGAGCGCAGGCTGCTCGATCCCAAGACCCGCGGCGCGATGTGCGACGGCATCGGGGGCGCCGACGCGAGCGCGGACGCGAAGACGACGCTGCTCGCGGTGCCCGTCGACGGCCGCGATCACGCTTCGTGCGTCCAGGTCGTGCTGAGGATGGCCGCGGAGGACGACGCCGTGCTCGGGTGGCTGGGCGTCACCGGCGAGCCTGGGCTGCTGTCGCAGGTCGGCAAGGGCACGATGCCGTGCGCGCGCGTCGTCACGGTATGGAAACGCGCCCTGACCGAGCGCGGCTCCGACGCGTTCGCGGCCCTCACCGTCCCCCTCGCGAGCTCCGTGCGCCGGTGCGCGCCGGAGCTGGACGCGCTGCTCGCCGAGATCCTGAAGACGGCCCCGCTCGCGCGTGCAAGCGTCGTGAACGCCGTCGATCCGTACGGCGCCGAGACGGTGGCCCTCAAGCAGACGTGCAAGGTGCTCGGCCAGATCGCGCAGAGCACGCGGGAGCCACACGCGATCGTGGAGCGCGCGGACAACGCCGTCCACGCGTCGTGCAAGCACGCGAAGCCGTGAGCGGCCGGGGCGAAGATCCCCCGCGGCACGGAGCGGCCATCCCGTGACCGGTCAGCCCCCGAGGTACGCCTTCTGGACGTCCTCGTCCGCGGCCAGATCGGCGGCCTTCCCCGAGAGGGCGATCTCCCCCGTCCGCAGCACGTACGCCCGGTGGCTCACCGCGAGGGCGAGGCGCGTGTTCTGCTCGACGAGCAGGATCGTCACGCCGGCCCGCGCGATCTGCCGGATCGCTGCGAAGATCTGCTGCACGAGCTTCGGCGCGATCCCGAGCGATGGCTCGTCGAGGAGCAGGAGCTGCGGCCGCGACATCATCGCGCGCCCGATCG
>SXNL01000037.1 GCA_005777185.1 Myxococcales bacterium
GATTTAGGTTCCACCGCCGAGAGGCGTGCGGGTTCGAGTCCCGCCCCGTGCACCTACTCGAGCACCCGGATCCCGTATTGCTCGAGGGCCCCGAGTGTCACGTACGAACCATCGGGGAACCTGCACAGGCCGTCCTCGGCGCCCAGCTTGTTCTTCGCCGTGACCAGCGCGTAGGCGCCGTCTTTTCCGGACTCCTTCGCGAGGCGGATACACGCCATCGAGCCGGCGCTCATGCGGCCGTCGAGGCTGCGCTTGAGGAGTTGAACGGGGGTGCCTGCCCTGAGGAAGCGTAGCGCGTCGCAGTCGAGGGAGCCGTCGGGCTTCTTGCAACCTGCGCTCAGCTTGAGCTGCGCGCTCGAGAAGTACAGGAGCGGGAGCGGCCCACCACCCTCGAGGAGCCAGTCCTCCGGCAGCGCCGTCTTGGCGTCGAGCGTCGCGAGGCCTGTCTGCGTCGCGACGGGCGGCGGCGCGGGCGGGGGCGGCGGCTTGGTCTCGCACGCGGCGACGAAGGCGACGGACAGGATCGGGAGCAGCGCGCGACGGTTCATGGCACGGGTGATACCACGCCGGCGGCGTGGGGTGGAGCCTCACTCCTTCTTCGCCGAGAACGTGGTGCACGACGGGTGGAGGACCTTGCCCCGGAGTCGCCCCGGCGACGCGAACCTCCCCTCGAGGTCCACCGTGACGTAGCCCGGCGGCTGCACGTGCCACGCCCCACCCTCGAGGCGGACCGCGCCCGCCGCCGGATCGACCTCGCCGCGCATCTCGTAGCTGCCCTGCACACCGGTGTCGGAGTGGTTGAACTCGAAGACGAGGTCGACCTGGTAGTGCTCGGTCTTCACCACGCGGAGCACCATCTCCGTGAGGCCCTGCGCGCACATGTACGTGCCGCGCCACGCCTGTCCCGCTGCGAATGGCATGTCGTGCGCGGTCTTCGACGAAGCGTCGTCGCCGGCGCCTGCGTCGGGAACGGTCGCCACCGGCGCGAGCCCCGCGGGAGCGATCGGTGCCGGTGCGATCGGCGCCTCGATCACGGCGGATCGCGCGCACGCCCAGCCTCCCACGGACGCGAGCACGAGCCCGAGCCCGAGCCGAGGTCCCCGCCCCGCGCCCATCAGTTCGCGATGCTGCCCTCGACGTGTACCGCGTGGGCCTGCGTCTCCGCGTCGCGGCGCGCGAGATCCGCGTCCAGGACGCGGGCGACCTCCGCGCTCATCTTGCCGCGCAACATGAGGCCGTACATCTTGAAGTCGCCCATGAACGACCAGACCGGGTGCTTGAAGCTCGCCGGGCGATTCTGCTCGACGAAGAAGTGCCCCACCCAGGCGGGGCCGTAGCCGAGGATCGGCGCCGCGAGCAACAGGAGTGGTCGTCTCGTGACGACCGCCGCCGCGACGGCCCCGAGTGCCAGGGTGGTCCCCGCGAAGTGCAGGGCGCGGTTGGCCTTGCTCCGGTGCTCCTTCACGTAGAAGGGCCAGAAATCGTCGAAGCTCTCGAACTCGGGGAGGTCGCTCATGGGCATCGAGGATGGCACAAGATGCGGGTTTGTAAAGTCGTCCCGCGGGGCCTACGCGGGCGCGTCCCGCCCGTGCAGCATGGGGACGAAGACGACCGGGCCGAGATCTTCGGTGGAGACGAGCGCACCCTTGCGGCGGAGCCTGAGGAGGCGCTGGTTCCCGCCCTGCGCGCCGACGGGCGCGACGAGCACGCCGCCGTCGGCGAGCTGGTCGAGCAGCGCGGGGGGGAGCGTCGTGGGCGCCGCCGTGACGATGATCCGACCGAACGGCGCCGCGTCAGGCCAGCCGAGATAGCCGTCGCCGACGCGGACGCGCACGTTCGTGAAACCAAGCTCGTCGAGGCGGCGTCGCGCGAGCACCGCGAGCGAGGGCACGAGCTCGATCGAGAACACCTCGCGCGCCAGGCGGGCGAGCACCGCCGCCTGGTATCCCGAGCCCGTGCCGATCTCGAGCACCCGCTCGCTGCCGTCGAGATCGAGCGCTCCGGACATGACGGCCACGATCGTGGGCTGGGAGATGGTCTGGTCGTGTCCGATGGGCAACGGGTGGTCGCCATAAGCGGTGGCGAGCGGCGCGTCCACGAAGAGGTGCCTCGGCACCGCGCGCATCGCCGCGACGACGCGCGGATCGTCCACCCGGCCGGCGATCTCGTCCACGAGCGCCCGTCGGAGCCTCTCGGAGTCGGGTGAGTCTGTGAAGGGGATTGGCATCGCGTCGCCCGGGCCGCCCATCGGCAGCGCGGGCTCTGGTACACTCTGCCCCGTGGACGGGCGAAAGACCAGCCGCGATCGGCTCCGGCGCAGGCTCGCGGCCTCGACCCGAAACGCGCTGGAGCTGGTCCGGCTTGGTCGCCTGAGCGGGGAGTACGCTGCGCCCTACGAGATCGTCGATCAGGGGCCGAACCATCGCCTCAGGCGGTACGCGGTCCCGGCCGGTCGCGCCGCGCCCGTCGCTCTCCTCGTGCCGCCCCTCATGATCACGGCGGAGGTCTACGACATGGCCCCGGACGTCTCTGCGGTTGCGGCCCTCGCGGCCCGCGGGGTGGAGCCGTGGGTGGTCGACTTCGGGGCGCCCGAGCGCGAGGAGGGCGGCATGCGCCGCACCCTCGACGACCACGTGCGCGCGGTCGCCCGCTCGATCGAACGCGCCCGCGCCCTGTCCGGGAAGGACGTGCACCTGTGCGGCTATTCGCAGGGGGGGATGTTCGCGTACCAGGCGGCCGCGTACCTTCGCAGCGACGGCGTGCGCTCGGTGGTCACGTTCGGCGCGCCGGTCGACATCCACAAGAGCCTCCCCGCGGTGCGGCCGGACCTCGTGGGGGCCTTCGTGCGGCTCCTCGAGCCGGTCGTCACACGCACCCTGGAGAAGGTCGAGGGTCTCCCCGGAACGCTCACGAGCACCGGCTTCAAGCTCCTCTCGACGCAGAAGGAGATCCAGCAGCGCCTCGAGTTCGTCTCGCTCCTGCACGATCGCGCGGCCCTCGAGCGGCGCGAGGTGCGGCGCCGGTTCCTCGGCGGAGAGGGCTTCGTCGCGTGGCCGGGTCCGGCCTTCCGCGCGTTCGTCGACGAGTTCATCGTGCACAACCGCATGCTCTCGGGTGGCTTCGTCGTGGATGGGCGCACGGTGACGCTCGCCGACATCCGCTGCCCCATCCTCGCTTTCTTCGGCACGACCGACGACATGGCCCGTCCCGCGGCGGTGCGCGCGATCGTGGACGCGGCGCCCCATGCGTACGTCGAGATGCGCAGCGTGAACGCCGGTCACTTCGGCATCGTCGTGGGTTCGCGGGCGGCGAAGACGACCTGGCCCGACGTGGCCGAGTGGATCCACGCGCGTGAGGCCGACCCTCTCCCCGCGCGCCGGGCCACCGCGCCCGCCTTCGACCGGGACGATCTCGAGGGCGCCGAGTTCGACGGCGAGCTCGGCTTGCTCGTGGACGCGGCGACCGACTCGGTCCGCGCGGCGTGGCGAAGGATCGGCGATGTCACGTCGACCGCCACCGACGCGTACGACGCCATCCGTTACCAGGAGCCCCGCCTGCGCAGGCTCGCGGGCCTCGGCCCGAGGACGCGAACGAGCCCGGGTCTCGCGCTCGCCGAGCGCGCCGCGAAGTCGCCCGATGGCGTGTTCTTCCTGTGGAGGGACCGCGCGTTCACCTACAGGGACGCGGATGTGCGTGTCAGCCGCGTCGTGAAGGGGCTGTACGCCTCGGGCGTGCGCTCGACGGACATGGTGGGCGTGGTGATGCGCTCCCGCCCGAGCCTCCTTTCGGTGGTGACCGCCCTCTCTCGCCTCGGTGCCGTCGCGGTTCTGGCGCCGCCCGACGCGCCGGACGCCGAGCTTCGCGGCGCCTTCGACACCGCAGGCGTCCGTTTCGTGATCGCGGATCCCGACCTCGGCGCCCCCGTCGCGGCCGCCCTCGCGCGGGACGTCCACGTCCTCGGCGGCGGGCGGGATCGCCGCTCCCTCGGCCCGGGCCTGATCGACATGGAGGCGATCGACGTCGACGCCGTGAAGCTGCCCGACGACCTCCCCCTGGACGCGGGCGAGGCGCGCGATCTCGCGATGATCCTCCTCAGGCCTGGCGTGAAGGGCCTGCGGGCTGCTCGCGTCACCAACCACCGGTGGGCGCTGTCGGCCCTCGGCGCCGCCGGGGCGTGCACGATCAAGCCCGGGGACACGGTGTACTGCTGCATCCCCCTCCACCACCCGACGGGCATCATGGCCAGCGTGGGGGGCGCCCTCGCCGGTGGGGCGCGCCTCGCGCTGGCCGACGGCTTCGAGCCGGCGCGCTTCTTCACCGACGTTCGCAGGTGCGGCGCGACCGTCGTCTTCTACGCGGGTGACCTGCCGAGCCTCCTGCTCGCGACCCCCGCCGGGCCCGGCGATCGCACGCTCCCCGTGCGACTGTTCGCGGGCAGCGGGATGCGCCGCCACCTCGTCGAGAAGATGAAGGCCCGCTTCGGCGCGCCCATGATGGAGTTCTACGCGAGCACGACGCACAAGGTGGTGCTCGCGGAGCCGTCGGGAGACAAGCCCGGGGCGCTCGGGCGCGCCCTGCCAGGTAGTGTGCCGGTGCGGCTGGTGCGGTGCTCCATCGCGGAGCGGGGCCCCCTGCGAGGCGCGTCGGGGCTCTTGCAGCCGGCTCTTCCGGGCGAGCCGGCCTTGCTTGTCGCTCGGGCCCTCCCCGGGGACTCCGCGGAGGGGGCGATCGTGGTCCGTGACGCGTTCCAGAAGGGGGATACCTGGTTCGTGTCGAGCGACGTGCTCGAGTCGGACACGGGGGGGGCATACTGGTTCGTGGACTCGCTGTCAAGCTTCGTCGAGGTGATGGGCAGCTTCGTGTCGACCCGACGGATCGAGGACAAGCTGTACGAGCTGGCGGAGGTCGAGCTCGCGGCCGCGTGGGGCGAGGGAGGCGGGATCGACGCCCGGATCGTCGCCGCCGTGGTCGCGAAGCGGCCCATCCGGCCGGCCGCGCTCGACGCGCTGTTCGCCGGATCCCCGTTGGCCGAGCGCCCCGCGCGTGTCGCCGAGCTGGCGCACATCCCCCTCACGGATGGATTCCGCCCCCGGAAGACGGCGACGGCCGAGCTCGCGGCGCGCGCGAAGCGTGTCCTCTGGCTGTCGGAGGGGGGCGCCTACCATGACGCCGCCGCAATGGCGGGCAAGCACGCCGTGGCGGCGCGATGACACTGGAGCGAGTCGTCGCAAGCTGATACCGTTCTATCGACATGGTGGAGGACGCGGCTTCGGTCCGCCCAAACGAGATCATCGGCGGCTGCTACAAGGTCGAGCGCGTCCTACGGCAGGGCGCCATGAGTCTCGTCGTCGTGGCGCGGGACGAGCGACGCTACAAGCGCGTGGCCGTCAAGGTCCTGCTCCCCCAGAAGGTGGCGAACGCGCAGCGCCGCGCGCGCTTCACGCGCGAGGCGCACGCGGCGGCGCGCGTCAAGGGCGAGCACGTCGCGCAGATCCTCGAGGTCGCCGCGCTGCCGGACGGCTCCCCGTACATCGTGATGGAGCTCCTCGAAGGCGAGACCCTCTCCGCGCTCGTCAACCGCACGAAGAGGGTACCCACCGTCGACGCCGTACGCTACGCGCTCGAGACGTGCGAGGCCCTCGTCGAGGCCCACGCCCTCGGCGTCGTCCACGGCGACATCGAGCCGGAGAACCTCTTCCTCGCACGCAAGGGCAGCGCGCGCACCGTGAAGGTGCTCAACCTCGGCATCTCGAAGACGCCAGCCGGGGGCATCCCCAGGCTCACGCGCTTCATGGCGCCCGAGCAGATGAAGAGCGTGACCCAGGTCGACGCGCGCTCGGACATCTGGTCTCTCGGCGTGCTCCTGTACGAGCTCGTCGCGGGCGAGAGCCCGTTTGCCGGGAAGTCCCCCACCGACGTCACGCAGAAGATCATCCACGAGACGCCCGTCCTCCGCGCGGCGCCGCCAGGGCTCGAGGCCATCCTCCGTAGGTGCCTCGCGAAGGCACCCTCCGAGCGCTATCCGACCGTCGCCGAGCTCGCGAAGGCGCTCGACGCGGCGGACGTCAGCACCTCCTCCGTGGATCCCGCGACCGCCATCGTCCCCGCGGCCGCCGACGCCCCGAGCGACGAGGAGCTCTACCGCGACACCGCGACGATCGTGGGCTCCGCCAGCGCCGGTACCGATCAGGCCGACGGTGACAGCGGGCAGTGGACTTCGGTTGGCGATCACGACATCCTCCCCGATCCGGCGACCCCCACCCCCACGCCGCTCTCGGCCTCGCTCCCCATGCTCGCGAAGCGCGCGCCGAAGCTCGAGATGGCCATCCCGCCGTCCGAACCCATCACCGTGGTCGCCGCCGCGGCGATCGAGCTCTCGAGAGAGCCTCCGCGCGCTCCGCCGCGCACGGACAGCGGACCGACGCTCGCGGCGAGCGTCACGGTGAGAGAGCAGGGGCCGGGGACCCTTCGGGGCATGCCGATCGCCGCGCCGCTCCCGGCCCTCTCCGAGGTGGCCGACTCCACCCTGATCTCCACCGTACCCGTCGTGGCGCTTCCGCAGCCGAGCCCCGCCCCGAACGACACCCTGAAGTCCGCGGGGATGCTGGAGGGCGCGTCGCCCGTCCCGCGTCAGCGCCTCCCCACGGTCGACGAGGCCCTCAACGAGTCCGTCGACGACGAGGACGCGCCCGTCGACTCGAGCCCGCGCGCCACCATCGCCGACGCCCGCGCGTCGGAGCCCGCGCCGGACCCCGCGCCGATGGCGCACATCCCGGCGGGCCTCGCCGCGACGATCCAGGGTCTCGCCCCGCCTCCACCCGCGCCGGTGGTCGACGACGCGGGCTCGTACACGGCAATCGACGATGACGACATCATCGCCGCCCCCCCCATGGTCGACGCGCGCGCCGCGCTCGCCGCCGTGCCATCGGTCATCGTCGCTCCCGTCGATGCTGCCCCGCCCGGCCATGGCGCAGCGAAGACCCTCATGGCGGGGACCTCGCCGTTCGCCGCGCCGGCGGCGCGCGCGACCGACGTCGTGATCGAGACGCCGACCCCTCCCCCGGACACGTCCGATGTGGTCGCTCACCCCCGCGGGCGCGTGCCACGGTGGATACCCCTCGCGATCGCGGGCGTCCTGCTGCCGCTGATCGCCGTCGGCGCGCTCGGGGTCGTCCTCCGCGACAGGCTCGGGAACGGCCCCGCCGTGGTTGCGACGGCAGCCACCGTCACGGCCGCCGCCGCGACGCCGCCGATCGTGGCGGCGCCCATCGTCACCGTGGCGCCCGCCGCCGCGAGCGCCACGAGCGCGC
>SXNL01000291.1 GCA_005777185.1 Myxococcales bacterium
CCACCACTGCACGAGCGCGTCCTGCGCGCCCGCGTAGATCGAGTAGCTCTTCAGCGCGCTGACCGGGATGGCCAGGCTGTTGACCACGTGGAGGATCGCCACGGTGATGATGCTCGCGATGTAGAACCACACCGCGACGTACAGGTGCTTCTCGTTGCGCCTGGCGAGCATCCAGAAGAAGTTGATCGCGAAGACGATCCACACCGCCGCGATGGCGAGGTCGATCGGCCACTCCAGCTCCGCGTACTCCTTGCCCTGGCTTATCCCGAGCGGGAGCGTCACCGCCGCGGCGACGATGATGGCCTGCCAGCCCCAGAAGTGGATCTTCGACAGCATGTCCGATCCGAGGCGCGCCTTCAGCAGGCGCTGGCTCGAGTGGTAGACGCCCGCGAAGACCATGTTCCCGACGAACGCGAAGATGACGGCGTTCGTGTGCAGCGGCCGCAGGCGCCCGAACGACAGCATCGGGTGCACGTTCGCCTGGTGCGCCGCGAGCTGGATGCCCACGATCACGCCGACGAGCATCCCGACGATGCCCCACAGCACGGACGCGAGCGCGAAGTTGCGCGGGGTCACGTCGTCGTAGGTGACCGTCACCATCTCGGCCTCCGTCGACGCCGGGTGCGACTGAGCGCGCTCGCCGTCAGGGGGTTCGATGGCGGCCATGGGCTTCTTCATGCGGGTCCTCCGTGCTCGATGCGCCCGTGTCCTCGTGGAGGGGGGCGAGTGCGAGCCTGTCCGAGTGCTCGAAGCTCTTCGCGCGGCACGTCAGCGCGTACAGGAGGACCGATCCGGTCACGAGCGCGAGGCTGACCATCACCTGGAGGCTCAGGATCTCCACAGGCGGCTCCGCTTCGAGAGGGACAGCGTCGCGACGAGGACCGTCGACAGCGAGGAGAGCGGCATCACGATCGCGCAGACGAGGGGCGACATCAGGCCCATGAACGCCAGCGTGAGGGTGAGCGCGTTGTACGCGAGCGCCACGCCGAGGCAGATCCGCGTGACCCGCGAGAGGCGCCGCGCGGCCAGGAGCGCGAGACGGACGGCGCCGAGGCCGGGGGTCACGAAGGTGAAGTCGCTGCGTGCGGCCATGAAGGGGCGGTCGATCGCGGGCGTGCCGGAGCACCAGGCCGCCTTCGCGGCGAGGCCGTCGTTGATCCCGTCGCCCACGAAGAGGACGTCGCCACGGTCGCGCTCGCGCAGCCACCGCTCCTTGTCCTCGGGGCTCTGACCGCCGATCGCGCGCGACGCGGGGAGGCCAAGCCGGGCCGCCATCTCGCGGACGCGGGCCGGGTCGTCGCCGCTGAGGATCCAGGGCTCGAAGCCGGCCGCCTCGAGCGCGCGCACCTCGCGGGCCGCGTCCCGGCGGGGCTCCTCGGCGGTGACGTAGGAGGCGATCAGCCGACCGTCGACGCCGAACGCGACGTCGCCGCTCGCCGTCGACGCCGGCGCGACCCAGGCGGGGGCGCCGAGGCGGTACGTCTGGCCGTCGACGTCCGCGGCGATTCCACGGCCGGGCTCCTCCCGCGCGCGGATCGTCTCGTCGAGCCGGTGGCTCCGCGGGAGCGTCGCGCGGACGGCTGCGCTCTTCGGGTGAGGGCTCCGCGCACACAGATCGAAGAGGATCTCCTCCTCGCGCCGCGAGGGCTCGCCGTCCACCCGGACGCAGGTGAGCGATCCCGTGGTCAAGGTGCCGGTCTTGTCGAAGACCACGCGCTTCACGGACGTGGCGCGATCGAGGAACCCTCCCGCGCGTACGAAGAGTCCCGCGCGGCGCAGGCCCGCTTGCACGAGCTCGTAGGCGAGCGGCGTCGAGATGCCGAAGGCGCACGGGCACGTGATGATGAACACGGCCGTCACGACCTCGATGGATCGCGTGACGTCGCCGCGCGTGAGCGACATCCACAGCGCGAACGCGGCCACGCCGAGCGCGAGGACCGCCGCGACGTACACGCGCGCGAGGATCTGCCAGAAAGGGGTCGCGCGGGCCGCGTCGCTCGGCCGCTCACCCTCGACGTGGAGGAGCCGGAGGAGCGGGCTCTCGTCGAAGGCCGTCGCCGCGGTCGCGAGCACCGCATCGGCGTTGCACGAGAACGCGCCCGCCGGGACGGTGGCGGAGCCGCCGTAGTCCGTGGGCCGGCTCTCACCGGAGATCCAGTCGAGCGAGAAAGCGCCGGCGCGATCGACCACGACGTCGACGGGAACGAGGTCGCCGGGGAGGAGGAGCAGGCGATCGCCCGGCCGGACGTCGCGGCACGGGATCGTCTCGACCGCGCCGTCCCGCATCACGCGCGCGTGGAGCCCGTCCGCGCCGCTCGACGCGAGGATCTGCGCGCGGTTCCTCGCGAGCACGCGCTCCTGCAGGAAGCGCCCGACCAGCATGAGCGCGATGAAGACCGTGATCGTGTCGAAGAAGGAGCGCGATCCCGTGCCCGCGAAGTACGCCCACGTCGAGCTCGAGTACGCAAGCGCGATCCCGAGGGCGATCGGCAGATCGAGGTGGAGCAGGCCACGCCGGAGCGCGAGCATCGCGGAGCGCGCGAACACGGATCCGCCGACGAGGACGCTGGCCGTCGCGAGCACGAACGAGAGCGCCTGGAAGAGGCGGTAGGTGGGCCCCGCCTCGAGGCCCGCGTACGTCGCGATGGCGAAGAGCATCGCGTTCATGGCGATCGCGATGCAGATCCCCATGCGGCGGAGGAGGTCGCTCGACTCCGGGGCGCGGTCGCGGCCAGGGGGCGCGAGGCGGTACCCCACGTCCTCCACGATCGAAGCGAACGCGTCGAGATCGAAGCCCGGCGAGACCACCAGCTCGACGCGCCCCGACGCGGGGTTCACCGTGGCCTGCCAGGCGTGGGGCTGGCGGCGGAACAAGGTCTCGATGAGCCACACGCACGCCTGGCAGTGGAGGCCTTGTACGTCGAGGACGACACGCACGGGGCCGCTCGCCTCGGCCACGCGGCGCGCGATGGGGGCGAGCGCCGCGTGATCGCGGCGACGCGAGGGATCGACGTCGCGCGCGGGGATCCCGTCCTCGCCGCGGAGCGCGTAGAACCGCGCGAGCCCCGTCGAGAGGAGGAGGTCGTGCACGGTCTCGCAGCCGGCGCAGCAGAACCTGTCGCCCGCGTCGAGGACCCGGCTGCCACAGTGGAGGCATCGCGCGGGGACGAGGGCCGCTGCGGGCACACGAAGGGCGACCTGGGGCACGGCCGTGGCCTGAGCAACCTCTGCGCCACGCAACTTCAACGGAACGCCCGCTCGCGGGGCCCGCGCGTGGGTGCACGGCCTGCGGGCGACGCAACTCGTGCGGGATGACGGAAGGCGTGCGTCTTGCTACGTCCGGAGCGAGGTGACCGACATGCAGACCATCCTCGTCCCCGTGGACTTCAGCGAGACCTCCGAGTACGCCCTCGACTACGCCATCCGCTTCGCGAAGGAGCTCCACGCGCGCGTGCACGTGCTCCACTCGTACGAGATCCCCGCCGTTGGACTCCCCGAGGGGGCGATGGTCATGACGGCCGACATCGCGGGCCGCATCATGACGTCGTCGAAGGCCGCGCTCGAGGCCACGGTGACCCAGCGCAAGGACAGCGGCGTCGAGCTGTTGTCCACGCTCCGCTCCGGCGACCCGCGCGTGTCGATCGGGGAGGTCGCGAAGGAGATCTCGGCCGACCTGATCGTCATGGGCACGCATGGCCGGCGCGGGGTCGTGCACTTCCTCCTCGGGAGCATCACCGAGTACGTCGTGCGCACGAGCGACATTCCCGTCCTGACCGTGCGCCACCCGTCGAAGTAGCCCGCACCTCCTGCGGGGGTGCGCAGGTCTTGCGCCTTGGCAAGACCACAGCCATCTGTATTTCCAGGAGTATACGCCTGGCGAAGGAATTGCACTACGCTTTGCGCATGAACAGCCCCAAGGCCCGCGTGCTGGTCGTCGACGACGAGGCCCCCGCCCGGAGCGCCCTCGAGAAGCTGCTGACCCAGGAGCGCTACCACGTGGCGTCCGCCGAGGACGGCGAGAGGGCGCTGGAGGTCCTGGCCGAGGCGCCCTACGACGCCATCGTCACCGACATCAACATGCCGCGCATGGACGGCCTCGCGCTGCTCGCGGCCGTGCGCGAGAAGCACGGGGACATCCCGGTCATCGTGGTCACGAGCGTGAGCGACGTGTCGATCGCCATCAAGGCGATGCGCGCGGGCGCGTCCGACTACCTCACCAAGCCGATCGACTTCGACAGCCTGCTCGTGGCCATCGAGCGGACGCTCATCCACCGCGACGTCAAGGTCGAGGCGGAGAACCTGCGCCGGCAACTCCGGGAGCGCGACGCCGAGGGCCTGCAGGGGCTCGTCGGAGCGAGCCCCGCGATGCAGAAGGTCTACCGGATGGCGAAGCAGGTCGCGAGCTCGCGCGCGACCGTCCTCATCACCGGCGAGAGCGGTACCGGCAAGGGGGAGCTCGCGCACGCGATCCACCTCCTCAGCCCGCGCGCGAAGGCCCCGTTCGTCGCCCTCCACTGCGCGGCGCTCGCGGAGACGCTCCTCGAGAGCGAG
>SXNL01000292.1 GCA_005777185.1 Myxococcales bacterium
GGCGACGGCGACGGCGACGATTCCTGGCTAGGCCACGGGCCGCTCTCGGCGAGATTTTGCGAGGAAACGCCGTCGAAGCGCACATCCAGCTCGCCAGTCCGTCGCCGTCGCCGTCGCCGTCAACGTCAACGCTCACGTCAACGTCAACGTCAACGTCAACGAAGGGCAGCCCCGGGCAATTGTTGGACAGCTCTTGAAAGTGGGAATCGGGGGATGGGGCGGGGCGGAGGGCGGATGGCGGAGCGCGGACCGCGGACGGCTGACAGCCGGCGGCGGCGTCGCCTTGCGGGGGCCCTCGGGTTGGTGTACGTAGAGCGGCCTTTCCGGCCAGAAAGCTGTTCGATTCTGATGTCCTACACGAACGGAACCAGCCCAGGCGGTCAGGTGTCCCCGGAGCCTGCCGCGCCGCTCGCCCCTCTGGATGTGGCGCGCGTGCTCCACGGGGCGCGGCTGCTCGTGCTCGGGGGCACCGGGTTCCTCGGCAAGATCTTCTGGTGCCTCCTCCTGGATCGCTACCCCGAGATCGGGAAGATCTTCCTGCTCGTCCGCAGCTCGGCGAAGGAGACGAGCGAGCAACGCTTCTGGTCCGAGATCGCCACCTCGGAGTGCCTCGAGCCGCTCCGCCAGCGTTACCCGGGCGAGGCGTTCCACGCCTTCCTGCGCGAGAAGTTCGAGCCGATAGATGGCGACGTCGGGCGCCCCTGCGCCGGGATCGCCGACGACTTCATCGCGCGGCACAAGGGCACGATCGACGCGGTCGTCAACGTCGCCGGCGTCGTCGACTTCAACCCGCCGCTCGACGAGGCGCTCGACACCAACGCGTTCGGCGCGGAGAACCTGGTCGCGCTGTGCCGCGCCCTCGACGCGCCGCTCTTCCACACGAGCACGTGCTACACGGTCGGCAACCGGGCCGGCCTCATCGACGAGGAGGTGCCCGGCTCGCTGTACCCGTTCCCGCGCGCCGACGAGCTCGGGCGGGAGCTGTGGGATCCTGCGCGCGAGATCCGCGACTGCCTCGATCTCATCTCGCAGGCTCGGAGCCGCTGCGAGGACGCCTTCCGGCAGAGCGACTTCCTCGAGCGCGCGAAGAAGAACCTGAACGACAAGGGCGAGCCCACCACGGGCCCCGCGCTCGAGGCGGAGCTCAAGAACGTCAAGCGGCGCTTCGTCTCCGACCGGCTCGTCGAGGCGGGCCTCGAGCGCGCCACGCACTGGGGCTGGCCCAACATCTACACGTACACGAAGAGCATCGGCGAGCAGATCATCGCGCGGAGCGGCCATCCGTACGTCATCGCGCGGCCCGCGTGCTGCGAGAGCACCCTCCGCTTCCCGATCCCCGGGTGGAACGAGGGCCTCGGTACGAGCGCTCCCATCATCTACCTCGCGATGAAGGGGCACCGGCAGATGATCGGGCGGGACGTCCTGATCGACTTCATCCCGAGCGACGTCGTGTGCGCGGGCATGATCCTCACCCTCGCCGAGCTGCTCGAGGGCACGGCGAAGCCGGTGTACCACTACGGCGCGAGCGACGTGAACGGCTGCACGTCCGAGCGGTTCGGCGAGCTCATCGCGCTCTACAAGCGCAAGCACTACATGCGCACCGGCAAGGGGAACCCGTTCGTCAACCTGCTGCAGGCGTACTTCGAGCCGGTGATCGTGTCGGAGGATCGCTTCGACCGCGTCGGCCCCGCGCAGCTCGCGCGTGTGGCGCGGTCCCTCTCGACCGTGCTCAGGGCGGCGCCCGGCCCCATGAAGGGCGCGGCGCACGCCATCGACTCGTTCGCCTCGCAGGAGGAGAAGATCGACGAGATCATCCGCTTGTTCTCGCCCTTCACGTACCATCAGAAGGGACCGTTCTCCTGCGCGAACACGCGGGCGGCGTGGGCGCGGGCGCTGCCGGAGGACCAGGCGAAGCTCGACTGGCACCCCGAGGAGATCGACTGGGCCGACTACTGGATGAACCAGCACATGCCCGCGATGGAGAAGCGGATCATCCCCTGGATGGACGACCGGTACCGGCGCGAGCTCAAGGCGCACAAGACCCACGAGACGCTCGCGACCCTGGTCGAGCAGATGGCCGAGCGGCACGAGCACGCGCTCGCGTTCCAGCGGCTGTCGGGCGAGGGCCTGACGCGTGTGACGTACCTCGACGTGCTCTCGCGCGCGAACGCCGCGTCGGCGCGGCTCGCCGAGCTGGGCGTGAAGAAGGGCGACCGCGTCGTCCTCTCCGCGCAGAACCACCCCGACTGGGCCATCGCGTACTTCGCGATCGTGCGGCTCGGCGCGGCGGCGGTGCCGGTCGATCCCGCGCTGGAGGCGGAGCCTTTCGAGAACCTGATCCGCGAGAGCGAGGCGCGCGTGCTCGTCTGGGATGCGCACGTCGAGAAGCACGCGGGGATCCTGCTGCGCGATCGCCTCCCGGATGCGGTCATCCTCGACCTGCACCAGGTCACCGCGCCGCAGGCAGGGGCGAAGGTCCCCTCCCCGGGTGTCGAGATCCTCCCGGAGGACGTGGCGAGCCTGATCTTCACGAGCGGCACGACGGGCAAGCCCAAGGGCGTGCGCCTCAGCCACAAGAACTTCGCCGCGATGGTGGCGTCGCTCGCGCCGCTCTTCCCGCTCACGACGAACGATCGCATCCTGAGCGTTCTCCCGCTCCACCACACGTTCGAGTTCTCGTGTGGCCTCCTCCTCCCGTTCTCGCGCGGCGCGCGCGTCATCTACCTCGACGAGCTCAACGGCGACAGCCTCACGCGCGGCCTCAAGGAGGGCCGCGTCACCGGCATGGTCGGCGTCCCGGCCGTGTGGCAGCTCCTCGAGCGCCGCATCATGAGCCGCGTCCACGCCGAAGGAAAGACGGCCGAGGCCGTGTTCAACCTCGCGGGGGAGGTCAACCGCTTCCTCACGCGCAACGTGAAGCTCGATCTCGGCAAGCTCCTCTTCGGACAGGTGCACGAGGGCCTCGGCGGGCACGTGCGCTTCCTGATCTCCGGCGGCGCCGCGCTGCCGCAGAGCACGCAGAAGCTCTTCGCCGGGCTCGGGCTGAAGCTGACCGAGGGCTACGGGCTCACGGAGGCCGCGCCGGTGCTCACGGTGGCGAAGGCCGGGTCGGCGGCGGGGCAGGTCGGCAAGCCCGTGCCGGGCGTGGAGCTCCGCATCGCGAACCCCGACGATCACGGCGTGGGCGAGGTCCTCGCGCGCGGCCCGAACGTGATGCTCGGCTACACCGACGAGGACGCCACGCGCGAGACCATCGACGCGGACGGGTGGCTCCACACCGGCGATCTCGGGAAGCTCGACCGGCAGGGGCGGCTCGTCATCGTCGGGCGATCCAAGGACGTCATCGTCACGGCGACCGGCGAGAACATCTACCCCGACGACCTCGAGAAGCAGCTCGGCGACGTGAAGTGGATCGACGAGGTCGCCTTCGTGGGCGTCGAGGCGCGCTCGGGTGGCGAGCGGCTCGCCTGCCTCGCCGTCCCCTCCGAGGACGCGAGCGTGGAGCGCGAGATCCGCCTGGATCGCGCGGAGAAGTCGCTCCGGGACGCGATCGGCAAGCTCCCCTACGGCAAGCAGCCGAGCGTCCTCCACCTCTACGACGCGAAGCTCCCGCGGACCGCGACGCGCAAGGTGAAACGGAACGAGGTGAAGGACATCCTCCGGCGCATCATGGCCGCCACGGCGCGGCCCGAGTCCGCCGCCGAGGCGAAGGGATCGCCGGTGCGCCAGGCCATCGCGGGCGTGAAGAACCGGCCGGCCGACGGGATCACCGCCGACATGTCGATGATCGACGACCTCGGCTTCGACTCGCTCTCGCTGACCGAGCTCCTGGTCGCGCTCGAGGCCCGCCACGGGGCGATCGATCCCCGGGCGCTCGTGGCGTGCCGCACCGTGGCCGACGTCGAGGCCCTCGTGGGCGACGAGCGCCGGGCCGAGTCGCGCACGCGCGCCATCGAGGGCCGGGAGAAGGACAAGAAGGGCGAGGTCCTCCCCGCGTTCACCTTGCCGAAGGAGGCGCAGGAAGCGGGCAAGCGCGCGATCGGCAACGTGCAGGACCTCTTCTACGGGAAGATGATGTCCTCCCGGGTGTCGGGGCGCGCGTTCATCCCCCACAACCGCAACAGCATCGTCATCGCCAACCACGCGAGCCACCTCGACATGGGCTTCGTGCGCCACGCGCTCGGCAAGTACGGCGAGGACATCGTGACCCTCGCCGCGCAGGACTACTTCTTCGAGAAGGGATCGCTGACGCGGGCTTTCTTCGAGAACCTCACCAACCTGCGCGCGATCGATCGCAAGGGAGGTCTCCGCGCGAGCGAGCGTCAGGCAGGCGAGATCCTCCAGGAGGGGCGGACGATGCTCATCTTCCCGGAGGGCACGCGCAGCCCGGACGGGCAGATCCACGAGTTCAAGCCGCTGCTCGGGCACCTCGCGCTCACGTACGGCGTCGACATCCTGCCGCTCTACGTGGGCGGGACGCGCGACGCGATGCCGAAGGGCGCGCGCCTGCCCACGAGCCGGAAGCTCTTCGCGCGGATCGGGCCCGTCATGACGGTCCGCCACATGAAGCGCCTCACCGCGGGCCTCGCGTTCGCCGACCAGTGCCGCGAGATCGCCCGCCTCGCGCACAAGTCGGTGGTCGCGCTGCGGGACGGCGACCTCTTCGACATCGCCCGGATGGATCGCCTCGACCCCGAGCAGGGAACCAGGAAGAAGAAGAAGGAGCACCCGCTCGTGACGCTCTTCGCGGAGCTGCCGGGGAGGTTCGCGAAGGGGCAGGTCGAGAAGCCGACGTCGTTCTATTTCACCCTGGGCGGCGACGCGATGGCGAAGTGGACGGTCCGCGTGGACGCGGAGGCGTGCACCGTCACCATGGGAAAGCCCGACGGGGGCACCGCCGACTGCGTGCTCAAGACGAGCCCGGAGATCTTCACCAAGATCGTGCGCGAGGCGTACGTACCGAGCCCGGCGGAGTTCATGTCAGGCGAGATCAAGTCGAACGACGTGAGCCTCCTGTTCACGTTCCAGAAGGTGTTCCAGCTGTCATGAGCCCCCCGTCATGAGACCCGGCGCCGAGATGGCCGTCGTCGCCGAGGACGGCACCGACGCGGACGACCCGAAGAAGCGCGTCCTCGTGACGGGGGCGACGGGCTTCCTCGGCCGCCACCTCTCCGCGGACCTGGTCGCGCACGGATACCAGGTGACCGCGCTCGTGCGGTCGCTGGACGCGGATCTCCCCGCCGAGGTGACCCGTGCGCTCGGCGACGTGCTCGACGCGGACTCGGTGCGCGCGGCGGCCGAGGGCATCGGGGGCCTCTTCCACTGCGCCGGCAAGGTGTCGCGTCGCACGGAGGACGCCGAGGAGCTCTACCGCGTGCACGTGCAGGGCACGCGCGCCGTGCTCTCCGCGTGCAAGGAGGCGGGCGTGACGCGAGCCATCGTCGCGTCGTCCAGCGGCACCGTCGCCGTGAGCGGCGATCCGGACTTCATCGCGACGGAGGACGACACGACGCCCATCGCGCTCATCTCGCGCTGGCCGTACTACCGCGCGAAGCTCTTCGCCGAGCAGGCGTCGCTCGAGATGAACGGGCCCGATTTCGCCGTGATCTCGGTCAACCCGACGCTCCTCCTCGGCCCGGGCGACGTGAACGGCTCGTCCACCGAGGACGTGCGTCTGTTCCTCGAGCGGAGGATCCCGGCGGTGCCGCCCGGCGGACTGTCGTACGTCGACGCTCGGGATGCGGCGACCGCGTTCCGGCTCGCCTACGAGAAGGGCCTCGGCGGGCGGCGGTACCTGGTGGGCGCGTGCAACGTGACCATCCGGGAGCTCTTCCGGCGCCTCGCGCGCGTGTCCGGCGTGAGCGCGCCGGTCCTGCCGATCCCGCGCGCGCCCGAGACGGCGCGCGTCGGCGCGAAGATCGCGGAGCGCGTGATGGCGCGGTTCGGCGTCGACCTCGGGCTCGACCCCATCTCGATCGACATGGCCCAGTTCTACTGGTACCTCGACGCGACGCGCGCCGAGACCGAGCTCGGGTGGCGCGCGCGCGATCCGATCGAGACCCTCCACGACACGGTGAAGGATCTCCGCGATCGTGGCGTCGTCTGGCCGGAGCCGATGGTCGAGGCGAGCCCGTGACCTTGCTCGTGGTCAACCCGAAGAGCGGGGGCGGGAAGACCGAGGCCCTGTTCCCGGGGATGAGGCCGGCGATCGAGAAGGCGCTCGGCGAGGTCGAGATCGCCTTCACCAAGCGCACGGGGCACGGCATCGCGCTCGCGGAGGAGGGCGCGAAGGCCGGCCACACGCTGGTGGTCGCGGTGGGGGGCGACGGCACGTTCAACGAGGTCGTGAACGGCCTCATGCGCGCGGGCAAGGCGGGCGTCGAGGTCGGCATCATCGGGCAGGGGACCGGCGGTGACTTCCGGAAGTCGGTGGGCCTCGAGCATCGGCTCGACGCGTACCTCGCGGCCCTCGCGAAGGGCGACACGCGCGCGCTCGACGTCGCGCGGTGTTCCTACCGCGGGAGGAACGGGGAGGCGGAGGAGCGCTGGGTCGCGAACATCGTGTCGTGCGGGATCGGGGGCCTCGTGGACCAGTACGTGGCGACCTCGACGCGCGCCTTCGGCGGCACGGCGGCCTACTTCGGCGCGGGGCTCCGCGCGCTGGTGAACGGCAGGCTCGGGCGCCTGTCCGTGCGGGTCACGTCCGGCGGCGAGACCCGGGAGCACAAGCTCCAGACGTACCTGCTCGCGGTGTGCAACGGCCGGTATTTCGGCTCCGGGATGATGGTCGCGCCCATGGCGGACATCGGCGACGGCAAGCTCGAGATCGTGTCGATGGGGCCGCGGAGCAAGCTCGCGTTCGCGGTGACGCAGAGCGCCATCTACAAGGGCGAGCACCTCCAGCACCCCGACGCGGTCCACCTCGCCGGCCAGAAGGTCGAGATCATGCTCGACAACGACGACGCGAAGGAGCGGTTCCTCATCGACCTCGACGGCGAGCCCGTCGGAGGGCTGCCGATGACGGTGGAGATCGTCCCGGGGGCCCTCCGGCTGAGGGCCTGACCTTCAGACCTCCGTCCGCCTTCACATCTCCTGCGAGCCTGGCGGGTCCGACTCCGGCTTGTTGTAATGTACACGCACCGGACGGCCGCTCGACCCGAGCTTGACGTACACGGCCTCGATCTGATCGATGGAGATCCCCTTCGCCGTGAGTCGCTCGCCGATGGCGTCGAAGAAGGCGTCGTCCTCGAACAGGCGCTCGACGCGGCTCGCGTAGGGATCGCACGGCCACGCGCCGAGGCCCGTGGACTTCGTGACGCCGGGCTCGACGATGATGTACGCGCTGATCTTGAACGATCGCGGCGGCGTGTACGAGTTGCCGTTCACGTCGCGAGCGGACCCCGCGTCCGGCGGCACGGTCGTCAGCGCGGGCTCGGTGGGGGCCGGCGGCGGGATCATCAGCCGGCGCGCCTCCTCCTGGGCGGCCTCGGCGACCCGCCACGCTATGTTCTCGTGGAAGTCGAGCGGGAGCACGGTGATGACGGCCCCGTTCTTCTCGTCCTGTATGGCGACGAAGCACGTCTGGTCGGGCACGCTGTAGAAGAGGCGGTGGATGCGCCGCGTGCCCTCCTCGTAGCCGATGTCCACGGCCAGATCGCGATCCAGGATGCGGCTCAGTTCGGCGGGTGTGAGCGACAGGCGATCCAGCACCCGGGACCATGCGTGGTGCGTGTAGCTCGTGGCCTTCATGCGCGCGCGTCTTCGACACGAGACGGGTAGCATCCCCGGGTCTGGGAGGCAATCGCGCGGCCACGACGCGGCCCGTCGCGCGCGAGGAAGCGTCCTACTTCCCGTGGTCCTTCGCCCAGGCGGGGACCAGCGTCTTCAGCCGATCCACCCCCCCCCAGACCGCGAGCTTCCGCGCACCCGTGTCCGCCACCTTGACCGGATCGGAGGGGAATCCCTCGCTCGTCCCGGCGAAGACGACGTAGACGACGTCCTCGTGCGCCCCGCCGCCCTTCGGTGAGCCCTTGATGCCGAGCTCCTTCGCCAGCGCGATCGACCCCTCGCCGAGGTCGTCGTCGGAGTCCGAGCCCACGTCCGCGAAGATCGCGCCGGCGACCCTGCCGGTCTTCCAGTTGATCGCCGCGACGTAATCGCCCTTCACGGCGCCGTGCCTCATCGCGGACGGCGGCAGCGCGACGTAGTTGAAGCGCGTCGAGTCCACGTAGCGCTCGACCGTGCCCTCCTTCGCCTTCGGATTCACGAGGGCCGTCGCCGACACGTAGAAGCCGGGCGCGGGATCGCTCGGGCCCTGGAGGATCGGCTCGCCGGTCTTCTTCCCGTCCTTCGTGACGATGCCGTAGAAGTTTCCGGGCTCGCCGGCGTTCGCGAGGTAGTCGAGGCCCTTCGTGTTCGCGTCCGCGTTCATCGTGCAGCCGCCCTGGCGCCGCTTCGTGCTCGAGACCTCGGCGCAGACCCACTTCCCCTGCTTCTTCCGCGTGCCGCAGCGCACGAAGTCGCCGATCGCCCCGTCGGCCACCTCGCCCTTGAAGCCGCGCGCGCGGCAGTCATGGGTCGATCGCGACGCGCAGTCGAGGCCGGCCTTGTGCTTCCAGCCCTTCGCGTAGGTCGCCTCGCAGGTGTAGCCGGGGTGGTACGCGGTCGGGGCGCCGTCGGCGTCGATCATGAACTCGCCGCGGAAGAAGAAGGTCTTCTCGCCCTTGACGCGGAAGGCCTCGTCCTGCGCGAGGCGGATCGTCTCGACCACCGGCGGAGAGGACGTGGGACGAGCGGGGGCGTCGGCGCGGGAGGCGACGCCGACGGTGACGGTGGAGGCGACGAGCGCGAGTGTGAGGAGGGGGCGAAGGTTCATGTGAGGCGCCTGGTGCAACGGGTGCGCCAGCGTGGCGGGCCAGGAAGACGCCCGAAAACACGAGGCCCGACCGGGCGCCCGCCCGTGCGCGCCCACGCGTCGAGCGGCGAAGAGCGCGGCGAAACGAGGGCCGTTCGGTGGCACGTCCAGTGCTCGGGGGGGCGGCGTGATCACGCAGATGCAACGCCGTACCGCCAGCGTGGGCTCTCTCCTCGTCCTTCTTGGCCTCTCCGGCGTCGTCGGCGCCTCCCGCGCGTCGGTCGCTCCTCGCGCGACGGTCCAGGTCGGGGAGGAGTCGGGCGCGGGCACGGGTACGCGCGTGCCGCCCGTGTCCCCGGCGACCGATGCGCTCCGCGACCTGCCGGAGACGCCCGGGACGTGCGACGAGGTGATCGTAGAGGCCCGCGAGGCGTCCGCGCGGGATCCCCTTCCGGAGCGCGACGCAAACGCGCTGTATGCCCATGTCCACGGCGCAGCGCGGGACGAGGCGTGCGGGCGCGCCCTCGCCCGGGCGGCCGAGGAGCTCCCGTGCGAGGGTCATGCGCTCGGCGCGGTCGTCTCGGGCCTCGTGTCGCAGGGCGCGTTTCCGGTCTCCGCGACGAGGCGCCTCGTCGCGCGGGCGCGGACTGGAGAGGCGTGCATGAAGGAGATCCTGCCTTCCGTGCAACATGCAATCAACGTGGACATCGCGCTTGCACGAGACGTTCGCGCGGTGGCGGCCGGGAAGGACGAGAACGCGAGCCAGGCGGGATTCCTCGCGCTCGGCAGCCTGGGGCTCGCGGCCCGTCGCTCGGGCGCGACCGAGGTCGTCGCGATGGTCGAGCGCACGCTGTCCGCGGAGCTGGCGAAGGGCGACGCGCGGCGGATCGTCCTCCTGGAGGCCGCCGGAAACGCGGCGTGCGAGGCGTGTACCCCCGCGCTCGTCCGGGCGCTCGGCGACGTCGACCCGTGGACGCGCCGGGCGGCGGTCGCGTCGTTCCGTTTCCGCGCAGACAGGCCCTCCTTGCTCCGCACGTGCGCCGCGCTCGAGAGAGACGCGGCCGCCAGCGTCCGCGAGCACGCCGCCTGGGCGCTGGCGTTCGAGGACGCCTTCGGCCCCGAGCGAGCCGCGTGCCTCGCGCGGGCGGCCGCCGCGGATCCGGATCTCGACGTCCGCAGGACCGCGACGCGCGGCCTGACGCGCCTGGCGGGGGAGAACGCCGGGAGGGACCGCGCGCTCCTCGCCCTCGCGAAGGCGCCGCACCCCGCCGAGGTCCGCCTCGTCGCCCTCGAGCACCTCGTCGCCTCGGATCCCACCCCCGTCACGGAGACCTACTTGCCATGAAGAAGACCGCGCTCCTCGTCCTCGTGAGCCTCTCCGCCACCCTCTCCGGCTCCACGCTCGCCGCCCCCCCTGCGCCCCGAGGCGCCGGAGGCGGGCGCCCGGACGCGCCACACCCTGGTCTCGCGCGCCTCACGCAGCTCGGCCACCACGCGCCCTCGTCGGCGACGCTCCGCAAGCGCCTCCACGAGGGGCGGGTCGTCCTGAACGGCAAGGACGTGCCCGTCCACGAGGCGCTCGCGAAGTTCGATCCGAAGGAGGAGATCGATCTCGACGACGGCACGAAGCTCTCGATCAAGGATCTGGTCCAGGACGTCGACGAGAGCGAAGGCGAGGCGGGCAAGCAGGGCGCGTCCCTCCACCAGCTCGCGCCCCGCGGCGTGTTCAGCGTCGGCACCGCGGGGAAGCGGAGCGTCCAGCGCGCGCAGCACAAGGCCGAGCTCGCGAACCTGCGCAGCACCTTCAAGGCCTCGGGCATCGCGTCCACCGCGTCCGCCGCGGCGACGGGTCCTCTCGCGAGCGAGTCCGCGTCCCCTCCGTCCTCGACGTCGTGCGCCGAGCCCGGGTGTGCCCCGAAGGACACCGAGCACGCGGTCCGTTGGGACAAGCAGAAGGGCGACGAGGACATCGCGGCGGCCTACTCGTCGCTGGCCGCCAGCGAGAAGAACCCGGACGCGTCGACCGCCGTGTGTGCGGTCACCTGGGACAACGGAATCACGGTGCTGAAGCGCAAGTTCTCGCTGCTCAAGTACAGCGCCGAGGCCACGGGCAAGAAGCCCCAGAAGGCCGACGCGCGGGCTGCCCTCTACGTGCTCGGGCAGGCCTCGCCCGTCTGGAAGAAGGACGGCAAGGTCACCGGCGACAAGCTCGATCGCACGTTCGGCACCGCGAACGCGAAGCTGAGCTACAAGTTCATCCCGCTGGTCGCGGTCGAGGGCGGCGTGCAGACCGCGAGCACGCTCGGGCTGAAGCCCGAGCTCGACGCGTCCGCCACCGCGTCCCAGATCGACTGCGGCCTGGGCTTCCGGCCGAGCCTGGCCTCGAACCTGAACCCGGAGGTGAAGCTCGTGGTGGGCCTGAAGAAGCTGGCCAAGCTCGCGCAGGGTGGGATCAAGGCCGAGCTGGCGCTCGTGGATCTCCGCTTCCCCACGCAGATGAGCGCGCGCATGCCGCAGTCGCCGCCGTCGTTACGGCTGGGGTTCACCTCCGAGGCCGACGTGGCGTTCCTGCGCGGGCGCGTCTTCGCCTGGTACAAGATCAAGGACGTGTGCCACTGGGGTGTGTGCCTCCTGTCCGACATCCTGCGCATCCACACGAAGGGCGAGATCGAGCTCTGGGAGGACGCGGATGGCTTTCCGTACAGGAACAAGCTCATCGCCTACGACGGCCCCGTGCCGTTCGTGAAGCGGTAGGTGCGGCCGGAGGCCGCACCGTGAGAACCACCGTGGTCCGCACCCGCGACGTGCCGACGCTGCGCGAGCCCGAGGTGGTAGCCTTGGCCCGGATGCTCGAGGTCGCAGAGGAGCCGCTCGCCGCGGGCATGCTCGTCGCGGGGCGCTACCGGCTCGTGGAGGTGCTCGGGCAGGGGGGGATGGGCGTCGTGTGGAGCGCGACGGACGAGGCGACGCAGCGCACGGCGGCGCTCAAGTTCCTCCGCGGCGACGGCGTGAAGGACGGAAAGCGGCGGGAGCGCTTCGTGCGCGAGGCGCGCGCGTCGCTGTCGATCGTCCACCCGAACGTGGCGCGTGTCCACGACGTGGGCGAGACCGAGGCGGGCACGCCGTTCATGGTGATGGACCGGCTCTCGGGGGAGTCGCTCCGCGCGCGGCTCGCGCGCGGCCGGATGTCGCCGGCGGAGTGCGCGTGGGTCTTCGATGGCGTGCTCGCGGCGGTCGGGGCCGCGCATCGCATGAGCATCGTCCACCGCGATCTCAAGCCCGAGAACGTGTTCCTCGCGCACGCGCCCGGAGCGAGGCCCGACGTGATCGTTCTCGACTTCGGCATCGCGAAATCGCTCGTGCCCTCGGAGGACCAGCCGTCCCTGACCAGCACGGGCGGCATCGTCGGGACGCCGCACTACATGTCACCGGAGCAGATCTTCGGTGACGCGGACATCGACACGCGCGCCGATGTGTGGGCGCTCGGCGTGATGCTCTACGAGTGCCTCGCGGGACGCCGCTTCACCGAGGGCGCGAACGTGGGCCAGGTCCTCAAGATCATCACCCACGAGGAGATCGTGCCCCTCGCGCGCGCGGCGCCGGACGTGCCACCGGATCTCGCCGCCCTCGTCGGTCGCATGCTGGCAAAGGATCGCAGGGCTCGCCCACCCCTGTCGGAGGTCGCCGCGACGCTCGTGAGGTACGACGTGAGGACGTCGGGCGCGCCCGCGGCGCCGTCGGTGCGGAACGATCCTCTGTCCGTGCCCACGCGCGATGCGCCGCTGCGTGCGATCGGACCCGGCGCGATCAGGCCCGGCGCGACCGGGCCCGGCGCGACCGGGCCCGGCGCGATCGGGCCCGGCGTGCCGATCTCGACGACCTCGGCCGTGGTTCGCCCCCCGCCCAACCTCGCGCCGCC
>SXNL01000293.1 GCA_005777185.1 Myxococcales bacterium
CGTCAGATCGAGGCGAAGGCGCTCCGCAAGCTCCGCCACCCGAGCCGCTCGAAGCAGCTCAAGGCGTTCATCGAGAGCTGAGGCTTCCTGGTTCGAGGGCGCTACGCGGCCGCCGCGAGCGCCCCGTTCCGCGGAGCCGGTGATCCTCTGGAGAGGCCCCCGTGACGTCCTCGCGCTCGGTGGTCCTGCTGCTTCTCGCCGTCCTCCTGGGCGGGTGCGAGCGGGGGTGCCTCCCGCGCGCCGTCGCGGACCGGAACGGGGGAGCGGGCGCCGATCCGCTTGACCTGCGTGGCACCGACTGCCCGGCGGGGATGGCCCGCTGCACCGGCGGCGTCGTCGAGGCGTCGCGGGCGTTCCACGTCCCGGACCTTTGTCCGCGCGGTGAGGCGTGCACGTGTCCGTGGGTGCGGGTCGACGCGTGCAAGCGGGGGTGCGTCAAGGAGGGCCTCTCTCTCCCCCTCGACGCCGCGCGTGCGAGGGTCCAGCTGTGCCGTCCCGACGTCGGAGGCTCGGCGCCCGTCGAGATCGTGGCGCCGGCGGCCGAGGCCCCTCCGGCGTGCGAGCCCGGCTGGATCTGTGCTGCCGGGCACGTGTGGCGATGCGGCGCCTCCAGCACGCCGGTCGCGCGCTGCACCCTCGGTTGCGCCACCGACCCGCGGGCGCTCGACGAGGAGGTCACCGACGAGGACACGGCGACCTTCCTGCTCTGCGCGCGGTGACCTTCGGCCCCGCCGCGCGCCGCCGATCGTCACGCACGCGCGCGTCACACGTGACACGCACGCCACGTGTGACACGCACGCGAAGGGTCCTTTGCGCAGTCGTTCGGGAGGCGCAGAAGTGCCTGGAAGCGTTCCGACTTGTGACGCGTCGCTCGCTACGCGCCGCTTTTCGTTGTCAGGAAAGGTGACGGACGGCGCGTCGATTCGTTACGATCCGATGCTGACAGGACACGTGAAATATCCACATTGTTTCGCGTAGTTGCGCGGAGCTTGGGGGTCACGTGCGCCTCGTCCCGCGAACGGTCGATAAGGTTGGCGAGGCGCTTGCTGTGGTTCTTCCACGAGGCGCCCGAGAGGGCGGAGCTGCAGCATGAAGACGCGTGGTGCGCTGGGCGTGGGCCTGGCCGTGGTCGGTGTTCTCGTGGTCGGAGCCATGGCGGAGGAGCCCGCGGCCCTGGCCGAGCCAGGCGACGGACCGCGACGACCGGTCGGACACCACGACCCGCGGGCCGCGGCGAAGGCGGTTCCAGCGAGCGCCGGCCTGAAGATCTCCACGACGCCGGCCGACGACGAGCCCGCGAGCGCCGCGTGCGGAGCCGGGATGCTGGAGGTCGAGGGCGACTACTGCCCCTGGCTCGACCAGAAGTGCCTGCGGTGGCTCGACCCCGACACGAAGATGCGCTGCGCGGAGTTCGGGCCGTCCGGCAAGTGCCAGACGAAGACGACCCACAAGCACTTCTGCATCGACCGCTACGAGTACCCCAACGTGCGCGGCGAGAAGCCGGTCGTCATGAAGACCTGGTACGAGGCGGCCGACGCGTGCAAGGGCCAGGGCAAGCGCCTGTGCGGCGACAGCGAGTGGACGCTCGCCTGCGAGGGCGAGGAGCGCTCGCCGTACCCTTACGGCCACGCGCGGAGCGCCGAGGCGTGCAACATCGACCGCCCGCACCCCACGCCGAACGAGCAGCTCCTCGCCAATCCGCTCACACGCGACGCCGAGGTCGCGCGCCTCTGGCAAGGCGAGAACAGCGGCACACGGGATTCGTGCGTCAGCCCGTACGGTGTCCACGACATGACGGGCAACGTCGACGAGTGGGTCGTGAACGAGAGCGGCGTGCCCTACAAGAGCGGCCTCAAGGGTGGCTACTGGGGCCCGGTGCGCACGCGTTGCCGGCCCATGACGACCGCGCACTACGAACTCTTCTCCTTCTATCAGGTGGGTTTTCGCTGCTGCGGCGACGTCGTCAAGGCCGCGGCCAGCGCGCCGCCGCCCCAGCCGCCGGTCGCGCCGACCCGCGCACCCCAGTCCGCGACCCCGGGTCCCACGAGGAGGAGCTGACCTGGCCGCCTCAGCGGGCGTCGACGCCGGCGTCGGCGGGGAGGGCAGGCGCCTCCTTCTTGCGCGGGGGTGGGTCGCCGTAGTCGGCCCGTAGCTTCTTCGCGAGGTCGTCGACGAGCACCTGCTCGTGGTAGCGCGGCATCTGCCCGAGCTGCACGACGACCCGGACGGCTTGATCGTTCGGCGTGCGGATCAGCTCGAGCGATCCCGGCGAGGGCTTGCTGCTCTCCGGCGAGCGGTACTCGAACAGGAGGTACCCGCTCTGCTCGTCCTTCTCCGTGATCTTGAGGCCTCGATCGACGCGGACGAGCCGCAGGGCGGAGTTCCACGTCCGATCGAAGCCGTAGGCCGAATCGTAGGCGCTCCGCGCCTCGGCCTCGGGCCCGGAGAGCACGATGGCGACGGCCACGGACACACCCGCCATCACACCCAGGACAGGACCCTTCGCCCAGAGGAGCCACCGGTCTGCGCTCGGTTTCATGTGTGCTTCGATAAACGAGGCCGCCCCGCCGGGCCAAGTTCGCGTCGTGCCTTTTTCCGGCCGAGGGGCGGGGACGGTCAGTCCGTCGCGGCCGCGATGCTGTCGCGCGGCTGCTCGTCGAGCGCGTGGATCGCGGTCGGGTTCCCGATCAGAGAGAGCCCGCCGGTCACGCTGATCCACAGGAACTGGGTCGCGAACAGCAGGCTCGCGAAGGCGATCCCCGGGCCCTGGAGGATGTGCTCCGGGAAGTACATGCCCATGCCCGCGATGATCCCCGCCTGGAAGGTGCCGAGCAGGAAGGGCGGCCCCGGGATGAGGATCGTGACGCCGAGCGTGCCCATGAGGGCGCACGCCTCGCCGAACGTGATCGCCGTGCCGTCGGCGTGGACGACGCCGCACCCCCACGCGAGGAACCACATGCCTAGCGCGTTCAGCACCCAGTACGCGGTCGTCTCGGCCATGAACGGGACCGCGTCCTTCGGGCGACCGAGGAAGTGCAGCCCCTCCCCGAGCTTGATCGCGGTGGACGCGAGCTTGTCCGCGAGTCGCGTCGAGACGACGCCGATCGTCCGATGCGTCATCCGCTCGGCCCAGCCGCGGGCGAAGTAGAAGACGAAGATGGTGGTGAACGCCGCGGCGAAGACCCCGAGCATGAGGAAGCTCGCGTGCCTGACGTAGGCCACGGTCACGGTCGGGAGGCCGGGGATGCGCTGGTCGACCGGGTTCCGCGTCGGGACGACGACGAGCGCCACCGCGAGCATCAACGTGAGGTAGAGGCCGTCGACCACCCGCTCACCGACGACGCTGCCGGTCGCGCGTGTGAGGGAGACCTTGCCCTTCTCCCGTATCATGTAGGGGCGGACGACCTCGCCCATCCGGAACGGGAACATCAGGATCGCCGCGAAGCCCACCCAGGAAGCGGTGAGGATCTTCCGCAGGGGCACGTCGGCGAAAGAGCGCACGAGGAATCGCCAGCGCGACGCGCGGAAGTAGTTCACGAAAACGAACGAACCGAGGTAGGCCGGCACCGTCCACCAGCGCACGTCGTCGAACGCCTCGCGCGGCGGCCAGAGCTGGAGCCCGGCTTTCTTCAGCGTGTAGAGGAGCGCGGCCGTGATGACGACCGACGCCACGAGCTTGACCGCGTGGCGGCGGAGGAAGCCCTGTCCGGTGGCGCGGGCGCGCGGCGGCGGTGCGTTCGAGTCCAGCAAGCGTCGAGGTAGGGATGGGGTGGGGGCTTCGGGGGCCAAGATGCGTGCGCGCCTCTTAGCATATCCCGTGCGAACCGCATGCCCGCACCAACCACCCCCCGATCCCGGGCCCGAACGGGCGCTCGGGCCGCGGAATACTCCATGATTCCTGTAGTTTGCCTACAAGCTCCAGAACCGCATCCGCCGATCCACCTTGCTGGGATCGAGCGCGCTCTTCACGTCGGCCACGACACCGCCGTCACGTACACTCGAGAGGAGCTGCTGCTGCCCCATCTCCAGGTACGCCTTGTGGGAGACCGCGAGGATGAGTCCGTCGAGCGCGCGGAACTCGTCGAGTGGAGAGAGCTTCACCCCGTACTCGTGAACGGCCTCCGCCGGGTTCGCGACCGGATCGTGGATGAGGGCCTTGATGCCGAACTGCTCCAGCTCCGTGAGGATGTCGGGGACCTTGCTGTTGCGGATGTCGTTGCAGTCCTCCTTGAAGGTCAGACCGAGCACGCCGACGCGCGCTCCCTTCACGGGGATGTCGGCGTTGATGAGCATCTTGACGACGCGCTGGGCGACGTACGCGCCCATCGTGTTGTTGATGCGGCGGCCCGCCAGGATGACCTCTGGCTGGTAGCCGAGCTCCTGGGCCTTCGTCGTGAGGTAGTACGGGTCGACGCCGATGCAGTGCCCGCCGACGAGGCCCGGCCTGAACTTGAGGAAGTTCCACTTCGTGCCGGCCGCCGACAGCACGTCGATCGTGCGGATTCCCATCTTGTCGAAGATGATGGCGAGCTCGTTCATGAGCGCGATGTTGATGTCGCGCTGCGTGTTCTCGATGACCTTCGCGGCCTCGGCGACCTTGATCGACTGCGCGCGGTGGATCCCCGCGTCGACGATGGAGCCGTAAGCGGCCGCGACGCGCTGGAGGGTCTCGTCGTCCTCCCCGGACACGACCTTCACGATGCGCTCGAGTGTGTGCTCGTGGTCGCCGGGGTTGATGCGCTCGGGCGAGTACCCGAGCCGGAAGTCGGTTCGCGCGAGGCCGGACGTCTTGGCCAGGATGGGCCCGCAGATGTCCTCGGTGACGCCGGGGTAGACGGTCGACTCGTACACGACGACGGCGCCCTTGCTCAGGACCTTGCCGACGGTCTCCGATGCCCGGACGACGGGCGTGAGGTCGGGCACGTTGTTCTTGTCGACCGGCGTGGGGACGGCGACGACGAAGAACGAGCAGCCTTTCAGATCCTCGAGGTCGGCCGTGATCTTCATCGTGGTGGCCTTGAGGACGTCGGCCGACACTTCGTGGTTGCGATCGTACGCCCTGTTGAGCTCGGCGACCTTCTCCTTGTGGACGTCGAACCCGACGGTGCCGGGGTACTTACGCGCGAACGCGAGGGCGACCGGCAGCCCCACATACCCGAGCCCGATGATGGCGATCTTCTCGTTCATTAGCCTGCCTCCGCGCTTCCCGCTTCGTCTTCGCCTGGCTCTCACAGCACGCCTTCGAGAATTCCTCTTGGAGCCTCCGAGAGCAGACGCCGGGTCTCCTCCTTGCCTACCAGCCCCTCGAGCCTCCGGATGGATCGCTCCACCTCGGGGACATCCTGGGGCTTGTGGGCGTCGGAGCACGCGGCCTCGTAGGCCCCGTCCTCCAGGAGTTTCTCGGCCGCGCGCTGGGGCGCCCGTCCGTATTTCCCGACGACCGCGCAGACATCGAGCAAGAGGCGTGCCCCGGCGTCGAAGAGGGGATCGAGACAGCGGTCGTCCGCCCAGACGGGCTCGTACCGCTCGGGGTGTGCGATCACGGTGACCATGCCTTTGCGCTTCAGGTCGACCAGCCGGTTCGCGAGGCGCGCAGGGAAAATCTGGGGGTTCAGCTCGATCAGCACGCCGCGCAGGCGCGAGGCGGTGGGGTAGGGGAGGGCCTCGCCCGCGAGCAGACGCGCGAAGACCTGGTCGTCGAGGTAGTGCTCGCTGGCGAGGTGAACCACCGGGAGATCGGCCCTGTCCCGCATCTGCTCGGTGGCCGCCGCGAACGCGGCCTCGAGCCGTGCGCGGTCGTTCTCGAACATGCCGGGCCGCATGTGGGGTGTCGCGATCACCGTCGAGAAGCCTATGGAATACAGGCCCTCGAGCAGCGCGATGCCCTCGTCGAGCGTCCGGCACCCGTCGTCGATGTCGGGGATCCAGTGGCTGTGCAGATCGACGTAGTCGCCGGGGCGGGACACGCTCCGCGTTCTAGCACGCCGCCACCGGGCTGGCGCCCGCTCCGGCGAGGCGCTGACGGGGAGCCCCAGAACGTCGAGGAGCGCGGCGGAGAACTTTGGTATGCTGCCAGCGCCCCCATGGCCTCCTTGAACCCCCACACCCGCGAGCTCGTGTTCAAGCTGGTCTTCTACGGGCCGGGGCTCGGCGGAAAGACGACCACCCTGCAGTACATCTACGCCTCGGCCCGGCCCGAGCACCGGGGCAAGATGGTGTCGCTCGCGACGCCGACGGATCGTACGCTCTACTTCGACTTCCTCCCGCTCCGGGTGCCCAAGATCCGCGGGCTCAACGTGCGCCTCCAGCTCTTCACGGTGCCCGGGCAGGTGTACTACGCGGCGACGCGCAAGCTCGTCCTGTCGGGGGCCGACGGCGTCGTCTTCGTGGCCGACTCGCAGGCGGGGCGGGCCGAGATGAACCAGGAATCGCTCGACGATCTCCACTCCAACCTCGCCGAGCACAACCGCTCGCTCGACGAGATCCCCCACACCTTCCACTGGAACAAGCGCGATCTCGGGGACCTCTTGCCCATCGACGAGCTCGAGCGGAGGTTCAACAAGTTCGACGCGCCGTCGCTCGGCACGGTCGCCACGGGCGGCGAGGGGGTCTTCGAGGGACTCGAGCGCATCACGCGCCTCGCGATGCGGAGCTACGAGAGCGATCCGTCGCCCGCGACCCAGAAGCTCATCGACGACGGCGTCGCCGAGGCGATGCGCACCCTCGCGGATCCGAGCCGCGCGGATTCGAGCGGGATGTTCGCGCCGCCGAGCTCGGTCAAGGAGCGCATTCGCGCGGCCCCGGGCCCCGCCGCGCTTCCCCCGCTGCCGATCGATCCCGCCGGGTGGGCGCTGTCGAGCCCCGGGGGCGTGTCCGGCGAGCGTCCGGCGGCGGTGATCACGGGTGTGTCGTCGCCGCAGGCGTCGGCGGCCGCCGCCCTGGATCCCGCGCCGGCCCACGCGATGTCCTTCGCGGAGCTCTGGCCCGAGGTGGAGAGGGAGAGCGTCCGGCAGGCCGAGGCCATGCTCGGCGCGCGCGACGCGGTCCACGCGATCCTCGCCTGCGACGTCGTCGTGACGCGAGCGCTCGCGTCGGCGGCCGCGCACGTGGGCACCCTCGATTCCCCGCGCGATCCGGGGGTCGTCGCGCTCCTCCTCGGGCTCGACGGGGCGCGCTACCTCTCGTTCCGCAACCTCGTCCGCGCGGCGCGCCACCGCGAGCCCATCACGATGAAGGACGCGCTCGAGACGTTCGGGTTCGCGCTCGAGACGCGGCGCGCGCGCGACGCGATCCGCCGCTGAGGGGTGGGGATCTCACCGCGCGGCGGCGGTCGGCCTGACGGACAGGAGCACGAGCACGCCGGGTATCGCCACGATGCCGAGCGCGATCGTCACGTGGTCCCACGCATGCGTCCGGTCGAGCCACTTCCCGACGAGCGGGTTCGCCACGATGTACACGAGCGACTGGGCTGCGGCCGTGATGCCGCCGGCGCTCGAGACCTGGGTCGGGCGGACGCGCGCCATCATGTCTGCGGTGATGAGGACGTAGATCCCGGCGCCCCCGGCCATGGACACCCCGCAGATCGCGGTCGCGACCCAGGGATCGGACGTGCGACCGAGGAGCACGAGCGAGGCCTCCATCACCGCCGCGACGACGAGGAGGAACGTCGGCGTCGGCTTCGGCTCCCCGCGGGCGAGCGCGCGCGCGTCGGCGCGGCTCCCGAGCCACCCGAACACGAGCGCGCCGGCGTCGAAGACGAGCGGGGGCAGCCAGGCATACCGACCGACGTCGCCCTTGCGCATGCCCATCGACTCGACGAAGTACTGCGGGAGCCACGCCAGCACGAACATCAGCGCGGGCGCCGACGCGAGCACGCCGACGACGGTACGCCACACCGCGCGCGACGACAGGAGGTCCACCCAGGGTGCGGCCGCGGCGTGGCGGTCCTCGCCCTCGTCGAGGGCGCGCCGGACGGCGGATCCGCGCGTCGCCAGGAGCCACAGCGGCACCCACGCGAGCCCCGCCGCAGCCGTGCCCAGGAACGCCACGCGCCAGTCGAACCGCTCCTGCAGCCGCACGGCGAGCGGCGCGGCGATCATGCTGCCGATGGAGCTCCCCGTGAAGAGCAGACCGAACCCCGCGGAGCGCTGATCCGCAGGGAGGATCCGACGGATCGACTGCGCGGCGCCCGGGAAGGACGGCGCCTCCGCCGCGCCGAGGAGGATCCGCAGGACGAACAGCATCGCGAAGGACGCTGCGAGCGCGTGGGCTCCGGCGATCGCCGACCACGCCACCACGAAGAGGACGAGCCCGCGCCGCGCTCCGACGCGGTCCAGGAAGAACCCGGCCACGGGGGCGCCGACCAGGTACGCCATCGAGAAGGCGCTGGCGAGGAGCCCGTAGTGCGCGTGATCGATCCCGAGCGCCTCGCGGACCGTCGGTGCGATGGCGGCGAGCGCCTGGCGATCGATGTAGCTGACGGTCATCACCAGCGTGGCCGCCACCGAGACCGCCCACGCGGTCAGCGGCCCCGGGGAACGCTCGGGGTGGGGCGGGGGCGGGCCTCTCATGGGGTCATGGAACCTGGACACACGTTTCCCGACAAGGGCCCTGTCGTCTGTCCCGCCAAAAGAATGCACGGACCTGGACATGGGTGTACCCTTTCCATTCGATGTCGGACGTGCTCGCGAGCGACGATCTCATCGAGGAGGAGGAAGAGGAGGAGTCCAACCATGGCACCCTCGCTCCGGGCTCGCGGCTTGGCCGCTACGAGCTCCTCGTCCCGATCGCGAAGGGCGGCATGGCGCGCGTGTGGGCCGCGCGGCTCATCGGACAGCGAGGCTTCACGAAGCTCGTCGCGATCAAGACCATCCTGCCTCACCTCGCGGCCGAACCCGAGTTCGAGCGCATGTTCCTCGACGAGGCGCGCATCGCGTCGTGCGTGCATCACCCCAACGTGTGCGAGATCTACGAGCTCGGCGAGGAGGGGAAGATCCTCTACCTCGCGATGGAGTGGGTGAGCGGCGACTCCCTCGCGCGATTGCTCCGCCCCGACAACACCGCCACGGAGGCGATCGACATCCGCATCGCGTGCCGCATCCTGGCGGACACCGCCGCGGGTCTTCACGCCGCCCACGAGCTCGTCGACGATAGCGGTCGCGTCCTCGGCGTGGTCCACCGCGACGTGTCCCCGCACAACGTCCTGATGTCGGCGGACGGCAACGTGAAGGTGGCGGACTTCGGCGTCGCGAAGGCGCTCGGGCAGCTCCACGAGGCGACGAGCGCGGGCCAGCTCAAGGGCAAGATCAACTACATGGCGCCGGAGCAGATCACCGGCGCGCCGATCGACCGACGCAGCGACGTCTTCGCGCTGGGCTGCGTGCTGTACGAGGCCACCACGGGCCACAAGCCGTTCCGGGGCGACGGCGAGCACCAGGTGATGCACAACATCCTGCAGGGCTCCTACCCGCGCCCCGCGCAGCTCGTACCGGGTTTCCCTGCGCCGCTCGAGCGCATCCTGTCGCAGGCGCTGTCGAGCGAGCCGCCGCAACGCTTCCCGACGGCCGAGCGCTTCAGGCACGCCCTCGAGGAGTTCCTCGCGCGGAGCGGCCCGCTCGTCAGCCAGTCGAACGTCGCCCAGCTCGTGCGCATGCGGCTCGGCCGCGTGGTAGACGACCGCAAGGAGCGCGTGCGTCTCGCGATGAACGAGCGCAATGAGCCCGACCGGCAGGAGCGCGCGTGGACGGAGCCCGCGGGCATGACGCCCTCCGCGCAGGCTGGCCAGATCCACGGCAACCGCAGCGGCGTGAAGCAGGCGGGCTACGTGCCCGTGGCGACGATCCCGCCGAACTCGCGGGGCGCTCCGATGGCCAGCGCGGCCGTTGCGCCGTTCCAGCGCCCCCACCTGCCTGCCCCCGCGATGCCGCCGCGGCAGGCGTCCAGCCCGCACCATGGCTACGCACCCCAGTTCACCAACTCGGCGTTCACGCCCTCGGGGCCGGCGCCCGATGGAAGCGCGCCCGGGTACGGCGCCGCCCCTCCTTACGGGCAGCACGGGCAGCACACGTTCCCCCCCGGCATGATGGGCGCGATGCCGCTGGGCGCGACGCAGTCGGGACCGGCGGCGGCGAAGGGCATGTCGGGGCCGCTCTACTACGTGGTGGCGAGCGTCATCGGCCTCGTCATCGCGAGCGTCATCGGCGTCGGTTACTACTTCCTCCGGTCGCCGGTCGCTGCGGAGCCCACCGTCGCCACGGCGGGTGTCCCCACGACCGCGCCGAAGGCTTCCGGGAGCGTCGTCGCGGCGAGCGCTCGCGGCGTGACCCCCGCTGCGCCGTCCGCGACGCTGGCGGCGGCCGCGATCACGGCGCCGCCCCTCCCGCCGCGCGACGAGCCGCCGGTGATGGAGCTCAAGGAGGTCCACCTGAAGATCTCGCCCGAGAGCGCGATCCTCCTCGTCAACGGGAAGGACGCGGGCAACGTTCGCTCCTTCCTGCGGCCGGAGGCCGGCAAGACGACGATCATCGTGGTCCGCGCGCCCGGATTCCAGGACGAGGTCATCCGGGCGACGCACGACTACGTCCCGCCCGCGCAGATCACCCTGAGGCCGGCGGTCATCATCGTGAAGAAGAAGGACACCCTGCCGGACAACCCCTATTGAGGGGCCGGGTGAACGCGGCTAGACTCGCGCCCGTGCGACGGTCCCTCGCGTTGATGGTGGGTGCGGTTCAGTTGCTCGCGCTCTCGAGCGAGCCGGTCGTTGCGCGCGCGCAGGAGGACCCAGCGGTGACGGATCCTCGGCAGCAATACGCCCTCGGCAAGGAGGCGTACGCAGCCAAGCGATACGCGGAGGCGGCGCTCCACTTCGAGGCGGCCGCGGCGAACAAGCCGCACGCGGTCACGCTCTTCACCGCGGGGCTCGCCTGGGATCAGGCGTCGCGCCCCGAGAGGGCCGCCGACGCGTTCTCGCGCTGCATGGAGGTACCGGGCCTCGACGCCAAGCAGCTGCAGACGGCGAAGGACCGCCTTGCGCAGCTCGAGAAGAGCCTCGGTACGCTCGTCGTCTCCGCTCCGGAGGGCACGCGCGTCCAGCTCGGCAACCTCACGGAGGTGCGCACGCCGGCGCGCGTGCACGCCGCGCCAGGTACACACACGCTCACCATCCGGTTCGAGGGCAAGCCCATCGAGCGACGCGACGTCTCGCTCGAGAACGCGCAGGTGCAGAAGCTCTCGCTCGAGGTGGCTGTACCGAAGGAGGTGCCGAAGGAGGTCGAGCCGGAGCCGCCGCCGCCCCCCCCGCCGCCACCGCCCAAGGTCGAGGCGAAGCCCGTGCTCGACCTCCGGAAGGCTGGCGGCTTCGGGCTCGTCGGGCTCGGGGCGGCCTCGTTCATCAGCGGTGTCATCCTCGGTCTTCAGGCCAACGGGGCGCAGGAGGCGTACTCGAAGGCGCCGACGCGCGAGTCCTTCGATCACGCGAACTCGCTCGCGACCTGGTGCACCGTGTCGCTCGTGTTCAGCGGCCTGTTCGTCGGGGGGGGAGTCGCGCTCATCCTCTGGCCCGAGCCCGAGAAGACGCACGAGAAGACACCTCTGCCCGGCGAGGCGCCCAGCCCCGCGTCCGGATCGGGCTTCACGTCGCCACGCGTCCTCTTCGGGCCGACCGGCGCCACCGTCCGGGGGACGTTCTGATGAAGCGGCTCGGATCCATCGCGCTCGGTGCGTCCCTCGTCCTGGCGGCTGCCGCGCTCGCGCCTGCCGCGTGCACGCTGGGCCTGGACGAGTCGCTCATCGGCAGGGTGCCCGACGGTTCCTCACCGTTCGGCGATGGCGCCGTCTCGGAGGCTGGCTCGGGAGGGGACGCGATCGCGGAGGGGGGGCAGATCGAGCCTCCGGCGAGCGCCTGCGCAGAGGACAAGGACTGCAAGCCCGCGAACGCGTGCCTCACGGGCAAATGCGACCTGGTCCGGAAGGCCTGCGTGTACGACGTCTGCAAGAAGGACATCTGCACGTCCTCGTCGTGCAACGTGACGAACAAGACGTGCGGCGCCACGTTCACGCCCTACAAGTTCCGCGCGCTCACCTTCCCGGTCACGCAGGGTGGGGTCGGCTGCGGTAACAACCCGGCCCGGTGCTTCGTCGCCGTTCATCCCTTCGTGTTCGTCGGTACGAACAACGGCGTGGTCGCCTTCTCGGCGCTCGATCCGAACATCAACCCTCCCGCCACCATCCCGGTCATCGGCCTCGGCTTCATCCCTCAGGCCATGGTGTCGAGCGGCTCCAGGATCTACTTCCTGGGGAGCGTCCTCGGCTCCGCGCCCAACTACCGCATCCAGGTCGCCTGGGCCGATGTGCCCTCGGATCCGTTCGCGTCGGTGATCACCGCGAAGACCGTGCTCGCCACGTTCACCAAGACCAGCGCAGATCTCTTCCTCCCGGGCATACCCGGCGAGGCGTTCCTCGTCCACTCGGCCTCCAATTTCCCGACCGCGATCGTCACGGCGCCGATCGCGGATCCGAGCAAGATCGATCCGCTGCCGCTCGCAGGCTTCACGAACGGAGAGAGCCCCGTTGCCGCGTCGGGCTCGCGCATGGTCTTCCAGCAGTTCACCGGCCCGGGCGGCACGACCGTCACCTTCAGCCTCGAGACGGGCGTGGGCACGGGCACGCCGTCGAACCTCGGCGATCAGAACCCCCCCGTGGGGCCCGTCGTCCAGCAGCAGTACTTCGCGCAGGGACCCGACGGGTCGCTCGTGTGGTCGGTCGCGGCCGTCAACCCAGGGCCGCCGAGCAGCGTGAGGACCGTCCGCGTCGTGTGGCTCCTCGCCGACGGGAACGCGACGAAGTTCGAGGTCGCACAACTCCAGGAGGTGGATACCTACACGGCGGCGGGCATCCCCCAGGTTGTCGGTCCGATCGCCTGGATCGACAAGGACCACGTGCTCATGGCGCACGCCCTCTCGTCCAACCTGTCGCAGACGAAGATCGAGCTCGTCAACAAGGCGACCGGCGTCGTCGGCGGCAAGAACTTCACGGTCGCGTTCCCGGTCGGGCAGGTGGGTGTCGCCGCGTCGGCAGGCTACGGATATTCGATCACCGCCGACTCCAGCACGCAGGCGACGGTCTCGGTCCTCGCCCCCGGGTGTGCGCCCTAGGGTGAGCGGCCCGTTCCGGGCTCCGGGATGGCTCAGGAGCCCCCACGTGCAGACGCTCTGCGCGGCGGTACCCGCGTACACGGACGCGATCGCAAGGTGGCCGGGCGCACGCGTGCGGTTCTCGCTGGCGAACGGCGCGGGCGTACTCCGCGGGATCCTGCACCAGGCGTCGGTGCCCGACGCGAGCGTCAAGGGAGCGGTCCTCCTCGTCCACGGCATCGGCGGCTCGAGCGAGTCGATGTACGTGGTGCGCGCCGCGGTCGCGCTCCTCGGGCGGGGGTTCGACGTCGTGCGCCTGAACCTCCGGGGCGCCGGCGACACCATGAAGGAGTCGCCCACGCTCTACCACGCCGGGCTATCGAGCGACATCGACTGCGCGATCCGCGGCCTCTCGCGGCTCTCGCGGACCCGCGACCTGTTCGTCCTCGGCTTCTCCGGTGGTGGGAGCCTCGCGCTAAAGATGGCCGGGGAGTGGGGCGATCACGCGCCCTCCGACGTGAAGGGCGTCGCGGCCATGAGCGCGCCGCTCGACATGCTCGCGATCGGCCGGTGGATCGACGGACCCGGGCGCGCACCCTATCGCTTCCATGTCATGCGCGGTCTCGTTCGCAGCGCGCGCGCGTACGCGCGGACGTGGCCCGACCTCGTGAGGTTCGACGTCCGACGGCTGTCGCGCCTCGCGTCGGTGCACTCGTACGACGCGACCGTGATCGTCCCGATGCACGGCTTCTCCAGCGTCGAGGCCTACTGGTCGGCGGCGAGCGCCGGCCCCTGGCTCCGGCACATCCGGACGCGCGCCCTCCTCGTCCACGCCATGGACGACCCGATGGTGCCGGGCGAGACCGTCGTCCCCGCGCTGGCGGGCGCGAGCCCTCGCCTCCAGGTGCGCCTGTCCGGACGTGGGGGCCACCTCGGGTGGGTCAGCGGCGCACGCGAGGACGCCTGGGTCGGTGGCTGGTGGCCCCTCCGTCACGTCATGGCGTTCTTCGAGGGCTCTTGAAGGACCACGCGGTTCTCGAGCCGACCGAGGAGGTCGATCTCGAGGGCCACGTCGTCGCCGGGCTGGAGCCACTGGTCGTGGGTGATCCTCGATCCGTTGAGCTCGAGGAAGCACCCCGTCCCGCACGTACCCGATCCGATCACATCGCCGGGGTAGAGCGTGACGCCGTAGCTCGCTCGCGCCAGGAGCTCCGCGAACGTCCACGTCATGTCCTTCACGTTGCCCGTCGACACCTGCTCACCGTTCACGAAGGCCCGCATGGCGAGGTCGAAGACGGCGCCCCGCGGGGTGGACGTGATGCGCGGCGCGATCTCGTCCAGGGTGACGAGCCAGGGTCCGAGGCCCGTGGCGAAGTCCTTGCCCTTGGCCGGACCGAGGGACAGCTTCATCTCGTCCATCTGCAGCGTGCGCGCCGAGAAGTCGTTCATGATCGTCATCCCGAAGACGTGTGCGTCGGCGCTGGAGGCGTCCAGGTCCCGCCCTTCCGCGCCGACGACGATCGCGGCCTCGAGCTCGAAGTCCAGCTTCTCGAGGTGCCGCGCGCGGACGGGCAGCGGCCCGGGGCCGATGACCGCCTGGTGGTTGGTGAAGTAGAACACCGGGAACTGGTCGAACTCGGGGATCATCTCCAGGCCGCGGTTGCGTCGCGCGGTCTCGACGTGCTGCCGAAACGCGTAACCATCCCGCATCGACGGCGGGCGGGGGATCGGTGCGCGGAGCTGGACCGAGCCCACGTCGATCGCCGCGGTCGCCGGTATGCGCCCCTCCCGAAAGGCCTGGACGGCGCGGTCGGCGGCCGTGCGCGCGGGGGCCCCGCTCACGACGAGCCCGAGCACGCCCGCGCCGTACCGCGCGTGGATCGCGCCTGCGTCCGCGGGTCGCCCGACGTCCTCCTCGTTCCACGCGAGCGCACGAGACAGGGGCAAGATCGCATCTCGCGAGACGAGGATGCCGCCCTCGTCGGGGCCTGCAGGGGTCGCGTAGGTCACGAGCTTCATGCGCCGTCCTTTACCACGCTCCCCCCTGCGTGAAAGAGTGTCCGCCATGCCTGGTCTCTTCCCGCGCCTCCCCCGAGGCACGCTGACCTTGATGCGCGAGGCCGCGCGCCATCTGCTACGGCGGCCGCTCGTCGGCGTTGCCGCGTGCGCGCGCACCCGGGACGGCAAGTGGCTGCTCGTCCGTCGTGGTGACACGGGCACGTGGGGACTGCCGGGCGGCACGCTCGAGTGGGGCGAGACCCTCGCGACGTGCCTCGCGCGCGAGCTCCTGGAGGAAGCGGGCGTGACACGCCTCGCGTTCGAGAGGGTCGTGGGTGTGTACTCGAGGCCCGACCGCGATCCACGCTTCCACGCCGTCACCGTGGCCGTCGCGTGCGAGATCGACCCGCCGGTGCGCGGCCCGACGAACCCGCTCGAGATCCTCGAGCGCAGGCTGTTCGCGGAGGAAGAGCTCCCCGAGGAGCTGGCGCTCGGCATGAGCGACATCCTCCGGGCGGCGCGCGAGGGCGCGGCCCCCGCGTTCGAGTAGGACGACGGCGCGACCGGCGTGCGTTTTCGAGGAAGAAGGGTTAGATCGCGCGAGGTGCCTGGGCCGTAGAGAGGGATCACCCATGGATCGGATAGGCGAGTACCTCGTCAAGCGCCTGATCGGCGAAGGCGGAATGGGGAAGGTGTACGAGGGCGAGGAGCGCCTCTCGAAGCGCCGCGTGGCCTTGAAGGTGCTCCGCCCGGAGCTGACGCGGAGCGAGGACGGCCGGCGGCTCTTCCTCAACGAGATGCAGATCCTCGCCCACCTCGAGCACCCCGGGCTCGTGCGTAGCCTGACCTCGCTCGAGGAGGACGGACAGCTCGTGATGGTGCTCGAGTACCTCCACGGCCGGACGCTTCGCGAGGAGCTCACCCGGCGAGGCGCGCTGCCGTGGCCGGAGGCTGTGGAGCACGTGGTCGCGATCGCCGAGGCCCTCTCGGTGGCGCACGGCCAGACACCCGCGATCGTGCACCGGGACCTGAAGCCCGAGAACGTGATGCTCACGTGCGCGGAGGGTGACGGCGCCGACGCTGTGCCGCTCGGGCTCAAGGTGATGGACTTCGGCGTCGCGAAGGTCCTCGAGGGCGTCCACGCGACGAACACGCAATCGGTGGGCACGCTGCAGTACATGAGCCCCGAGCAGATCGACGCGCGGACCATCGACGCGCGCAGCGATCTCTACTCGCTCGGGCTCCTCTTCTACGAGATGCTGTCCGGCGATCCTCCCTTCACCTCCGCGTCGCCGCGCGAGCTCCTCAACATGCAGTGCACCACGCCACCGCCGGCGCTGGCCGCGGACGTCCGGCGGGGCCTGCCGCGCGGTGTAGAAGATCTCCTCTTCAACCTCCTCGAGAAGGACCCCGGCGACCGCCCGGCCACCGCCGCCGCCGTCATCGGCCGGCTCTCCCCCTTCCGCGCCGCGGACGATCAGGCTCCGGTGGGCGCGCGACCCTCGCGAGCCGCGGCGCGGCAGGACGCGCCCACGGCGCACAGCGCCGGCGCTGCGAAGCACCCGGTCGCCGCGCCCGAGGGGAAGGTGATCGAGCCACCGAAGAACGAGCGTCCGCGGACCGACACCATCCAGCTCGTGGAGCAGGCCGCGACGCGCGGGAGACAGATCCCCATGTGGGCGGGCGTGCTCTGCATCGTCCTGCTCTCCCTGGCGGCGGGGGTGACGACCTACTTCGTCCGCCTGAGGATGCTCTCCGCACCCGACGCGCCGACTGTCACGGCCGCGAGCGACTCACGCGCGCAGAAGCCCTGACAGATGCTCGAGCGAGCCCCCGCGCCCGTACCGACGCGTGTGCTCGAGCCGCTCGGGCGAGCCCGCCGGTTCACGCTGGACGACGGATCCGAGCTGTTCCGCCTGGCGCCAGACGACGTCGCGCTCGCGGGGCGCCTCCTGGATCTGGGGTTCGGATTCGTGGCGGGCGGCGTCGACGACGACGGACCGTGGCTCCGCCGACGGAGGGATGGCACGACGCTCGACCGCCTCGCGCGAGGAGAGCGCCCCGCCGCCGATCGTGCCCTCGCGATCTTGGGGGCTGCCGCGCGCACGCTCGCCCGGTTCGAACGGGCCGGGTTCTTCCCTGGGCCGCTCCGTCCGCAGGACGTGGCGTGGGTCCAAGCTCGCCCCGACGCGGACGTGGATGCCCCCGCGCCGCGAGCCGTGGACGCGTGGCTCGTGCTCGATGCGGGGCTCGAGATCCTCCTTCACGTCGCTCGCGACGGCAAGGCTCGCACCGGCGCGTCGCCGCGCTGGACGCCCCCTGCGCAGGTCGAGGGCGCGGACTGGGACAGCGCGGCCAACCGCTACGTCCTCGGGCTCGTGGCGTACCGGCTCCTCGCCGGCGAGCACCCCTTCTCGGGGGCCGGGATGCGCCACGCGCTCGCCGAGCAGCGGGTGGGCGCCTCGCCGCTGGAGGACGACGTGCGGAGGGGCCTGCCGCCGGGCATCGAGAGCCTCGTCCTCGAGATGCTCTCGCCGGACGCGGGCGCGCGACCGCGGTCCGCCGAGGAGATCGCGCAGCGGCTGGAGGCGGCCGGAGCGGGCACGGCCCTCCCGGACGCTCATGTGACGAGCGCTCGGGCCACGGAGGCGCGAGGCGTCGGGCGGCCCGCCGCCGCCAAGCCGGCCAAGCGCGCGCGTCGGACCGACCCGGGCGTGGGGGAGCGACCGGCCAAGGCGTGGGCCGCGATCGCCCCGTTCGTCTTCGTGGCGCTCGGCGCGGCGGCCCTCGCATGGTCGTACTCCGGCGCCGAGCCCGGGAGCGCAACCCGCGACCCCGTCCAGATCGGGCGAGAGCGCGCCCTCGTGCGTACCCGGCCGGAAGACTGCGTCGGCTGCCACGCGCAGGAGGTCTCGGAGTGGCGCCGCTCGGTCATGGCCCACGCGGCGAAGAGCCCCCTGTTCGGGGCGCTCGACAGCGCGGTGCAGGAACAGATCGGCCGTGACGGCGACTGCCCCAACGGCGCCGGCGCGCTCAGGCGTGTCGGCGCGTCGGCGTGCCGGAACCCCAGGACCGGCGTGACCGTGACGGGCGCAGGTGGCGAGCACTGGTGCACGAACTGCCACGCTGGCACGGAGACCGCGCGTCGGGAGGTCCCCGCATGGGAGGCGAACGGAGATCCGCGGACGCGGCGCCCGCTGCGGGATCTCCTGTCGGACGAGTCCCTCGACGGCGTCTCCTGCGCGCTCTGCCACCAGACAGAAGGGCCGGTCGGCCCGCACGGCGGGAACCAGCGCTACGAAGGCAACGCGACGTGGACGAGCCCGATCAGCGGGGCGGTGTTCCTCACGAGGCCAGAGGACGGCGCCGGCCGAACGGGCATCGGGAACAGCGGGTACCGACTGGACGCGGCGAGCCTGCTCGGGGGCGTCGCGGAGAAGGGTCTGGTCCACAAGAGGACGAGCCCGGCCGCCCGATCGTATCTCCGCACGAGCGAGTTCTGCGGCTCATGCCACGACGTCCGCCTCTTCGGGACCGACGTCCTCGGGGTGCGCGAGCGCGGCGAGCACTTCAAGCGGCTCCGCAACGGTTACTCGGAGTGGCGTTCGTGGGCGACCCTCGAGGAGCAGAAGGGCCGCAAGCCCGCCACGTGCCAGGGCTGCCACATGGGCCTCTACCCCGGCATTTGCGTGCAGAATACATCAAAGCCCACCGCGGCAGGCGGCGCGTGCCCCCCGGGCACCGTGTTCGAGGCGCGCGCGCCGGTGGAGTACCTGCGCGGGGGCGTGACGCCGGCCGGCCCTTCACGCGCCAAGGTCAGCCACTACTTCACGAGCGTCGACATCCCGCTCACCGAGTCCTACGACGCCGCGTTCATCGATGCGCCCGGCCTCGACGCCTCGGGTCTCCCGATCGGGCTGCGCGCGCGGCAGCGCCTTCTCCTCGAGCACACCTTCCATTTCGCGCTCGGCGAGGCGCGCCGACGCGGCTCGGAGATCGAGGTGCCGATCGAGATCGAGAACACCGGGGCCGGGCACCGCGTCCCGGCGGGGTTCAGCCAGGAGCGCGAGATCTGGGTGGAGCTGACGGTTCGAGACGCGTCCGGCCGCGTCGTCTACGAGGTCGGCAAGGTCGACGGGAACGACCGCGACCTCGCGGACAAGATCCTCTCCCGCGTCAACACACAGGACACGAACGTGGACCGCCAGGGCCGTCCGCTCGGCGTGTTCGGGGCGGACGTGGCGGATGGCCCCGACGTCCCGCGCTGGAGCCCCGATCCTCGCCTCGGGGGGACCCGTTTCCGCGGACGCGGGCTCGTCAACCTGCAGAACGGCTTCCTGCGCTGCGTCCGCTGCATCGGTGTCGTGGACGGCGGGGGCCGGTGTCAGCCCGTGAGCGCGGCGCAGGCCGCGACCCGGGCGGGCCGCTTCGACGACGCCCCGTACGACCTCGACACGGGGGAGTGTCGTTCCAACCTCTCGGGCGGGAACGAGCTCTTCGAGACGTACTTCCCCGTCGGCGCGCTCGACGCCGATCGCGGGATCCTCAAGGCACCCGACGCGATCATCGACACGCGCTCGGCCCCCCCGGCCGTCCCCCTCTCCTACACGTACGTCCTCGACGTGCGCGGCGCGTCGCCACCGTTCACCGTCGACGCCACCCTTCATTTCCGGGCGTTCCCGCCCTTCCTCATCCGCGCCTTCGCGGCGTACGAGGCGCGCATGGCGGCGCGCGGCCTGAGGCCATCCGGCCCTCAGGTGACGGAGTCGATGCTGAAGCGGATCGAGGTCCTCGATCTGGCGCGGGCCCATGGCAAGATCGACTGACAGCGCGCCCGCCCTCGACGTCGCGTGGCGGGCCCCGCTCTTCCGCGGCCTCGACGAGCGCGGCAAGGCGGATCTCGCGGGCCAGAGCAGGATTCGAAGGCTTGCGGCGGGAGAGCGGGTCTTCCGCCCCGGCGAGCCGGCTGACGCGTTCTTCGCCGTGATCTCGGGGACCGTCGCCGTCGCCGCCGAGCGCCGCGGCGACACGGAGACGACCGTGATCCGGCGTGCAGGATCAGCCGAGATCTTCGGCGAGGAGGGGGCGCTCTTCGTCGGGCGCGCGCGCACGTCCGAGGCGTACGCGGAGGACGCCGCGGAGGTGCTCGAGGTGCCGCTCCTCGCTTTCGAGCGCGCGATCACGCGCGCCGGCGGCAGCCAGCTCTGGAGTCGCCTCGAGCGTACGATCCGCCGCCGGGCCACGGAGGCCGTCCTGTCGACGATGAGCTTCGCCCGCCACGTCTCCGAGCGGGACCGGGAGCGGTTGCTCGACGCCGCCGAGACGACGCCCCTGGCCCGCGGCGAGCCGCTCTATCGCACGGGCGATCCTGCGACGGCCCTCTACTTCGTGCTCGACGGGATGCTGCAGGTCCAGTCGGAGGACGACGAGGGGCGCCCGCGAATCGAGGCCTACCTCTCGCGTGGCGACGTCGTGGGGGAAGGGGAGCCAGGAGAGGTCCGCGTCACCTCCGTGCTCGCCAGCGGCCCGTCGTGGGTCGCGAGGATCCCCGACACCACCGCGCGCGCCGTCCTGGGAAAGGTCCCGGGGCTCTTCGAGAGGCTCCGGCGCGTCTCGATGGAGGGCGCAGAGCTCCAGCGAAAGCTCGTCCGCAACGCGGGGACCACGGCGCACGCCTTCAAGGACCTGTACCGCCTCACCGTCGCGAAGTCCCTCCTCGTGATCGACCAGGACGCGTGCGTGAGGTGCGGGCACTGCGCGTACGCGTGCGCTTCGGTCCACGAGGACGGCGTCTCGCGGCTCGTGCGACGTGGCGACAAGATCGCCGTCGCCACCGAGGGTGGGCGATCGACGCTCCTCCTGCCCAACAGCTGCCAGCACTGCAAGAACCCGACGTGCATGGTGGACTGCCCCACCGGCGCGATCGGTCGCGACGCGCGCGGTGAGGTCTTCATCAAGGAGGATCTCTGCACCGGCTGCGGCAACTGCGCGAAGGGCTGCCCGTGGGACAACATCCAGATCGCGCCGCGCGTGCAGCGTCGCACCGAGGCGGCCCCGTCGGCGCCGCGCTTCGCCGACGTCGCCGTGAAATGCGATCTCTGCCGCGGCGTCGCGTCGGGCCCGGCGTGCGTGTCCGCGTGCCCCACCGCGGCGCTCTCTCGCGTGGAGCCGTCCTCGGCGTTCGCGGAGCTCGGCGGCAAGGGCGCCGCCGCCCCCCTCGACGGCGGGCGCACGCGGGCCCGGATCGCGATGGCGGGGTGGATGGCGGGGGCGGCGATCGCGGCGGTCGGGCTCGCGCGCGCGCCGTGGACGAGGTGGCAGAGCGGGATCGCCCTCCTCGTGCTCATGGGCTGGCTCGCCGCGTATCTCGCGAAGAAGCGTGTGCTCGTGCGAGGCCCGAACCGTCCGCATCTGGTGGCGCACCTCGTGACGGGTCTGACGGTTCCGGGTGCGCTGCTCTGCCACGTCGGTCGTGGGATGCCCGCGCCGGCGAACGCCGCGGGGGCGCTCGTGATCGCCACGCTGGGCGCCCTCGCGTCGGGCGCGCTGGTGCTCGCCGCGTACGCACTCCTTCCCCGTTCGCTCACGCGCGTCGAGGAGCGCGGCGTGCTCCCCGAGGACATCGGTCCGCGGCTCCGCGAGATCGAGGGCCTGTCCTTCTCGAGGCTCACGGGAAGGAGCGAGCTCACCAAGAAGATCTACGCCACGATCCTCGATCCGTATCGCCGGAGCTTCGCCTCACCACTTCTGCTCGTCTTCTCGGCGCGCACCGCGAGCGACGCGCGCGCCGCCATCCACCGCCGTATCGGGACCATCCTCGCGGGGCGCGGGAAGGACAAGCTCCAGGGCGTCGACGAGCTCGTGCGGCTGACGGTGGAGCACGTCTCGCTCCGCGCGCACCGGGTGCTGCTGCTCGCGATCCGTGGCGTCCTCGTGCCGCACGTGCTCCTCTCGCTCGCCGCGCTCGCCATCCTCGTCGTGCACGTGGCCCTCGCCGTGGGGCACCGGTGAGCGCGCCGGCGCGTAGCGCGCCCATCCGCGCGCGGCCGACGAGTGACGTCACGCGCGGCCGGGATCTCGTCGCGAGCGCGTGCGTCGCCCTGCTCGTGTCCGGCGCGGTGCTTCTCCTGCTCGGGGGCGCGACGGGCGAGGCGCTCGGCTCGCCCGGCCCTCTCGCGCGGCCCCACGCCAGGGCGGGCGTTGCCTGCGCCGCGTGCCACGGGGGGGACCGCCCGATGGCCGCTGCCTGTGCCGGGTGTCACGGGGTGGGGATCCACGCGTCCACGCGCACCGGGCATCAGCGCATGGCGCGGGACGGGCGGATGTCGTGCGCGAGCTGCCACCCGGCGCACGCGGGGGCGCAGGGCGTCACCTTCGTCGGCGGGCGGGACTTCATACGCTGGGGCAACGGCGCGGAGGTTCTCGGCAAGCTACGCGACACCGAGGGAGCCGCGGGCAGGAGCGTGGCGCTCGTGCGTCTGAGCGCCTGCGGCTCCTGCCACGACCGGAAGGATCCGAAGGATCCGCTGGCCCGCTGCGCGAGCGAGGACGGCACCGTGGACCACTGCTTCGACGAGCACCAGCGGCCCGCCCAGACGCCGGCCCCCCCTCCGCCCTCCGGGGTCGCGTGTGCGAAGCAGCACGAGGACGTTCGCTACGTCGCGTGGGAGGCGGCGCGCGACGCGGTCGCCTCGTCCTCCTGGGTGAGCGTCACGCCGTCCGACCGCGTCGCCTGGGCGCCCGCGATCGGAGGCCTGTCTGCCGGCTCGCTGGCGTTCGCGGGTCTCGCGCTAGGACGCCGGGTGGTGCGCCGCCGGGCACGGGAGGCCGCGCCACCGAAGGCGCCGACGAAGCGTCGCCTCCCCGCCATCGACGCGAGCACCTGCATCGGCTGCCACGCGTGCGTCGACGCGTGCCCCTTCGACGTCCTCGAGGTGTCCCGGTACGTCGCCGTCGTGGCGCGCCCCGACGACTGCTGCGGGGTGGTCCTCTGCGAGCAGGCGTGTCCCAACGGCTCGCTCACCATCCAGGAGGAGGACGCGCCGGTCGAGGACCGTCTCGGGATCGACGACAACCTCGAGGTCACAGGGCGCCCCGGCCTCTACCTCGCCGGAGACATCACCGGGCTCCCCCTCATCAAGAACGCGATCCTCCAGGGTGTCCAGACCATCGACCGCGTCGCGCGAACCGAGCGCGGGAGCCCCGGACGTGCCGGGGCCTCCGAGCCGATCGACGTCGTCGTCGTCGGGGCCGGCCCCGCGGGGCTCTCCGCGGCGCTCCGCGCGCAGGAGAAGAAGCTCGGGTGCGTGGTCCTCGAGCAGGCGACGATCGCCGCGAGCATCAAGCAGTTCCCGCGCAACAAGCTCGTCTACGATCCGCCCCTCGATCTCCCCCTCGTCGGCACGCTCCCTCTTCGGGAGTCGACGAAGGAGGAGCTCGTCGCGGAGTGGACGCGCATCGTTCGCAAGCATCGGATCGACATTCGGGAGGAGCACCGCGTCGTGGACGTCGCGCCCGATGGGGAGGGATACCTCGTGCGCGTCGAGCGCGTCGACGCGGCTCGCGTCCTTGCTGCGGCCTCCGAGACCCTCCGCGCACGTCACGTGATCCTCGCCACCGGTCGCCGGGGCACGCCGCGCACGCTCGCGGTCGAGATCGACCCGGCCGCCGAGAGCCGCGTGAGCCACGCCCTCGTCGACGCGCGGGCCTTCTCGGGGCAGCGCGTGCTCGTCGTGGGCCTCGGCGACACGGCGATGGAGGCCATCATCGCCCTGTCCCACCAGCCGAGCACGACGATCACCGTGTGTCACCGGGGCGCAGGCTTCACGCGTGGTAAGGCCAGGAACATCCGCGAGGTCGAGCGCCTCGCGAGGGCGGGCCGCATCCGACTCCTCACGCGCACGGAGGTGGCGCGCATCGGGGACGGGTCGGTGACGCTCGACGAGGACGGCAAGCCGAAGACCCTCACCATCGATCGCGTGCTGGTCCTGATCGGGGGCGTCCCGGCCTGGGACCTCCTCGATCGCGCCGGTGTGCGACGAGGTCCCACCCAGGTGTAGGCCGGTCGTCTTCCCCCGCGTTCAGGAACAGATCCAAGCCGACCGTCGCACGTAAGGGGCGTCCCATGCGCATCCGCACCACATTCCTCCTCGCCGTCCTCGGCATCGTCGCGTCCTCCGCCGGGGCGCTCGCGATCCCCGTCTCGCCCGCCCGGAAGGCGGGTGCCATACGCTCCGACGACGCGACCGTGGTCGTTGCCGGCAGCGAGACGAGGACGCCCTCGCGCTTCGTGGCGGGCAAGACCCTGCTGGTCGATGCCCGTCTCGGCCACGCCTCGGTGGCCGAGGGTGGATCGCAGGAGACCTTCCTCTTCGCCCAGGTCAGCGGCGCCGAGGCCAGGGCGGAAGACAAGGCGCCGCCCGTGAACCTCGCCATCGTGATCGACCGCTCCGGATCGATGAAGGGTGAGCGCATCGCCAACGCGATCGCTGCGGCGGTCGGGTCGGTCGAGCGCATGCGGGACGGCGATCGCGTGACCGTGGTCGCGTTCGACACCGTGGCGCAGGTGCTCGTCCCGCCGACGCGCGTGGACGCGCAGAGCCGGTCGCGCATCGAGTCGCAGATCCGCAGCGTGCGTCTCGGCGGCGACACGTGCATCTCCTGCGGGCTCGACGAGGCCATGCGGCAGCTCGAGACGGTGTCGTTGTCGGGCGACCAGGTGAACCGCATGGTGTTGCTCTCCGACGGTGCGGCGAACTTCGGCGTTCGCGATGTCCCTGGGCTTCGGACGCAGGCCGCCCGCATGCAGCGGAAGGGGTTCGCGATCTCGACGGTCGGGGTCGACGTCGACTTCGACGAGAAGGTGATGGCGGCGATCGCGAACGAGTCCAACGGTAAGCACTACTTCGTCGCGAACGCGTCCGGGCTGCCCAAGGTGTTCTCGGAGGAGTTCGACTCGCTGCTCGCGTCGGTCGCGCGGGACGCGGAGATGGTGATCGAGCTGGCGCCCGGCGTGGAGGTCGCGGAGGTGTTCGATCGGACCTTCCGGCGCGAGGGGAACAGGCTCATCGTCCCGTTTGGCACGTTCAGCGCGAACCAGGAGAAGACCGTACTGGTGAAGCTCCGCGTTCCCGCGACGGGCGCGGGCGAGAAGGCGGTCGCGGACGTGAAGCTGGCGTACCGGGACCTGCAGGCGCGGAACGACGGTCAGTGCAGCGGCAACCTCGCGGTCGTCGTCACCGATTCCGGGCGCGCGCAGAGGGATCTCGATCCTTTCGTCGCCGCGCGTGTGGAGCGCAGCCGCACCGCCCAGACCTTGACCGAGGCCAACAAGCTCTTCGAGCAGGGCCGCATCGGCGAGGCACGGGCGCGCCTCGCCGCCCAGGCGCAGAACCTCAAGGCCAAGGAGGAGGCGAACGTCGCACTCGCCCTGGCGCAGCCCAGCGTGGCCCCGCGCCGCGCGTCGAAGTCGCTCGATCGAGACTTCGAGGACCAGCTCGGCGCCGTCGCGCGGGCGGAGGCCACGTTCGCCGCACCGCCGCCGCCGGCGCCCGGGCATGGCGCGGGTGGCTTCGCCGGGCCGTCGAGGCCGCCCGCCTCCCAGCCGGCGGACGCGGCGAAGGCGCAGGTTCGCGCCAACCAGGCCAGCGCGACGGAGCTCGGTTTCTGAGGGGGCGCGCGCCTGGATCGCGGCTCGCGAGCGGGAGCGAGCACGCGAGGAGGCGCGGCTAGCTTCCAGCGCCTCACCGAGCCCGAATTGAACGTCCGTTCACCTCCAGGCTAAACGGATGTATCCTGAACGGGTGAGCCTCCTCCGCCGCCTCTCCCGCTTTCCGCCCCCACGGGCGATGGGTACGGCTCCCGCTGCGAGGAGCCCGACGCCGCGGGTGTCGCTCGACCAGCTGCGCGCCCACATGGATCTCATTCTCGCGCGGCGCCCCCCGTCCGAGCCGATCGCCGACGCGGCTTGGCCCGAGCTACCGTTCGTCACCGAGCCCACGAACGCAGGCGACCTGCACGTGCGAAGCCTTCGCATGGATGGGCACCGGGTCGGGCACGCGCCCGTGTGCCTCGCCCGCATCGCATCGGCGGCCCTCCTGTCTCTGCTCGCCCTCGATCCGTCGCTCGCGCGGTGCGATCCGGACGGCGCGCTCTACCTCGACACGGAGACGACGGGCCTCGCAGGCGGAACAGGCACCGTCGCGTTCCTCGTCGGCCTCGCCTGGTTCGAGCGGGGCGCCCTCGTCCTCGAGCAGCTCCTCGTGAAGAACCTGGGTGAGGAAGCGCCGATGCTCGCGCGGGTGGCCGAACGGGTGGCGGCGTCGACCTTGCTCGTGACCTTCAACGGCAAGAGCTTCGATCTCCCGCTTCTCCGCACGCGGTTCGTGATGGCCCGGATGCGCGGACCCGTCGAGCCGCCGCACCTCGATCTCCTGCACCTCGCTCGCCGGGTCCACGCAGGCCGGAAGAGGCGTTCGTTCTGCCTGACCGCGCTCGAGCGCGAGGTGCTCGGCTTCGAGCGAGAGGGGGACGTCCCGTCCGGCGACGTGGCGGCTCACTACCTCCACTTCCTGCGCACCGGCGACACGACCGCCCTCCTCTCGGTGGTGGAGCACAACGCGTGGGACGTGGCCACCATGGCGGCGCTCGTCGGCCTCTACGGCGAACCGCTCGAGGGCTCCCGGCTCGTTCCCGCCGACCTCGTCGGCGTCGCGCGCACGCTCCGTCGCGCGGGAGACGTGGACCTCGCGTACGACACCGCCGATCGCGCGGTCCGCGCGGGCGCCGGGCCGGAGTCGGTCCGGGCGCGCGGCGAGATCGCGAACGCACGCGGCGACAAGGCGCGGGCTCTCGCCGACTTCGAGGCCTACGTCGCGGGCGTCGACGATGCCTCCGCGCGTCTCGAGCTCGCCAAGCTCTACGAACACCACGTGAAGGACCCCGAGCGCGCGCTCGCCCTCGTGGACCGCGGCACGGGCGAGACGGAGGCCGCGCTCGGGCGACGTCGCGCGCGGCTGGACCGGAAGGCCGAGCGACGTCGCGCGCTCGCTTGCGGGTCGCGCGCCGAGCCCGGGGCCGACGTGGAGTCCTCGCTCTTCGACGTGCGAGCCAAGTCGTGATAGACGCACGCGACATGTCCGCCGACACGCACGACGGCCCCCGCTACCGACCCCAGGACGTCGAGCCCAAGTGGCAGCGCTACTGGGAGGAGCACCGGACGTTCCGCGCGACCCGTCACCCGGGCCGCTCGAAGATGTACGTGCTCGACATGTTCCCGTACCCGTCCGGCGATGGCCTCCACGTCGGCCACCCCGAGGGTTACACGGCGACGGACATCGTGTGCCGCTACCAGCGCATGAAGGGCGTCGACGTGCTGCACCCGATGGGCTGGGACGCCTTCGGCCTCCCCGCCGAGCAGCACGCGATCAAGACCGGCACGCACCCGCGCCAGAAGACGCTCGACAACATCGCGAACTTTCGCCGGCAGCTCAAGATGCTCGGCTTCTCCTACGACTGGGACCGTGAGATCGACACGACCGACCCGGGCTACGTCCGGTGGACGCAGTGGATCTTCCTCCGGCTGTTCGAGCGCGGGCTCGCGTTCCAGCAGTCCGACATGCCCGTCAACTGGTGCCCTGGGCTCGGCACCGTGCTCGCGAACGACGAGGTCAAGGCGGACGGGACGAGCGAGGTCGGAGGGTTCCCGGTCGAGAAGCTCGCCATCCGGCAATGGTCCCTCCGCATCACCCGCTACGCGGACCGGCTCCTCGAGGGCCTCGACACCGTCGACTGGCCCGACACGAAGGCCAAGCAGCGGAACTGGATCGGGCGCAGCGAAGGGGCGGAGGTCGACTTCGCGGTGCGTGGCCACGACGCGACGATCCGCGTCTTCACGACGCGCGTCGACACGCTCCCGGGCGCCACGTACGTCGTCCTCGCCCCCGAGCACCCGCTCGTGCTCTCGCTCGCGACGCCGGACCGCCGGCCGGCTGTCGAGTCCTACGTGGCGGCCGCCGCGAAGAAGACCGACATCGATCGTTCGGACATCGGGCGCGAGAAGACGGGCGAGTCCCTCGGCGCGTTCGCCGTGAACCCGGTGAACGGCGAGGAGATCCCCATCTGGGTCGGTGACTACGTCATCGGCGGCTACGGCTCGGGCGCCGTCATGGCCGTCCCCGCGCACGACGAGCGCGACCACGCCTTCGCGGTGAAGTACGGGTTGCCGATCGTCGAGGTCGTCGAGATCTCCGGGGCGGACGTCGAGAAGAGAGCGACGACCGACGACGGCGTGGCGAACGACGCGGCGGTCTCTCGCTCCCGCGCCCCCATCGCGCGGGCGATGCCGTCCGCGGAGGTCCGACGGGTGATCGCCACGTGGCTCGCCGACCAGGGCAGGGGAGGACCGAAGGTCACGTACAAGCTCCGCGACTGGGTCTTCTCGCGCCAGCGCTACTGGGGCGAGCCGATACCGATCTACTTCCCGGTCACATGCGACGGCGATCCCCGGCGCCCGGGCGCGAACCCGACGATCCACTACGAGACGCCCATCGCCGTGGACGACGCCGAGCTTCCGCTCCGCCTCCCGGACCTCGTGGAATTCAAGTCGACGGGCGACCCTGCGGGGCCCCTCGGCCGGGCCACGGATTGGCGCTACTTCCAGAAGGATGGCAAGTGGTTCGCCCGCGAGACCAACACGATGCCGCAGTGGGCGGGCTCCTGCTGGTACTACCTCCGCTTCCTCGACCCGCGAAACGCGGACGCCGCGTGGAGCCGCGAGGCGTACGCCGCGTGGATGCCGGTGGACCTCTACGTCGGCGGCAGCGAGCACGCGGTGCTGCACCTCCTCTACGCGCGCTTCTGGCACCAGGTCTTCTTCGACATGGGCCTCGTCGAGCACCCGGAACCGTTCCAGAAGCTCGTTCACCAGGGGATCATCCTGGGCGAGGACGGCCAGAAGATGAGCAAGGCCCGCGGCAACGTCATCAACCCGGACGACATCGTGCGTCGCTTCGGGGCCGACGCGCTGCGCCTCTTCGAGATGTTCATGGGCCCACTCGAGCAGATGAAGCCGTGGCAGACGAGCGGCATCGAGGGCATCCGTCGCTTCCTCGAGCGCGTCTGGGTGGCGTGCGCCGAGGGCGTGACGGACGATCCGGCCGCCTACGACGTCGAGACGCGGAAGCTGGTCCATCGCACGATCAAGAAGGTCGGCGAGGACATCGATTCGCTGCGGTTCAACACCGCGATCAGCGCGATGATGATCCTCGTCAAGCACATCGGCCAGCGTCCCGTTCCGCGCGAGGTGGCGCGGACGTTCGCGCTCCTCGTGTCGCCCTTCGCGCCCCACCTCGGTGAGGAGCTCTGGCATCGGAACGGGGGCGCGGACACCCTCGCCTACGAGCCCTGGCCCACCTACGACGCCGCCCTCACGCGCGACGACACCGTCGAGATCGGCGTGCAGGTGAACGGAAAGGTGCGCGGCGCCGTCCGTCTCGCTCTCGACGCGGACGAAGCCGTCGCCCGTGAGCAGGCGCTCCTCGACCCGAAGGTCCGCGAGCACGTGGACGGGAGGACGGTGAAGAAGGTCGTCTACGTGAAGGGCAGGATCGTGAACTTCATCGTGGGATGAGGGCCGGGGTCCTCGCAAGCTGGCCCCTCTTCGCGATCGCGATCCTGATCACGTGTGCCTGCGGCTACCGTCCGCTGGTCCGCGAGCCCGCGGCGGGTGAGCGCCTCGCGGTGGTGCTCGCCGATTCCAGCGTGCCCGATCAGGTAGCCGCGACGGAGGTCGTCTCCGCGGTGCGCGCAGCCCTCTCGCGGGAGGGGATGCTCGCGCCGGGGGACCGGTACCCTCGCGTCGAGGTCGAGGTCCTGCGCGTCGACGAGGTGTCGGAAGGCGTGGAGGCGTCGGCCTCCCTCCAGCCCGTAGCCCGCGCGACACGCCTCGCGGTGGTCGCGCGGGGGGTGGTCGTCGTCGCGCAGGGCGCCCCCGCCTTCCGTGACACGGGGGACGTGCGGGCCACCGTCCTGGGCGCCAGGATGCCGGGAGCGCGCGCAGAGGCGTTCGCCCGGCCCGAGCTCGTCCGGGCCGCGGCCCGTCGCGCCGGCGAGCGCATCGGGGCGCGTGTCCTCGGGCACCCGGCCGTCAGCGAGCCAGGCGAAGACGACATCGCGCCTTGACCGGCGAGGCCGCCTCACGCGCGGTGGCTGTGGTAATGTCCTTCGCCCACCATGAAGAAGCCTGCTCCGAGAGCCTCCGCGCCGCGGAGGGACGTGATCGGTTGCTCGGGCTTCCCCGTCCCGCCGACGCGCTACTTCAAGGACTTCGCGTTCGTGGAGGTCCAGGAGACGTACGCCTCGATGCCGGGAGCTTCGACGGTGAAGAGGTGGCGGCGCGAGGCACCCGCGGGCTTCGAGTTCGGCGTGCTCGCGCCCCGCGAGATCGGACAGGAGGCGTTCCGGCGCGGCAAGATCGTCGACGCCGCCCTCGACAGCCTGACCGAAATCGTCACCCTCCTCGCCGCGAGGATCGCGGTCTTCACGTGCCCTCCCGAGCTCGAGGACTCCCGGGCCAACCGGGCTGCGATCAAGGAGTTCCTCGGTGAGGTGAAGAAACGCTTCGAGCGGATTGTCCTCGAGGTGCCGCCGACGTGGGAGTCCACGGCCGCGGTCGACCTCGCCCTTGCTGCGAAGGTCATCCCCGCCGTGGACCCGTTGTCGTTCGGCCTCGCCGAGGCGAAGGTCGCCTACTACCGTCTCCCGGGCCCTGCGGGTCACAAGAGTCGCTACGAGGATCCCGCGATGGAACGCCTCGCCGAGCTCGCCCTGGGGGCGCGCCACGACGAGGCGTTCTACGTGTTCACGAACGTCGACATGGCCCAGGACGCGAGGCGCCTGAAGAGGGCCATCGGCTCACGGGGCTAGAAACCACACTCCGTCTTGCACTGCGCCGCCAGGCACGTGTCGATCGCGTCGTAGAGATCCTGAGCAGCCTTCGGCGTGGTCGCGTTGCACACGGTCGTGACGCAGGTGTCGAACTCCGCCTGGGACGCCGTGCCGCCGTCGGGCAGTTTGTCGCACTTCTCGATGCAGTCCGAGTACTTGTCGCAGTCCGAGCCAGGCACGTAGCAAGTCTTGAGCTGGCTGCAACACTTGCCCTTCCCGCAGGTGTCGCACGCGGGAGGAGCGAGCGTCACGTTGCCGCATGTCCCCGCGCTGCCGTCGCTGCCGCCGTCGCCGCCCGTGCCCCCGTCGCTCCCCGTGGCAGAGTCCCCGGTGGACGTCGTGCCGTCCAGGCTCGTCCCCGAGTCCGTCGAGAGGCCTCCGCCGTCGACGGTGCCGGAGGTTATCGTGCAGCCCTGCAGGGCCAGCCCATACAGGGAGACCGTGCCAACCAACGTACCCATCACGATCATCCAGCGACGCATCATCGTTTCGCCCTTTCGGTTCGGAAAAGCCACAGCACCATCAGAGGCCACACGCAGCGGAGCACGAGATCTGCATGCAACGCGCGATCTCCCTCACGATCGCCTTGCCCGAAGCCCGCGTCGCCCCGCACTGGTCGACACATGCCGGCGTTCCGCAGGCGAGTGCACACTGGAGGTACTCGCTGCACTCCGACAGGAGCGGGCACTTGTTGAGCTCGTTCGAGCAACGTCCCGCGCAGCTCGCGCACGACTCGGTCGGGGGCGCCACGCCGGAGTCGACGGCGCCGTCCGCGGCCGCCTCGACGGCGGCGTCGAGCAGAGCGGCGGCGTCGGCCCCCGAGTCGACCGGGCCCGCGTCACCGCCGTCGGCGTCACAGACGCGCGACGTCGGCTTCGTCGCGGGACATGTCGTGGACACGCACTGGGTCTTGCAGGCGCCGGTGCACCGGGCGTTGTCGTCGCATTTGACCACCTCCAGGTACAGGGTCTGGGCGAGGGGATCCTCGCAGAGGCAAGCGGCCTGGCACGCGGCGTCGCAGTTCGGCTTGTGGGCGCAGGTGGCGACCTTGGTGCAGCCCGCGGAGTCGAAGCAGGTCGCCTGGAGCGCGGTGCACTGGGAGATGCGGCAGGCGGGGCACGCCGCGCTTGATCCGTCGCCGCCTCCCTCGAACGTGCCGGCGTCGTCGAGGGGAGCGTCGTTCTGCAGGGAGGTGCACCCGCCGACCTGGGCGAGGAGCCCCGCGAGCGTGCTGGCGAGGAGCCCGCCGATGAGCCTCCTCTGGGTCGGGACGGTCGCGATGCGACGAGTTTCAAGCATGCGAACAAGCTACCTTCCTTGGACGGGGATGGGTCGGACGTGTTCAACGACGACGGACGAATTGGCCGCCCGCGCCGGGTAGGGAAATAGACCACCAGCGCGCGGACTTCAAATCTTCCGCGGACGGGGCGGCGCCTGCGTTTCCCGGCGCCGGAACGCGATGAGGAAGGCGCCGATCGAGACGAGCCACCACGGCACGTCGCCGAGGATCTCGTAGACGGTCTTGCCGCGCATCAGGCGGACGGGGGCGTCACCGGTCTCGGCCTTGAAGGTCCCGGAGTGCGTGACGGTCCGCCCGTTCGCGTCCACGATGGCGGAGACGCCGCTGTTGGTCGCCCGCACGAGAAAGCGGCGGTGCTCGATCGCCCGGAACTTTGCGAGGGCGAGGTGCTCCCATGGCTCCGTGGTGTCCCCGAACCAGGAGTCGTTCGTGATGTTGACGAGGAGCTCCGGATCCCCTTTTCGCACCAGGCGGTTCGTGAAGCCCGGCAGCACGTCTTCGTAGCAGATGAGCACGGTCACCTTGTGCTCCTTGCCGCGGATGAAGACCGAGATCGCGTCGTCGCTCGTCCCGGGCGAGAAGCGCCCGCTATTGGGGGAGTACTTGTAGAGCTTCGGGAAGGCCTCCCCGAACGGGAGGTACTCGCCGAACGCGAGCAGGAACTGCTTGTCGTAGCGGCCGGTGATGTCACCCTCTGCGTTCGACGCGAGGGCCGTGTTGAACCAGCGCTCACGGTCGGGATCGTTGCGGAAGACCACGCCGCCGAAGATCGTGGGCACGCCGAGGTACGCGCTCACGCGGTCCTTCATGAACGGCGCGTACATGCGCTCGGGCACCGCGAAGGTGACGCTCGATTCGCTCCAGACGACGAGGTCGACACCCTTGTTCTTGAGGTCCGCCGTGAGGCGCTTGTGGCGGCGCAGACCCTCTCCGGGATCCTCTCGCTTCTGGAAGAGGCCCATGTTGCCCTGGACGTAGCCGACGCGGATCTCGGGGCTGGCGTCCATGCTCGCGGTCGTCATCCCGATCCGCGCGATTCCGTAGAGCGCGAGGAAGCCCAGGGCGCCTGCCCCCACGCCCACGAGCCGGCGGTCCCACGCGCGGCGCTCGAGGCGGGCGCGCAGCACCTCCCCGATCGCGAGGTTCGGCAGCAGGAGCAGGCAGCCGACGAGGATGGGGCCACCGAGGTCTGCCGTCTGCATGAGCACGGGCGCGGCGTGGACGGTGGCCGCGTAGTACCACGGGAAGAGGAGCGGGAAGACGAGCTCGCTCGCCGCGAACGCCACGATGAACGCGGCCCACGGGTGCCAGCCCCGCGCCCACGCGCGGGCCGTGAGCCACGCCTGCAACGCGAAGCGGCCGCCCTGGTACAGGTTCACCACGAGGACGAAGAAGGCGCAGATCGGCGCCGGGAAGCCGCTGAACGTGCGCAGCATGTTGAACAGCCAGTAGAATCCCAGGCACGTCATCAGCACGCCGCAGAAGAGCCCGAGCCCGAGCGCACGCCGCGGCGTCTGGCCCACGAGCGCGAGGTAGAACGGCACGAACGTGACGAGGGAGAGCGGCCACGCGTCGTACGTGGGGAAGGCCAGCCAGTAAAAGACGGCGGTGAGCGCCATGCAGGCGAGCGCGAGCGGCGCCTTCATGGGGAGCGGGCCCTTCGCCCGGGGGATCGGCGGCGCCACGCCCGGGGAAGGCTCCGTCGTCGGCGCCTCGTCGCCTGGCTCCTCGGGCGCGGTCTCTCGCGCGCGCTCCTCGGGCGTCTCGTCGTCGCTCACGGAGAGGTGCTCAGTCCGTGCGCTGGACGACGTGGAAGCCGAATGGCGTCTCGACGAGGGCGATCTCGGCGACCGCGAGCTTGAAGGCCGCCGCGTCGAAGGCGGGCACCATCTGGCCCTTTCCGAATCGTCCGAGCGATCCCCCACGGTTGGCCGCGCCGGGCTCGTCGGAGAACTCGACCGCGAGCCTCGCGAAGTCCTCGCCGGCCTTGGCGCGCGCGAGCACCTCCTCCGCGACCTTGCGCGCCTGGTCGCTCGTGCGGACGACCGAGGGCCCGGCGCGCTCGGCGCCCATGTACTGGATGAGCACGTGGCGCGCGCTGATCTTCGCGGGGGCTTCGCCGGTCCGGCCCGCGCGCTCCGGTCGTGCCTCCCTCCGCTCGGATCGCGCCTCTCGCGGCTCCGGCGTGGCCGGCGCCGGAGGCGGGCTGGGCGTCGACTCCTTCGCGACGGCGGCCGCTGTCGCGCCGGTATGCGGAGGTGTCGACGCCGCGCCCTCCGACGCGCCGCATCCCACGAGGACGAGGGCGATCGCGGTCGCGGCTCTCATTTCTTGATTTCCACCAGTTCGACCTCGAACACGAGCGTGGCGCTCGGCGGGATCACCGGCGGCGACCCACGCTCGCCGTACGCGAGCGAGGGCGGGATCGTGAGCTTTCGCTTCCCGCCCACCTTCATGCCCTCGACGCCCTGGTCCCAACCTCGGATCACGTTGCCGCGCCCGAGCATGAACTCGAACGGCGCGTTCCTCTTTCGTGAGCTGTCGAACTCCTTGCCGTCGGTGAGCGTGCCCACGTAGTGCACGGCGATCTTGTCGCCCGCCTTTGCTTCCGGGCCCTTCCCAACGACGAGGTCCTTCTTCTCCAGCGGCTTCTCGTCCTTGGGCGGGGTCGGCTTCGGCGGCTCGGCGGTCGGCGTGGGCTTCGCCTCGGGCTTCTTCTCGGCGCCCGCGGCGTGACCCGTACCCGTGGCGGTGACCGGCTCTGCCTGGATCGCCTCTTCCCTCGGGGGCGAGGTGAGGTTCGAGCAGGCCACGCCTCCGAGCAGGGTCGAGGCGAGGAGGGCAAGGGTTCTCGCGCGATGGCTCATCGGGGGCAACCTACCCTTTTTTCGCCCGGGAACACGCGCAAAATAGCGCGCGGCCCGCGGGTCGAACGACGGGCCGGGTGGAAGGAATTCCAGCGTGCTGGCGCGCGTGGATGGAAATGTACTATGAGAGTGGAACGGGCCATGGCGCGGGTTCTGCACATCGAGGACGATCCAAGGAACCGCCTCCTCGTGCGGAAGCTCCTCTCCGCGGAGGGCCACGACGTGATCGACGCGTCGGATGGGCTCGAGGGGGTCCGCGAGGCGCTCGCGCAGCGTCCCGACCTCGTCCTCGTGGACCTGAACATCCCGGGCCTCGACGGATACGAGGTGACGCTGCGGCTGCGGACGGAGGCGTCCCTCACGAAGATCCCGATCGTCGCCATCACGGCGGAGGGAGACCGCGAGACCAGCATCGCCGTCGGGTGCGATGGGTTCCTGCAGAAACCGATCGACGCGAGACAGTTCGCCCGGCAGGTCGCCGGTTACCTCGGCACGGGCCGGCAGCGGATGCCCTCGTCCGCCGAGGTGAACGAGGAGCGCCTCCGCGTCCAGAGCGGTCGCATCGTGGCGCACCTCGAGGAGAAGGTCGCGGAGCTGTCGACGGCCAACGCGCGCCTCCGGGAGATGGAGCGCCTGCGGACGGAATTCTACCGCAACATCTCGCACGAGCTGGCCACGCCGCTCACGCCGATCGTGGGCTACCTGCGCATGCTGATGGATCAGGAGCTCGGTGACACGAGCAAGCAGCAGGCGAAGGCGTTGCGCGCGATGGACGACTGCGTGCGGCGCCTCCGCGCGACCCTCGACAGCCTCATCGACGTGACGGGCCTCGAGACGGGGAAGATGCGCTTCTTCCACCGCGAGTACGACTTCCTCGACACGGTCCGCCGGAGCGTCGCGCACCTCGGCGACGGCCTCCACGACCGCAAGCTGACCATGCTCGAGGAGCTCCCGCGAGGCCCGCTCCCGGCGTACGGCGACTCGGACCGCCTCGGCCGCGCCATCGTGCAACTCCTCGACAACGCGACGAAGTTCACGCCCGAGGGCGGCATCGTCGGGGTGCTCGTGCGGCCGGTGGACGCGATGTACGAGGTCGTCATCGCCGACACGGGCGCAGGCATCGAGGCCGAGCGCGCGAGCCGGATCTTCGAGCCGTTCTACCAGGTCGACGGCTCACCCACGCGCGCCCACGGCGGAGTCGGGGTGGGGCTCGCGATCGCGCGCCGGGTCGCGCGGGGCCTCGGCGGGGACGTGAAGCTCATTCCGGAGGGCGCGACGATCGAGGGGATGTTCCTCGGGGGCGCAGCCTTCAGCCTCACCGTGGCGAAGCGCGCGCCCACGGTCGTCATCGACTCGGTCTGACGTGCGCGCATACCTCGACTGGAACGCCACGACGCCGCCTCACCCGGACGTCGTCGTCGCGATGCGCCGCGCGCTCGAGAAGTCCTGGGGAAATCCCGCGAGCGTACACGCGGACGGGAGGCTCGCGAGGGCGGAGGTGGAGGGGGCGCGGGGCTCGCTCGCGGACCTGCTCGGCGCCGATCCGCGAGACGTGGTCTTCACCTCGGGCGGCACCGAGGCCAACAACCTCGCGATCCGCGCCGCGTTCCCGTCCGGCGGACCTCGGCGGCGGCTCGTCACCTCGCGCCTCGAGCACCCCTCGGTGACGCGCGTCGCGGAGGCGCTGGAGGCGGAGGGGCGCGCGGACGTGCGATGGCTCGAGGTCGATCCGGCGGGGATCCCGCGCCTGGACGACGTGGCGCTTGCGCTCGCCTCGGGCGACGTGGCGCTGGTCGCGCTGCAGGCCGTGAACCACGAGACGGGCGCGATCCAGCCCCTCCGCGCCGTCGCCCCGCTCGTCGCGGCGGCCGGCGCGCTTCTTCACGTGGACGCCGTGCAGGCCGCGGGAAAGGTCGATCTCCCCGAGATCGCCCTCGCCGACACCGTCGCGGTGGCGGCTCACAAGTTGCGCGGTCCGAAGGGCATCGGGGGGCTCGTACACCGCCCGCACGTCCAGATCACGCCCGTGCTGCGAGGCGGCGACCAGGAGCGCGGCGTGCGGCCCGGCACGGTCGATCCCGTGGCGTGCGCCGGCTTGCGGGCCGCGCTCGGGCGCGCGGCGGATTCATGTGTGCAGTATGCACGTATGGCCGCGCGGCGCGATGCCTTCGAGGCCCACCTCGTCGCGCTCGGTGGGGTCCCCGTCCTCCCGGCGGACGCCCCTCGCGCGCCGCACGTCGCGAGCCTGACCTTCGAGCGGTGGTCCGGTGCCGAGCTCGTGGCGGCGCTCGACCTCGAGGGCGTCAGCGTGTCGAGCGGCAGCGCGTGCAGCGCCGGCACGGTGGAGCGATCGCCCGTCCTCGCGGCCATGGTCGGCGCGGAGCGAGCGGGTCGGGGGCTCCGCGTCTCGCTCGGCGACGGCACGACGGACGACGAGCTCGATCTCGCGCGCGAGGCGTTCGCGCGCGTGCTCGCGCGCGTGAAGTAGCAGTAGGAGAGGCGCCTACGGGTACGCGTGCGCCGTCTGCTTGGGCGAGTCGACCGTGATGGGGACCCAGAGCGCTTTGACGCGCGCGGTCTGCCCCGAGCGCTGGTACCCCGCGAGTCCGAAGGCGATGTTCCAGAAGTAGCCCGTGGGGTCCTCCCCGTACGAGAAGACGGGCAGGAAGTGGAACTGCCAGTCGAGGCCACCCGCCACCCTTCGCTGCATGAACAGCGTGTTGCCGGCGACCTGCGTGATCGACTCCTCCTGGGCGTTCGCGAAGCGCCAGTACGCCGGGAACCCGATCGTCGTCCGGCCCTTCGGGCTCGCGAAGTCCCAGAAGAACGGCGCCATGATGGTGTGCGACGCCTCCTTCTCGCGGCCGAGGTAGAGGATCGGGTGAAGGGCGGTCGCCCACCCCGTCTCTCCGCGCGTGAGCGTGAAGTTCGGGAAGGCCCAGAACGTCCTCGACACGCCGACGTTCTCGACGCGGGCGAACAGGGGGGTGAGGAGGATGCGGTCGGTCGGGCTCGTGGACCCGAAGTAGAACGGGAACAACCCGAGCATGTCGGTGCCGAGGTCCTTGTCCGTGTACCGCATGTAGAGCGGTGCGATCGGACCGATCGCGGTGAGGCTGGTGCGGCCACTCCGCGTCGTCGAGCGCGAGAACAGGGGGGTGAGCAGCGTGTCGACCTTCGGTGTCTGCCGCGAGAGGAACGCGGGGGTGACGAAGAGCGTCTGCTCGTCGCTCGTGCCGTAGTGGAAGAACGGGAAGAGCGTGGTGTGCGATTCGCGGACGCCCCCTGACTCGGGCTTGCCGCGGATGCTGAAGTACAGCGGCGCGACGTCGAAGACGTCTCGTTTGTCGTCCGACTTCCAGATGAGGGGGCCGACGACGGTGAGCTTGCTGGAGTCGATCTCGCGCTCGCGCGTGTAGTACAGGAGCGGCGGGACGAGCGTGTACCGCTTCCGCGCGCCGTCGAGGTTGCCGTTGTCGCCGCGCACGAAGAACGGCGCGACGCCCCAGTCGACGTCGGAGCCCACCCGATCACGGAAGTAGGGGCCGGCCACCGTGAACGCAGACTTCTCGGCCCAGCGCGACGTGGTGAGGAGCAGCGGGGAGTGGAAGTACCCTCCGTCCTTTCGCTCGCCCTCGAAGACGAGCGGCGCGAGCCAGTTGTCGTGCTCCCCCGGAGCCTCGCGGTGCGCGATCGGGCCGAGGACGAGGAGGCGGCTCTCGCGCTCGCGCAGGCGCCATGCGAGCGGGAACACGACGTCCGCGTCCGCTTTGGCGGACCGACGGCGGTAGTAGAGCATCCCGTAGAGGCCCTCGGTGTCCTCGGCGCTCGCCGCGCCCGCGGAGGTCTCGACGGTCTGACCGACGCCCCGCGTGTGCTCGAGGTAGAGCGGGGGCACGAACCGGAAGCGGTAGTCTCCGCGTGTCTCCTGGTAGTAGCCGCTGCTCACGCTGCGCTCGAGCTCGCCGGTCGGGGCGGGCGGGCGCTCGTCGGTGTCGGATCCGATGCGCTTGTCGACCTCCTCGGGGACCGCGAGCGGGTCCTGCGGCACCAGCGCCTGCGGCTCGCCGCGGAGGGGCGACTGGCCTCCGGGATCGTCGTCCGGGCCGCGAGCTTGCGGGCCGACCTTCTTGTTCTGCGTGGGGCGAGACTGCGTCGGACCAGAGGGGGGCGCTCCTCTGCCGGCGGGCTGCGCGATCGCGAGCGCGGGAGCCAGCCCGATCGCGAGCGCACACGCGAGCGTCCTGTAGGCGAAGCCGGGCACGCGGCCCGTCACGACGCGCTCCGCCCGAGGCGCTCCTGGACGATCCGCGCCGCGTCGGCCATCGGCACCGCGTCCTGGGTTCGACCGTCGAGGTCCCTGAGTTGCACCGTGCCGGCGGCGAGTTCCTGATCGCCGAGGATGACCGCAAAGCGCGCGCCGAGGTTGTTGGCGCGTCTCAGCAGGGATTTCATGCCCGCCCCCCGGGCGTCCACCTCGGCGCTCGACCCGGCCGCCCTGAGATCGCGCGCCAGGCAGAGCGCCGGCCCGACGGCGGCCTCCCCGATCGGCGCGACGAACACGTCGATCCGTGGGCCCTGGACGGGAAGCTCGCTGGCGATGAGGAGCCGCTCGACCCCGGCTGCGAAGCCGATGGCCGGGACGCTCGGGCCCCCCAGCTCCTCGATCATGCGATCGTAGCGGCCGCCGCCGACGATCGTGTTCCCCGCGCCGAGCTCCTCCTTGTCGGCCTTCAGCTCGAACAGCGTGCGCGTGTAGTAGTCCAGGCCCCGGACCAGGCGTGGGTCGACGACGAACGGCGTGCCCAGCGCGGACAGGTGGGCCTTCACGCCCTCGAAGTGCGCGCGGTCCGCGTCGCTCATGAACGCGGAGACCGGGGGCGCGTGGACGAGCTGGGCCTGATCCCGCGGATCCTTCGAGTCGAGGATGCGGAGCGGGTTCGTGGCGAGGCGGCGCCGGGACTCCTCGGACAGATCGGACGCCCTCCCTTCGAGGAAGTCCCGCAAGGCGCGCGCGTAAGCCGTCCGCGTGTCGCCCGACCCGATGGAGTTGATGTGGACCGTCACGCGCGGGACGCCGATCGCCTGGAGGAAGCGCACCAGGCCGTCGATCAGCTCCGCGTCGCACGCCGGTCCGGGATCGCCGAGGATCTCCGCTCCGGCCTGGTGGAACTGCCGGTAGCGCCCCCGCTGCGGCGTCTCGGCGCGAAACATGGGACCGAGGTAGTACCAGCGGGTGACAGGCTCGTTGTTCGCGATCCGGTGCTCGACGTAGGCGCGGGCGGCGCCAGCCGTCCCCTCCGGCCGCAAGGTCAGGTTGTCCCTGCCGTGGGGGAAGCTGAACATCTCCTTCTCGACGACATCGGTGGACTCGCCGATCGAGCGAACGAACAGGGCGGTGTGCTCGAGGTGGGGGGTGCGGACCTCCCGGAACCCTCCGAGCTCCATCGACACCCGGAAGGCCGACTCGACGGCGCGCCACCGCGCGATCTCGGCCGGCAGGATGTCGTTCATGCCCTTCACGCCCACGACGGCCACGCGCCCGTTCACCTTTCTCGGAAGAAGTCGAAAGAAGCCGTGCGCTTATCCCTTTTTGGGGACGCACGGTCAAGGACGACGTGCTATGCGGAGGATGTGCTCGGCCAACTCCGGCCAGACGGTGAGCGCGTCTGTGCGCTCGATCTCGGTGCGGTGCGCGTCGGTGTGGCGGTGTCGGACGAGCTCGGGATGTACGCGCACCCACGAGGTACGCTCCCCGGGCGCCCGCGGGCGGCGCTCCTCGAGTCGCTCGGGGCACTCGTGATGGCCGAGGGGATCTCTCACATCGTCGTGGGCCTGCCCCTCGACATGACGGGAGAGGAAGGCGAGCGGGCCCGGAAGACGCGCGGCGTCGCGCAGGCCATCGCGGACGCGACACGCTGCGAGGTCGAGCTGTGGGACGAGCGCCTGACCACGGTACAAGCGAGGGCCGCGCTACGGATGGCCGACGTGAGGGGTCCCAGAGCCAGCGCGCTCGTCGACGAGGCAGCCGCCGTCACCATCTTGCAGTCCTGGCTGGACTGGCGGGCCGCCCGGTGAGCGATCCGGAGCGAGGGCCGTCCGTCGCCAACCCTGAGCCGGATCCGCGTTCGACCACCCCCGGTTCAGGGAGTGCCCGCGGATCCTCGGCCGAGGGTTCGCGGTCGCGGCCGGGGGACGGCTCACGGCGTCGACGGCAGAAGCGAAAGAAGCGCATTCGCCTGCGGCCCGTCACACTCTTGAAGCTCAGGTGGGCCTTCGCGACGTTCGTCGGCGCCGCGGTCGTCCTCGCGGCGACGATGATGTTCCTCCCGGGCTACCAGAAGACGGGCACGGGCGCCGCCGTCGAGTTCGTCGTCCGACCCGAGGAGTCGCTCGGGACCCTCGCGGATCGCCTCGCCCAGGCCAACGTCGTCTCGAACGGCAGCCTGTTCGCGTTGTGGGTGCGCGCCGTGCGGGGCACCAGGTACCTTGCCCCCGGTCCTCACATGCTCGAGGACGACCTCTCCGCGGAGGAGGTGCTCCGCCGCCTGCAGCGGCGCGGCAACACGACGCGGGCGCACGTGACGTTCCCGGAGGGGTGGACCCGCTTCGATTTCGCGCGGCAACTCGCGGCCGATCATGTCGCCGTGGAGCGAGCGTTCCTCGACGCGACGACGGACCCGAAGCTCCTCGCCGAGCTCTCCATCGACGGCTCCTCCGCCGAGGGGTACCTGTTCCCCGCCACCTACGAGCTGCCGAAGGACGGCGACCCCCGCGATCTCGTGCGTCGCCTGGTCCAGGAGTTCGAGAAGCGCTTCGTGGCGGTCAGCCGCGCCCGGACCGCAAGTCGCGCGCAGCTCGAGAAGGAGCTCGGCTTCCAGAAGCGCGAGATCCTCATCCTCGCCTCGATGATCGAGAAGGAGGCTGCCGTCGACGAGGAACGGCCTGTCATCGCGAGCGTGTTCCTGAACCGCTTGCGGGATCCCCAGTTCAAGAGGAAGGTGCTCCAGTCGGACCCGACGAGCGGATACGGGTGCCTCGTGATGGGTGATCGCATCCCCGCGTGCGCGGGCTACACCGGGAAGATCACGCGCGCCATCAACGTGGATCCAGCCAACCCCTACAGCACCTACGTCCACGAGCGCCTGCCCCCCACCCCGATCTGCAACCCGGGTACGAAGTCGATCGAGGCGGTGCTCTCGGCGCCGCGCAACAGGTACCTCTACTTCGTGGCGAAGGGCGGTGGCCGCCATACTTTCTCCGAGACGTACGAGGACCATACCGCCGCCGTGAAGGGCGCGCCGTAGGCCCGAGCGTGCACCTGACGGTGCTATCCTGGGCCGGAAGGGAGATCCGATGAAAGCGCTCCGCACCCTGGTCACGATCGCGCTCCTCCTGCTCGGCGGGGGGGCCTCCGCGTTGGCTCTCGAGCCCGGCAAGGACGGCTGGTACAACACGGGCGAGGGCGTGCGCACGAAGGCCGTCGCCATCATCACGGCGAGGGTGTACGCGATCCGCCACGACATGAAGGGCCCGCTGCCGGCCAGGAACAAGCAAGCCGTGATCGACGCCGACGTCGACAAGCGCTTCAGCTGGTACATGCTGCGCGACGTCGAGGGCGAGAAGATCCAGAAGGCGTTGCGCGACGCGTTCGCGATGAACGGCTATGGCGATCAGGCCAAGATCGGCCTGTTCGTCGGCGCGTTCTCGAAGGAACTCAAGGAGAAGGGTAGCGTCTCGATCTCCTACAGCGCGGCCACGAAGACGGTGAGCGTCTGGGTCGCGGGGGGCGGCTCGGCGTCCATCGCCGGCCTGGACTTCATGAAGGCCGTGTGGAGCATCTGGCTCGGCAAGATCGACCAGCCGACCCTCGGCGACGCGCTCATCAGCAAGATGTAGCGGGTCGCACCGGTTCGACGGGGCCGCCCCCTCGAGCTTCCGCTTCTGCGATACACGCGTCGACAAGATGAAGTGCCTCCGGGCCTCCGGTCGGGTTAGGATGGCGGCACCATGTCGCCCGATCCCGATACGAAAATCGTCCACCTGGCCGTCCACACGATCAAGGGCCTGTCCATCGACGCTGTGCAGAAGGCCAAGAGCGGACACCCCGGTACGCCGATGGGCCTCGCGAGCATCACGTTCGAGCTCTTTGCACGCACGATGCGGCACGATCCTGCCGATCCGGGCTGGATCGCGCGCGACCGGTTCGTCCTCTCGTGCGGGCACGCGTCGATGTTGCTCTACAGCATCCTCCACCTGAGCGGCTACGACCTTTCCCTCGAGGAGCTGCGGCAGTTCCGGCAGTGGGGCTCGAAGACGCCCGGGCATCCCGAGCACGGGCTGACGGCCGGCGTCGAGACGACGACGGGACCCCTCGGGCAGGGCATCGCGAACGCGGTGGGTCTCGCGATCGGCCTCAAGGCGAAGGAGGCGCGCTTCGGCACGCCCTACGCCGGGGCGCGGGTCTTCACCATCTGCTCCGACGGCGACGTGATGGAGGGGGTGAGCTGCGAGGCGTCGAGCATCGCAGGCCACCTCGGGATCGACAACCTGATCGCCTTCTACGACGACAACAAGATCACCATCGAGGGCGAGACCAGCCTCGCGTTCTCGGAGGACGTGGGCAAGCGCTACGAGGCCTACGGCTGGTTCGTGCAGCACATCGACGGCCACGATCACGCGGCCATCCGCGCTGCGCTCGACAGGGCGCTCGCCGAGAAGGGCAGGCCGTCCTTCATCGTCGCGCGCACCCACATCGGTCACGGCGCCCCCAACCTCCACGACACGCACAAGGCCCACGGTGAGCCTCTCGGTGAGGAGGAGATCCGCCTCACGAAGGCCGCGATGGGCTTCGATCCGGACAAGCACTTCTTCGTGCCCGGGGAGGTCTCGGCCTTCTTCGCGGCCCGCAAGGCCGAGCTCGGCAAGGCCCGCGCCGCCTGGCAGGACGCTCATGACGCCTGGGCACGAGCGAACCCCGAGCTCGCACGGGCGCAGGCGTCCTTCGAGGCGAAGACCATCCCGGCGGACATCTACGAGCAGCTGCTCGCGGCGCTCCCCACGAAGGAGGACGCCACCCGCAACCTGTCGAACGCGATCCAGCAGAAGGTCGCGGCGCTCGTGCCGTCCCTCGTTGGCGGCTCCGCCGACCTCGCGCCCTCGACCAAGACCCTGATCAAGGACGGGGGTGCGGTTGGCCGCGGGGAGTTCGGCGGCCGAAATTTCCACTTCGGCATCCGCGAGCACGGGATGGGGGCGATCTGCAACGGCCTGTCGCTGTGTGGCGGGATCGTTCCCTACGGGGCCACGTTCCTCATCTTCAGCGACTACATGCGGCCCAGCATTCGCCTGTCCGCCCTCATGGAGCAGCAGTGCCTGTGGATCTTCACCCACGACTCGATCTTCCTCGGCGAGGACGGTCCAACCCACCAGCCCATCGAGCAGCTCGGGGCGCTGCGCCTCATCCACAACCTCGCGGTCGTGAGGCCCGCCGATCCCCTGGAGGTCGCCGCCGCGTGGGCGATCGCGCTGTCTCGAACGCACGGCCCGACCGCGTTCGCGCTGACACGGCAGAAGCTGCCGAACCTGGAGCGTCACGCGGGTTTCTCGCCGCGTGACGCCCTCCGCGGAGGCTACGTGCTCCAGGAGGCCTCGGGTGGGCCGCCTGAGCTCGTCATCGTCGCGACGGGGAGCGAGGTGGGCGTGGCGGTCGGGGCGAGGAAGCGGCTCGAGGACAAGGGGAGGCGCGTGCGCGTCGTCTCGGCCCTCTCCCTCGAGGTCTTCGCGCAGCAGGACGCCGCGTATCGTGACGCCGTGCTCCCCCCGGGCGTTCGTCGCGTGTCGATCGAGGCCGGTCGCACCGAGCCCTGGCGGCCCTGGATCGGCGCCGACGGGATCGCCATCGGCATCGACCACTACGGCGCGAGCGCGCCGGACAAGGTCCTCGCGGAGAAGTTCGGCTTCACGGTGGAGGCCGCCGCGGGCAAGATCGAGGCGGCGCTGGGCTAGGCGCAATGCCGATCGGTTGGGCGCGATCCAGCGAAAAAGAAGGGGTGCCCCCACTCGCCGCGCTGCGCGCGTCGGTCTCCCCCAAATCGCGCGCTACGCGCGCTCAGGGGGAGACGAAGAGGTTCCGGGAGCACCGCGCAGACC
>SXNL01000294.1 GCA_005777185.1 Myxococcales bacterium
GGTCTGCGCGGTGCTCCCGGAACCTCTTCGTCTCCCCCTGAGCGCGCGTAGCGCGCGATTTGGGGGAGACCGACGCGCGCAGCGCGGCGAGTGGGGGCACCCCTTCTCTTGCGCTGGATCGCGCCTAACCGATCGGCATTGCCGCTAGGCCGGCGGCGCCACCTTCAGCCGGGGGGCCTCGATCGCGACCTTGCTGCCGGGCGGTACGCTCTCCGTGAGGAACACCGATCCGCCGATGACGCTGCCCTTGCCGAGCACCGTCTGGCCGCCGAGGACCGTCGCGTTCGCGTACACGATCACGTCATCCTCAACGGTGGGGTGGCGCTTCACGCTGCGAACGACGCGCCCGTCCGCCCCGCGAGGGAGCGAGAGGGCGCCGAGCGTCACGCCCTGGTAGAGCCGCACGCGCGCGCCGATGTCGCTCGTCTCTCCGATGACCACGCCCGTCGCGTGGTCGATGAAGAAGCTCGGGCCGATGTGCGCGCCGGGGTGGATGTCCGCGCCCGTCTTCGTGTGGGCCCACTCGCTCATCATCCGCGGAAGGAGCGGGACGCCGAGAACGAAGAGCTCGTGCGCGACGCGGTGGACCGTGACCGCCAGCAGGCCCGGGTACGCGAGGATGATCTCGTCGATCGATCCGGCGGCCGGATCGCCGTCGAACGCCGCCTGCACGTCCGTGAGCAGCACGTGACGGATGGCGGGGAGCCGCGCGACGAACGTGCGCGCCAGGTCCTCGCCCCGCTGGTGGCAGCGGCCGACGTCGACGGCGCGCGCCCCGACGTCCTGGCTCGAGCGCGGCTCGTCGCCCTCCTCGCCGTGGCACAGGCACGCCTCGATCTGGTGGACGAGCTTCTTGGCGAGGTCCGACACGACGGCGCCGACGTGGAAGGCGAGGTCCTCGTCGGTCAGCCCCTGCCGGAAATATCCGGGGTAGAAGACCTGCAGGAGGAGGCCGATCGTCTCCTCGATCTCGCGCGGCGACGGAAGGAACCTGCGGTTCACGTGGCGCCCGCGCTGGTCCGCGCGGTAGCTCGCGACGAGGGCGTCGACGACCGGGCCGAGGCCGTGGGGGGTCTCCATGCGGGCGCACAGTAGCGCCCGGGGGATCAGTCCGCCACCAGCGTCGACATCGTGCGATCCACGGTCGCCTCCGCCTTCGCGAAGGGCTCCGCGTCTCCGCCCGCCTCCACCACCACGACCCTGTCCTTCGGGGTGAAGACGGCGATCCAGTAGTGGTGCTCGCGGCCGTTGCGCGTCGCGACGTAACGTGTCTGCTTGCCCTCGAGGCCCCTCGCCGTCCGGACCGCCTTCTCGAGCTTCTTCTCGTAGCCGGCCTTGGCGAGCGTGAGGTCGATCGACTCCGACCAGAAGGCGAGGTCGCCGCCCATCGCGTTGGGCTCGTTCTTGGCGGCGATCACGACTCCCTGCGGGCTCGTGGCGCGGTAGGCCCAGCTCTTCTGGTCCTCGAGGCGGGCGAAGCCGCCCGGAGTGTCGAGCCGCGTGGTGTGCGTGGTGCACGCCTGCGAGAGGGCGGCGAGGGAGAGGACGGCGGCGACGAGGATCGATCGGGACATGGTCGGGCTCCGGTGTTCAGCGGGACTTCATCGAGAGGAGGGGATCGAGGCCGAGGCGCGAGAGCCACTCGACGGGCAGGTCGGGCGTGCTCCTCTGGGGACGCGCCGTCGCGACGGGGGTCGCGACGACGGGCGCGGCCTCCTTCGGCTTCACCTGGAACGTGACCGAGATCTGGGAGAACGACGTTCGGTTGCGGAGGAACGAGAGCTTGCCCTCGATCCCGTCGATCTCGAGCGCGACGCGCTCGAGCTCGCGCTCGACGACCAGCGCCTCGGACAGGTTCTGGGCGCGGGCAAGGAAGTCCTGCATGCGCTTCTGCGTGGCCTTGAGGTTCGAGAGGCGCACCTCGAGATCGTGGAACTGCTCGGACACGTCCTCGGCCTTGACGCTCCGCTGGATCACGGCGCCGACGCCCTCGAGCTTCGACATCGCCTCTCGAAAATGTGTGGAAGATACACGGATATCCACGGCGTCGTCGCGCCGCCCGAGCACCCCGCCGCCGTACGACTCGGCCACGTCGATGATGCGGTCGATGGTCGCGGGGATCTTGTCGGCCTCGGAGAGCATGCGCATCCCTCCGGTGTAGACGACGAGGGGTGCGCGCTCGCTCGGCCCCTCCTTCGCCTTGCCGGCGCCCCTCGTCGGCTCCGCGGCCGGAGCCTTCGGATGGATCATCGCCCCGGGAGCACCGCTCGCGGGCTGAGGCGCCTGCCTCGAGGGAGCCCCCTCGCGTGACCCGGCCGTGGTGCCGCCCACGTCGGCCATCGCCATGGACTCGGGTGCGCCGAGCGGGGGCTGTCCATGTGCCACCCTCGCAGGCGCCTGAGGTGGCGCGCTGCCGCAGGCGACGGACTCGAGCGCGAGCACGCAGGCAAGGGGGGAGAGGAGCGAGAGGGCCGAGGCGTGGAACGTGCGTCTCATGGGCGAGAGAACGCGAAGCGCGCGGTGGTCTTACACGCGCCTTGCGCGGACGCGAAACACACTGTATTTTTTGTGTCTTTCATGGGCGACGAGCGCGTAGAGCGGGAGATCGCCCGGCGGCGGACCTTCGCCATCATCAGCCACCCGGACGCCGGGAAGACCACCATCACCGAGAAACTCCTGCTGTACGGAGGCGCCATCCAGGAAGCGGGCAGCGTCACCGCCAAGGAAGGCCGCAGCCACACCAAGAGCGACTGGATGAGCATCGAGCAGCAGCGCGGTATCTCCATCAGTTCCTCCGCGCTGACCTTCGAGTACGCCGGGCGGCAC
>SXNL01000295.1 GCA_005777185.1 Myxococcales bacterium
CACCAGCTCGATGCTCGCACGGTAGACGTCGAGTCGCTCATGTTCGAACCCGTCCATGCCCGCCAGTCGGCACGAACCGCGGGTTCGTTGCGCAGGAATCGGGCTCGGGCTCGGGCTCGAAAATGAGGGGATTCCTCAGGGGGACGGGGGGTGAGGTCTGCGCCGGCGCCCCACCGCCTCCACGGAACCTCTTCGCCTCCCCCATCGCGCGCGTAGCGGAGCCGGCCCAGGTGCACGAGCAGTCTCCTGGACTGCGCCCATGACGCGTGCGGCCCGGTGCGCCGCTGCGTGACCGTCCCGGGACTCCGATGCGATCAGCCGAGACGGAAGACGCGGGCGGCATTCCCGTGAAGGAACTTGTCGCGCACGGCGCCGTCGAGCCTGAGTGCTTCGAGGCCGTCCAGGGCCTTGGCGGGTTCGATCATCGGATAGTTCTTGCCGAAGAGGACCTTGGCCGCACCGTGGCCACGAAGGTACTCGATGAGCGGCGCGGGATAGCGCCGTGCTGTGTAGGCCGAGGTGTCGATGTAACATTCAGACATTCTCGTGCATGGTTGCCACGGCGATGGCCTCGTCGGTCCACAGGTAGACGATATCCGAACGGACCGAAATCCGCGACGTGGGTTTCGCCCGCCTTGGGTCGCAGCATGCCCCATCACGGTGCCGCTTGTCGTCGGGCGCGGGTCACGGGTTCATCTCGTACGCCCCACGCAGCGCGTGGACGTGCTCCCACACGCGAGAGTAGCGGCCCTCGTCCACGGCGGGCTTGCGGATGAGCCGGAGGCAGCACGTCATCTGCGCCTCGGTGCTGCTCGGCTTGGCGTGGAGCTCCTGGGCGAAGCGCCCGAAGTCGCGGATGAAGCAATCGAAGATCTGGTCCACGAGATCGTCTTCGACGAGGTAGAGCTTCGCGTTCTCGGCGACGAGCTGCGCGTACACGACGAGCGTGAACATCTCGCCGAGCGTCATCAGGAAATCGAGGTCCTTCCGCTGCGCCTCGTCCGGCGTCGCCGTCATGAGGAGCTCCTTCAGCACCGCGACCTGCTGCTGGAAGATGGCGACGTTCGGGAGTCGCCACGCGTCGAAGGCAGGCGTGTGGTCGTGAAAGAGGATCTTGCCGAGGCCGCTCGCCGGGCCCTGGTCGAAGAGGAAGGCGTCGTCTCGGGCGGCGTCCATGCGCGGGACGGGCGGGCGCTCGGCCGGCGCGAAGAGGTAGTTCGGCATGAACTTCAGGATGAGCGCGATGTTGACGTGCACCGTTCCCTCGAGCTTCGGCAGCGCGCGTACGTCCCGCGTCGCCATGTCGAAGTACGTGTCCTTCTCGAAGCCCTTGGCGGCGATGACGTCCCACAGGAGGTTGATGACCTCCTCGCCCTGCGTGGTGACCTTCATCTTCATGACCGGGTTGTAAAGGAGGTATCGCCGGTCCTCCGCGGACGCGGCGCGCATGTAGTCCGCGGCGCGCAGCGCGAAGAGCTTCATGGCTACGAGCCGCGCGTACGCGTCCGTGAACATCCGCTTCACGTGGGAGAAGTCGGTCACGTGCATGCCGTAGAGGCGACGGTTCGCGGCGTGGGTGATCGCCTCGTAGAACGCGTGGGTGCACATCCCGATCGTCGCCCAGCCGAGGTTGTACTTGCCGACGTTGACGGTGTTGAGCGCCGCGTTCCACGCGTCCTTGCCGCGCGAGAGGATGTCCGCCCCCGTGATCGGGTACTCCGAGAGGACGTACTCCGCGACGTAGGACTGGCTGGCCACCACGTTCTTCACGAGCCGGAAGCGCGGGTGCCGCGGATCGACCGCGAAGAACACGTACTCGTCCGTGCCCGCGATCTTGCCGAAGGTCGAGAGCATCGCGGCCTCGTTGCCGTTGCCGATGTAGTACTTCTCGCCGCTCGCCAGCCAGGAGCCGTCGGGCTGCGGGGTGAGGACCATGTCCGTGGAGTAGATGTCGGCACCGTGCGTGCGCTCGGAGAGGCCGAAGCCGAAGATGCCGCCGTCGGCGAGCAGCCGGGCCGCCTTGCTGCGAAGCTCGCCGTTGGGGCTCATCCAGATCGGCCCGAGGCCGAGGATCGTCACCTGCCACGTGTACCAGTAGCAGAGGCCGTAGAAGCCGAGGATCTCGTTCATCTCGCAGTTGCGCCAGGTGTCCCAGCGGCAGTCGGCGCCCGCGCCGGGCTCCGACGAGGGCGTGAGCAGCGTCGCGAAGACGCGCTCGGTCCTCACGAAGGCGAGAAACTCTGCGTACCAGGTGCGCGCGAGATCATCCTCTCGGAGCCGGGCCTTTCCCTTGCCCTCGAAGAACGCGATCGTGCTGCGCATGATCGCGCGCGAGCGCTCGTCGGGGTAGTGCCTGGCGTGGTTCTTCGGATCGAGCAGGAGGCTCCGCGGCGGCTTCATGGACGCATCTTCCACCGGAAGCCGCGGGGAGGGAAGCCGCGTCGCGGTACCGGCGCGTCGCGTCGTCTCCGGTCACCTGGTACCTTCGCGCCGATCGCGGCCTGAGTCGTGTGCAGCTCCTTCATCGCGCGCACGGGCTGCGCCGCCCGCGGCTCGTCGCGTGGTGAAGTGCCCCGTGGACGCGCAGCCGTGGTGGGGCTCGCCGGGCAAGCTCCTTGCTTACACGTCTCCGGATCGAGAGTTCCCCGGCGGCCGCGCCAGCGCGGGCCCGATCTCCAGGAGGCCCAGGCCCCACGATGGAAGTCACCGCATCACCCGCACCCCCCGCACCCCCCGCACCCGCCGCACCCGCGGAGCACGCCGATCCGATGGATCGGATCCTGGGTCTGGGGGCTCGCGCGTCGCGCCTCGTGGCGGCTTCGATCGTCGTCGCCATCGTTTTTCACGCGAGCCTCGTCGGCCTGGGCGTGGCGGCGATGGCGCTGCGCGACTTCGGGGAGTGGCATCGGGACATGCGAGATCTCGTCACAGGGGTGCTCGTGCGGACGTACGACATCCAGCAGGAGAAGACGCCAGCGCCACCCTCGCCGCCCGAGGCGAAGAAGGACGAGCCTGGAACCGCCGCACGGGACGATCCCGCACTCGCGAAGGCAGGTCCCCCGTCGCTGGGCCCCGACCTCCGGGCGGGCGTGCGCCCCGGGGGAGATGCGCGCGGAGGGGCCGTCGCCGGGGAGGCCGCGCGAGCCGGCGCGGTGCTCACCCGCGCGCCCGAGCCGAACGAGGTCGACCTGACGGGTCACGCCTTCATCTCGGGGACGGCCGCGTCCTTCGCGGGAGGGGTGACCCAGGTCGGCGCGAAGGGCGGTCCAACGTACGACCCCGCCGCGCGCGCGGACGGCGCGCCCGGCGGAACGGGGACAGGCACGGCGACGAGGATGGGAACCGCGCCGGCACCCCAGGCCCCGAGGGTGGATCGGTCACGGCCCGCCGGCCTGCGGGACAGGGAGCGCTGGCAGCGCATCGACTTCCCGGTGGAGGCGAACACGGACCGCGTCGACGACGCGTGGGTCACCTTGAAGATCGTCGTCGATGGGCTCGGACGGCCGTCGGAGGTCGTCCTGGTCCAGGATCCGGGGCACGGGTTCGGTCGGCACGCGAGGGCCTTCGCCCTGGGTCAGACGTATGACGTGGCCCTCGATGGGGAGGGCCATCCGATCCCGGGAGTCGTGCAAGCGCGCATCCACTTCACGCGCTGAGGTCACCTCGCGTGAAGCCACGCGCCGCGGCGCGGATCTCCGCACGCGGCGCCGCCCGTTCGAGGCGATGGGACAGCCGCGGGGACGGGGCGGGCGTCGCCGCGGACGTGGATCCGCGCGTGACGCGGCGCCTGGCGTCGAGAACGCTTGACGCGAAACGGGCAGTCGAGACACGTTGCGGCGATGAAGTTCGGTCGGAGCGCTCCCACCATCATCATCGCCGCTTCCCTGCTCGTCGTGACCGTCGTGTGCGGCGTGGCGACGCTGCTGACGTCGCGCCTCGTGAACGCCGCCCACGAGGACAGCTACACGCTCATGCGCCAGGTCTTGGCGAGCGTGCTGAAGTCGACCGAGGAGAAAGCGCTCGTCCGTGCCGAGCTGGTCGAGTCGATGCCCGCCGTGCGCTCCGCCTTCATCTCGCGCGATCGCGCGAAGCTCCACGCCGAGTGCAAGCAGATGTTCGAGGAGCAGTCGGAGAAGTACGGCCTCGACAAGGCGACGTTCCACGTCCCGGGCGGCGTCGTGTTCCTGCGCCTCAGCAAGCCCGCGGCGTTCGGAGACGACCAGTCGGCCTACCGGCCGATGCTCGCGGACGTGCACCGGAACAAGGTCGTGCGAAAGGGCATCGCGATCGGCCGGAGCGGGGCGACCGTGTCCGGCATCGTGCCGATCCTCGACGAGGCCGGCACCTTCCAGGGGAGCTTCGAGATGGGCCTCGAGCTCGAGTCGATCTTCAACAAGATCAAGGAGGCGTACGGCATCGAAGCGGGCATCTACCTCGACGAGAAGCTGCTTCGCGAGATCGCGACCGACCTGGGCGGGGACATCCTCAGCCCGAAGAACCGCGTCGGGCGCTACATCCGGTTCCACGCGACGAACCCCGAGCTCGCGAAGGCGCTCGTCGGCGACGGCGACGTCGAGGTCACCGAGCCGAAGCACTACGAGCGCACCGTGGTCGGCACGCCCTGGGGCGTGCAGCTCGTGCCCGTCTACAACTACACCAACAAGCAGATCGGCGTCGTCGCGCTCGCGAGCGACTTCGGGGCCGACAAGGCGGCGGCCCGCCGCTCTGCCGTCTGGCTGTTCCTCACGACGTGCTTCGGGGCCGTCTTCCTCTGCGGCGTGATCCTCGTCGTCATCCGGGCGCGGCTCACGGCTCCGCTCGCGGCGATGAACGAGCGCTTCGCCACGCTCGCGGACGGGGACGACTCGAAGCCGGCGGATCCCCTCGACGCGTGCTGCGAGGAGCTCCGCACGCTCTCGGCGAGCTACGAGCGCCTCCGGACCGGAAGGCCCCGATGACGCGGCGGCGCCGATCGCGCGCGCGGGCGCTCGCCCTGCTCTTCCTCGCGACGGTGATGGGGGTGCTCCTCGCGGTCCTCCCCGGGCGCCACCACCACCGCGCGTTCGCCGGGCCGGCCGATGCGGCGGCGCCGGCGCCTCCCGCGGCAGGCAAGCGCGGGGCGCAGGACGCGGGCGCCCTCGCGCAGGACAGGCTCGAC